>NZ_JBFTHF010000003.1:0-517998 GCF_056394105.1 Arthrobacter sp. 10T419 | reverse complement strand
CAGCTCAAGACTCTTGGGACGAAGCTGCAGGCCGGTTCTCAGGAGATCGACAACCAGAGGTCGATGCTGACCAAGGTCCTGGCCGGTACCCAGTGGCTGGGACCGGACGCGGAGAAGTTCCGCAACGAGTGGAACGGCGAGCACGTTGCCGCCCTCACCCGGGTGTCCCAGGCGCTGCAGCAGGCCAGCCAGCAGGCCAACCGCAACGCCACCGAGCAGGAAAGCGCCTCCTCGCGCTAGCCGGAACCCTCTCCAGGCCAGCCCGGACGCAACCGCGTCCGGGCTGTTCGTTTAAAGCGGTTCGCTTGGCAGCCGGACCCGTCCCTCAGGGAACCGGCTCGACGTCGTTGGCGTGGTCGAGTTCGGCGGGCAGCCGGGCGGGGACGCGCAGTTCGTCCAGCCGGACCAGCACCACGCCGCCGACAATCAGCAGGCCGCCCAGGAGCTGGACGGGGCCCGGGAGTTCGCCCAGGAGCAGCCAGGCCCAGATGACGGCGAACAGCACCTCGGTGAGCGAGACGAAGGATGCCACCTTCGAACCGAGCGCCCGTGCGGCCACGACGCCGGAGACGTAGGCGAGCACGGTGGCAAGAATCACCAGCCCGAGCAGCGGCACCCACCAGGGCGTGACCCAGGCTCCGAGCCTGGTGTCGGCCGTGCTGGCCACCATCGGCAGCAGCCCCGTGGCCGCCGCCAGCCACATGACCAGCGCACCCACCATCAGGCCGCCGGAGGCCAGCACGATCGGCGGCAGCGTGTCATTCTCTTTGGCCGTGATGAAGAAGTAGATAGCCAGGCAGACGGCGGCCGCGATGCCCCACAACACGCCGACCACGTCGATCTTTACCGCCCCGGTCAGATCGAGGACCAGGACCAGGCCGGCGAGGGAAAGCAACGTTCCTGCCACAGTGAGGGGCCGCGGCCGTTTCCGGCTCGCCGCCCAGAGCCACAGCACAATGATCACCGGGGCGAGGTACTCGAGCAGGAGTGCGACGCCCACCGAAAGCCGGGCGACGGCATTGAAGTAGAACAGCTGGCAGGCGGCGACACCGATCAGGCCAAACAACAGCACGGTGAGCCAGTTGTCGCGGAGCTGGTGCCAGCGGCCGCGCAGGGCGAGAACGGCCGGGACGGCCAGGACCAGCGCGGCTCCGGTGAGCCGGGCGGTGACCGCGGCGCCCGGCGTCCAGCCGGTCTCCAACAGCGCCTTAGCGAAGGAGCCGGAAAGACCGAACACCGCCGAGGAAAACAGGGCCACCCCCAAGCCCGAGGCCAGGAAGCCCGGAGCGTCCGGCGTCGGCTTATCGGCGGGGCGGAGCTGTGGGCGGTTCTTGGCCGGAGCCCCGGCGGGGCGGCGTGCGGCAGACACGGGCTGCCTCCTGTCAGGAGTAAAGTTGGGTTATGGTCATGACAGTACGCCCGGGCGACGTAAGGAGTCAAGATGGTTTTTGCACCTGACACAGAGGTTGCGCTGCGCTCGGTGGTCGGCCTGATCAACACGGCGGCGAACGGGGAGGAAAGACTGGCCACCGTCGCGGACCTGGACCGCTTCCTCACCGCCGAGGGCTTCAGCGGTTCCCGGACCCAGGATGCCGCCGAGCTGGCCAGCGTGCACCGGCTGCGCGGCGAACTCGCCGAGCTGTGGCTGGCGGATGAGGGCACCGCCGTGGACACCGTCAACCGCCTGCTGCGCGAGGCCCACGCTTTGCCGCAGCTGATGAAGCACGACGGCTGGGACTGGCATCTGCACGCGACCACACCCGAGGCGCCGCTGGCCGACAGGATGAGCACCGAGGCCGCGATGGCGCTGGTGGATGTGATCCGCAGCAAGGAAATGGACCGGATGCTGGTCTGCGCCGCGGACGACTGCGACGCCGTCGTGCTGGACCTCAGCCGGAACCGTTCCAAGCGCTACTGCGATACCGGAAACTGCGCCAACCGCGCACACGTCGCGGCCTACCGGGCGCGGAAAGCGGCGTCCTAGCGGATGTCGCCGCGCTCGTCGGCGTCGGGGGACGGCTCGGCGGCGTGTCCGCCGAAGGACGAGGCCGGCTTCCTGGAGCTCAGGTTGACGCCGGAGCCCTTGCCGAGGTGCTCGGCGTTGTCCTTGTAGCTCATCGAGAGCATGGCCGCAATCACGAGGGTCACGATGAAGGCGATGCCGGCGCCGGTAAAGGCCAAATCGAAGCGGGGGGCCTTGGCGCTGCCCCCGGAGGCGAAGATCAGGACGGCGAAGAAGGCCAGCACTGCCCAGAACGCGGAGAACATAAGAGGACCCTTGACCGAAGTCCGCAGGCTGCGGCGTTCTCCTGAATTCTGTTCTGCCAAGGTGCTTTCCTCCTGCCGCCAACGCCGGCTTGGCGTGGCAGTCGTGATACTGCGGTTGTTCTACGCAAGGTAGAACCTGTTCCTACTAGTTTACGGCCTCGGCGGATACGTCCCGCGCATCATGGCGCAGGGTCAGCCCGGCCAGGGTCCACAGCACCCCGCTGATGATCGCGCCTCCGCCGGCCACGCCGAGCAGCGCGTGCGGGCCGAGGTCAATGAAGAACGGCAGCGCCACGGCGGCGCCCAACCCGATCACTCCGGCGGCGGTCCAGTCCCGTGCCAGGACGGAGCGGCGGCGCTCGGCCATGCCCAGGTAGAGCTCCGCGGCGCCAGCGAGACCCAGGCCGAGGGCGCCGATGATGCCGAACACCAGGTTGCCGGGGAGCAGTGCCACGGCTGCGCCGGTTCCGGTCAGGACGGCCCCCGCGGCGGCCAGGACCTTGGCAGTCCGGCCTCCGTGCTGCAAACCGGTTTTCTTGACGCTCCAGAGCAGCACCAGCCCGGTGGCGAGCAGATAAAGGCCCCCGGCCCAGCCCATGCCGGCAACAGGGGGCGCTGCCCAGAAAACCGTCACGGCGCCGAACGCCAGCGCGATGGCGGCCCGGAGCAGCACGGGCTTCCACACGTCCGGGGCGGCGGGCAGGTCAGTCGAGGCTTGGGGGTCTGCGGGGAAAGTCACCTGCCCAGTTTAGTGGGTGCCTCCGTGGGCGCCGAGCAGCATCCACCGGTCCGTGCGCGCCCGCAGCCCGAGGGTGACGGCGCGGGCCAGCATGTAGCCCAGCGAGAAGGCCGCCCAGAGCCAGAGCAGCGCCGCACCGCCGGCGGTCCCGGACAGCCGGACCGCCAGCAGCAGCGGCAGGTAGACGGCAAGATTCACGACGCCGGCAATCGCCAGGTACCGCGCGTCCCCGGCGCCGATCAGCACACCGTCAAGGACAAAAACATAGCCCGCGATCGGCTGCCCGGCGGCCAGCACCCAAAGGGCGAGCGTGAGGGCCGACCGGACCCCGGCGTCGGGGGTGAACAGCTGCCCCGCCCACGGCGCCGCGGCGGCCAGCAGGAGTCCGGTCAGCACCCCGAAGCCGAGCCCCCAGCGGACCATGGTTCCAGTGAGCTCGCGCACCGCCGCCGGGCGGGAGGCGCCGAGTTCCTTGCCGATCAGGGCCTGGGCGGCGATCGCGAGGGCGTCTAGGGCAAAGGCCAGGAAGGTGAAGACGGTCATCGCGAGCTGGTGGGCGGCGAGGTTCACCGGCCCCTGGGCCGTGGCGACCACCACCGTGGCGAGGATCGCGATGCGCAGGCTGAGCGTCCGCAGCATCAGCCATGACCCCACCCTGGCCAGGGACCGGATGCCGCGCCAGTCGGGGATCAGAGTCACCCCGTGGTTGCGGGCATTGCGCTGCACCATCACGACGTAGACCAGGGCCATGGCCCACTGGGCAATGCTGGTGCCCAGGGCAGACCCGGTGACGGAGAGCTGCAGCCCATAGACCAGGAAGAGGTTCAGCACGATGTTTACGGTGAAGCCGGCGGCCGCCACGACCAGCGGAGTCCGGGTGTCCTGCAGGCCCCGCAGCACTCCGGTACCCGCGAAGATGAGCAGCATGGCCACCAGGCCCGGCATGGACCAGCGCAGGTAATCCACGGCAAAGGATCGCACCTCGCCGCGGGCGCCCATCAGGTCCAGAAGAGGTTCGGCGGCGAAGAACCCAGCCGCGGCGAGTCCGACGCCCAGCAGCAGCGCGAGCCAGACTCCATCACGCCCGGCCGCGAGTGCCCTGGGCAGCTGGCCGTTGCCGATCGCGCGCGCGACGGCGGGGGTTGTGGAATAGGCGAGGAACACCATCAGCCCCACCGCGGTATGCAGCACCGCCGAGGCCAGTCCCACGCCGGCAAGCTGGGCCACGCCCAGGTGCCCCACGATCGCGGAGTCCGCGAGCAGGAAGAGCGGCTCGGCGATCAGCGCCCCGAAGGCCGGCACGGCCAGGCGGAGGATTTCCCGACGCCGGGTTGCCGGCGGCGGAAGTGTTGCGGGAGTCGGGGCGGAGGCGGGCACGGAACCACCCTAGCGGCGTCGCACGGCTTCGCATTAGTTGACATCTCAACTATGCGCCGGAACACTTGAAGTTGAATCTTCAACTAAACCTGTGCGGGCTGCCATCTCCTGCAGCCCCCTGCCAGACGTTAGAACGGTATTTCCATGAACCAGCCCACGCTCACCACCACTGCCCGCATCATCCTGCGCGTCGTCACCGGATTCCTCTTTGCCGCCCATGGCTGGCAGAAATTCAGCGAGTTCACCATCCCGGGAACCCAAGCCGCGTTTGCCCAGATGGGCGTCCCGGCCGCCAACCTTGTCGCACCGGCCGTCGCCACGCTGGAGCTGGCCGGCGGCATTGCGTTGATCCTCGGCGTGCTCACCCGCGTGTTCGCCCTGCTGCTGGCGGTCGATATGCTGGGCGCCCTCTTCCTGGTTCATGCCTCGGCGGGAATATTTGTAGCTGCGGGTGGCTATGAGCTGGTGCTGATCCTGGCCGCCGCGGCCCTGGCCGTGGCGCTCGTAGGTGCTGGCAGGGTCTCTGTGGATGGGGCCGTCTTCGGCCGCACCGGCTCCAGGCTCAGCGCCTTGGCCTAGGTGCGGCAGCAGTAACAGCGTTCGACGGCGGGCGGTCACTTCTTGGTGGCCGCCCGCCGTTGTCCCCGGCCGCCGGCGCTGTACTGACAGCGGCGTCTGTGGCGGCGCCCGTGGCGGCGTCTGTGGCGGCCGGAGCCGGGTTTGTGTCGGGCGCCGGCGACGGTTCGGCGGACCGTCAGTACACTCGCTTCCATGAGCGAGATTTCCGCCAACGCCGTCACCCTGCGCTTCCTGGCCGCCCCCACGGACGTGGGCCACAGCGGCTCGGTGGACGCGGGCACGGTCCTGGAGTGGGTGGACAAGGCTGCCTATGCCGCCGCCGTCGGCTGGGCGAAGTCCTACTGCGTGACCGCCTATGTGGGAAATATCCACTTCGCGGATCCTGTCAACAGCGGCGACATGGTCGAAGTTACCGCAACCATCGTCTACACCGGCCGGTCCTCGATGCACATCCGCACCGTGGTCTCCTCCGGCGATCCCAAGGGCGGGCCGGCCACGATGCGCAGCCAGTGCATGGTGATCTTCGTAGCGGTGGGCGAGGACGGCAAGCCGATTCCGGTGCCGCAGTTCGAACCGACGACGCCGGCGGAAATTGAGCAGCGCGAGCATGCGCTGGCCCGGATCAAGGTCCGCGAGGACATCGTCGAAGCCATGAGCGGCCAGGAGTACACCGACGCCGGAACCGCCGAACGCGTCACGCTGCGGTTCATGGCCGCCCCCACGGATGTGAATTGGGGCGGCAAGGTCCACGGCGGAATCGTCATGAAGTGGATCGATGAGGCGGCCTACGTTTGTGCCTCACGCTACTGCGGGAAGGACACAGTGGCGGTCTTCTCCGGCGGCGTGCGGTTCTACCGGCCGCTGCTGATCGGTCACCTGGTGGAGGTGGAGGCCCGGCTGGTCTACACGGGAACAAAGGGCATGCACATAGCCGTCCATGTCCGCTCCGGGGATCCCAAAGGGCACGAACTGAACCTCACCACGTACTGCCTGACCGTCATGGTGGCCCGCGACGAGAGCGGAACCTCGGTCCCGATCCCGCAGTGGGTTCCGGTGTCCGAGGAGGACAAGCGCCTGCACGCCCATGCCCGGGCGCTGCTCGAGATCCGGGGCCGGGCACCCGGAAACCGACTGCCCAACCACCTGCTCCCGAAGGCGCTGCCCTAGAAGCCCCCGCCGCCTGCGTCGCCCGCCATGTTGGCGAAGCGGGAGTAGTGGCCCTGGAATGCGACCACGATGTCCTTGGTGGGACCGTTACGGTGCTTGGCGATGAGGATGTCGGCTTCGCCGGCGCGCGGAGACTCCTTGTCGTAGACGTCTTCGCGGTGCAGCAGGATGACCATGTCGGCGTCCTGCTCGATGGAACCGGACTCTCGGAGGTCGGAGACCATGGGGCGCTTGTCCTGGCGCTGCTCGGAGCCACGGTTCAGCTGCGAGAGCGCGATCACCGGGACCTGGAGTTCCTTGGCCAGCAGCTTCAGGGCGCGGGAGAACTCCGAGACTTCCTGCTGGCGCGATTCGACCTTCTTGCCCGAGCTCATGAGCTGCAGGTAGTCGAGGATGACCAGCTTGAGGTCGTGTTGCTGCTTCAGCCGGCGGCACTTGGCGCGGATTTCCATCAGGGACATGTTGGGGCTGTCGTCGATGAACAGCGGAGCGTCGTTCATCCGGCCCATGGTGGTGGCGATCTTGGACCACTGCTCGTCCTTGATGGTGCCCTTGCGCAGATCCTGCAGCCCGATCGTGGCCTCCGCGGACAGCAGACGCATCGCGATCTCGTTCCGCCCCATTTCCAGGGAGAACATGACGGTGGCGAGGTTGTTCTTGATCGCCGCGGAACGGGCGAAGTCCAGTGCGAAGGTGGATTTACCCACGGCGGGGCGCGCGGCGATGACGATCATCTGGCCGGGGTGCAGGCCGTGGGTCAACTCGTCGAGTTCGTAGAAACCGGTGGGGACACCAACCATGCCTTCGCCACGGTGCCCGGACGCTTCGATTTCATCCACGGTGGATTCCATCACGTCCTTGAGGACGACGTAGTCCTCGGCGGTACGTCGTTCGGCCACGGCGTAGACCTCGGCCTGGGCCTGGTTGACCAGGTCCTCCACCTCGCCGTCCTGCCCGTAGCCGAGCTGAACGATCTTGGTGCCGGCGTTGACCAGGCGGCGCAGGACGGCCCGTTCGGCCACGATTTCGGCGTAGTAGCCGGCGTTCGCGGCGGTGGGTACGGTCTGGATTAGCTCGTGCAGGTAGGCCGGGCCGCCGATCCGGTTGATTTCGCCGCGCTTGGTCAGCTCGTCCGAGACGGTGACGGCATCGGCGGGTTCACCGCGGCCGTACAGGTCGATGATCGCTTCGTAGATGGTTTCGTGCGCCGGGCGGTAAAAGTCCTGGCCGCGGAGGATCTCCACGACGTCCGCAATGGCATCCTTGGACAGCATCATGCCGCCCAGCACGGACTGCTCCGCGGGGATGTCCTGCGGCGGCTTGCGGCTGCCTTCGGCTCCCCGAGTGCCCTCGACCGAGTCCAGATGCGTAACTGACAAAACTGCCGTCCTTCATTGTGTGCCGGCGGAATGCTATTCGCCGGCGGCGCTTAGGCCATCTGTTGTAGTGCGTGTTGTGGTGCGTGTTGTGATGCCGTGTTGTGGTGCCGTGTTGTGATGCCATGGCGTTGATCCGGCAGGCCTCCACCGGTTCATTACTAGCAGCAGGCTCCGACACTTTGTCTGGCACCCGGGCTGCGGCAGTCCTGCGGAGCGGCACCGGCGGTAGCTTGCGGGGCCGCTGACCGCCTTATGCATAACCGCCTCATCCAAAACCCGCCTCGTCCACCACGTCGGACCGCCGCGGTTCGGCCGCAGGGTCTACCGCTGCGCCGCCGGAATGCAGCTTGCGGCGGTGGCCTGCGGCCGGGGCCGGATTTCGGTGCCGACAACCTGGTCTCCCGCTACGTTATCCCCCGATCGGGCCCGCACCAACCCGCCCAGCCGGCGTTCCTGTGGATAACTTGTGGACTACTGGCCCGTGCTTGTGCACAGCCTGTGGGAACCCCTGTGGATAGAAGAATTCTTTCACCCGTAATAGCTACCTGACCTGCGGAAACACCCGTTTTTACTTGTGGATGAAAAACTATTTTCGCCAAGCTTCATCCACAGCTTGCGGCTGGCGGCTGGGGATAGCGGCTGGCCGCATGGGCCACAGGAGTGGTCAAATATGCGAATTCTGTGATGCTTGTCACCCGGACGCCGGCAAATTGACGCTCGTGGGCACGGCCTGTATGCGACACCTCGAATATGCTGTGGATAACTGCTATCTGGCATAAGCTGTGGCCATGGGCGATGTCTTGATAGTCATACTGCCTGCCCTCATCCTCGCGGGCGTGCTGTGGGCAGTCGCCGCGGCATTGAAGCCGCGTAATTTCGGTATCTCCGACGCGGAGCGCTACCAGCTGGAATTGGCCATGCGCTCCCGCGCCCACTACGAGGCCCAGGTGAAGGCTGCCACAGCGGCCCGCGCCCGGGTGGATGCCGCGACCCGCCCCAGCCAGAACGAACAGCAGCAGTCGCAGCAGGCTGAGCACGCCCGCGCGGCCCTGCAAGGCGGCCGGGGCCCCTTTAGCGACAGGACGCAGCCGGGCTACCCCGGCGCGGTCCTGCCCGGCGGCCAGCTGAATCCCCAGTTCACGCTGCAGCTCCAGGCCCTGGCCCGGTCCGGCCACAAGGTCCAAGCCATCAAGCTGCTGAGGCAGGCCACCCACTCAGATCTTTTGACCGCCAAGAATTACGTAGATCGGCTGTAGTCCATGGAAGCCCTGCTAGTCCCCATCCTGATCCTCGTTCTCGTGGGCCTCGGCGTCGCAGTTGCCGCACGTGCGATCGGGCGCCGTCGGCCGCAAACTCCGCAGGACGCGTCGCCGCAGCCCGTCCGCAACTCAGCGGAGCTCGCCCGCACTGCCGCCGAGCGGCTGGATCAGGAGCAGCACCGGCGCCTATACGCCCTGATTGCCCAGGGTCAGGCGATGGCGGCCATCAAGCTGTACTTGGAAGCCACCGGCGAGGGCCTCCGGGCTTCCCGGGACGCGGTGGGCGCCCTGGCGGCCCACCCCCAGCCCTACCGTCCCCGGCAGGCGCCCGAGCAGCCCGCCCACGACGACGACGAGGACGCACCGCAGCGCTTTCCCTACCGTTACCGGGCGATCGCCAGCAAGGGCGACGTCACCCGCGAGGTCAGTAGCAATATGCTCAACGACGAGATTTACGGCCGGATCCGCACTCTGGCCAAGAGCGGCGACACCGAGGCAGCAGCGGCCGCGCTGACCCGGCACTCGGACATCTCCCTCAAGCAGGCCCAGGAGTTCATCGCACTGCTTGAGGAGTGAGGGGCGGCGGCGGACGCTAGAAGTCGAACAGCTCCCCCAGCCAGCCCTCCTTCTTCTTGGGCCGGCGTCGGTCGTCGTAGCGCGGCTGCTCGTAGCGGGGCCGGTCCCGGCGTTCGTCATGGCGGCGGTCGTCAAAGCGCCGGTCATCCGGTCGGCGGTCGTCCCGGCGCGGTTCCGGGGCGTAGAGCGGCGGCGGGATGTGTCCCGGGGGAGTCGGTGCCGCCGCCGGCGGTGCGGCTGGAGGAGACGGGGCGGAGGCGCCGAAGCCCTCCGCCGCACGGTCGATGATCTTGTCGAGCTCGCCGCGGTCCAGCCACACTCCGCGGCACTGCGGGCAGTAGTCGATCTCCACGCCGCTTCGTTCGCTCATTACCAGGTCTACGGAATCCACAGGACATTTCATGTCCCGAACAACGAACGGCGCGCCGAATAAGTTCAGTTGCGGCCGGAGATCCCGGCGAGCAGCTGCTCGAACGGCAGCGACTCCAGCGGCGCCTGCTGCGGGCGCGGCTGCGCTCCTTCGAGCAGGCCGGTGAACTCCCCTGCCGCCCGCTCAATCCTCGCGGAAAGCGGTGAGCCGCCGTCGCCGCTTGTTCCCCAGTCCTGCGGGCCTGCGAAGACGCCGGTGGCCGCGATCCGGGTGCGGAGGTAGCTGAAGAGCGGACGCATGGCGTAGTCCAGCACCATCTGGTGCCGGTCGGTGCCGCCCGTGGCGCCCAGCAGGGCGGCCTTGCCGTCCAGCGCCTTGGGATCCAGCACATCGATGAACGACTTGAACAGCCCGCTGTACGACGCACTGAAGACCGGGCTGACCGCGATGATGCCGTCCGAGGCCTCCACCCCGGCGATCACCTCCGCCAGGCGCGGCGCGGCGTAGCCGGTCACGAAGTTGTTGGCGATCTCAACGGCCAGGTCGCGCAGTTCCACGACGTCGACGCTCACGGAGTAGCCGGCCGCTGCGAGCTGGCGTTCAGCGGAGGCCGCCAGTTGGTCTGCGAGCAGGCGGCTCGACGACGGGACGCCGAGTCCGGCGGAGATAACGGTAATGCGGCGGCTTTCCACGGTGTGCTCCTGTAGCTGGTCCACGGTTTCGGTAACTATATGCATTTGCATCTACCTGTAGAAGGGTCGGCCGGCCCCCTTTATTCCCTCCCCCGCTGCTCTGTCACTTCGGGTCCTTTTGACCGCCGAATAGCAGCCATATCTGACAGAGCAACGACGGCTCCCCGCGCCACTTAGAGCAGGACAAATCCCTCGATGCAGCTCATCGAGTTCCCGCCGACCCAGACGTCGTCCCCCGTCGTCTCGATGTAGACCCGGCCGGCGCGGCCCAGCACGGTCCCTTGGGCCGCAAGGTAGGACTCCGGCGCCCGGCCGGCTCCGATCAGCCACTGGGCCGCACCGGCGTTGAAGCTGCCCGTGACCGGGTCTTCCGCGGCCGCGTCTCCGGGGATGAAGGTGCGTACCTCAAAGCCGACCTCGGATCCGGCGGGATGGGGGCCGATCACGCCTACCTTGAGTCCGGCCATTGCGGCGAAGTCGGGCCGGATGGCCAACACCTGCTCCGCGGAGTCCAGCAGCACTCCGATCCATTCCGGGCCGTTGACGAGCCAGGACGAGTCCAGGAGCGCCTCCCGGGGCATCTGCAAGCCGGCCGCGATGCGGGCGAGGTCCGTCTCGGCCACCGGTCCGGAGCGGGTCAGCGGCGGGGCGGCAAAGGCCAGGCGGCCGCCGTCGCGCTTGACCCGTACCAGCCCGGCCGCGCATTCCTGGACCAGGATTCCGTCGTGCAGCGGGACTCCGCCCGCCTCGAGCCAGGCATGGGCCGAGCCGAGGGTGGGATGGCCGGCGAAGGGAAACTCTTCGCTGCCGGTGAAGATCCGCACCCGGTAGTCGGCGTCGAGGTGCGTGGGCGGCAGCAGGAACGTGGTCTCGGAGAGGTTGGTCCAGTTGGCAAACCTCTGCATGGCGTCGGCGTCGAGGTCCCCGGCGTCGAGGACGACGGCCAGCGGATTCCCGCGGTACGGTTCGGCGCTGAAGACGTCCACCTGGGTGAAGGGGCGGAGACGGGGTGCGGTAGTCGGAGTCACTGCCGAAGGCTATCACCGGCACCCCGCCGGGCTGGCAACGCAGAAGGCCCCCGCGTCCGGCTTCCCAAAGGAATCCGGACGCGGGGGCCTCCCGGCAGTTCAGTTAGTCGAAAAGACTACTTGCCTGCAACTACGTCGAGTTCGATCACAGCGGAAACGTCGTCGTGCAGACGGACGTTGGCCTGGTAGGAACCGGTCGACTTGATGTGAGCCGGCAGTTCAACCTTGCGCTTGTCGATGCGGCCGAGGCCGGCGGCCTCAACAGCGTCCGCCACGTCGCCCTGCTTGACGGTGCCGAACAGGCGTCCGGTCTCGCCAGCCTTGACAACGAGCTTGACCGGCTTGGCCTGCAGTGCTGCGGCCTGCTTCTGAGCGTCTTCCAGGGAAGCGTGCTCGCGAGCGGCGCGGGCAGCCTTGATGGACTCAACCTGCTTCTCGCCGCCCTTGGACCAGGTCAGGGCGAAGTTGCGGGGCAGCAGGAAGTTACGTGCGTAACCGTCCTTGACCTCGACAACGTCGCCAGCAGCACCGAGACCGGTTACTTCGTGGGTCAGAATGAGCTTTGCCATGTTAGTTAATCCCTTCCTTAGCCGCGGCCAGCGCCGGAGTAAGGCAGCAGAGCAACTTCGCGGGCGTTCTTGATTGCCTGTGCGATCTTGCGCTGTTCCTGCACCGTGACGCCGGTGACGCGACGGGCGCGGATCTTTCCGCGGTCGGAGATGAACTTGCGCAGCAATGCTACGTCCTTGTAGTCGATGACAGTGATGTCAGCGGCCTTCAAGGGGTTGGACTTTGGTTTGGGCTTACGGAGTTCAGCCTTAGCCATCGTGGAGCTCCTATTCGATGGAGCCCGTGGATATTGATCCACGGGATGGTGGTGATCCGCGGCGGTCATCGCGGGGCTGCCGTGCGGCTGCCTCGCGGGTCACGACGTCGGACCTTAGATGTTGTTTAGAAGGGAGGTTCGGAATCCGGGCCGTTGCCCCAGCCGCCTGCATTGCTGACCCCGGGCGTTGCCCAGGGGTCGTCCTGCGCTGCGGGCTGGTTGCCGCCCCAGGTTCCGCCGGAGTTGCCGCCCTGGTTTCCACCAGAGTTGCCACCGAAACCGCCGCTGTTACCGCCGCTGTTGCCGCCGCCGAAGCCACCCTGACCACCCTGTCCGCCGGAGCGCTGGGTGCGGTTGACCTTGGCGTTGGCGTAGCGCAGGCTGGGGCCGATCTCGTCGACCTCAAGCTCGATAACGGTGCGCTTCTCGCCTTCCTTGGTTTCGTAGGAACGGCTCTTCAGGCGGCCGGAAACGATGACGCGCATGCCCTTGGTGAGGGACTCAGCGACGTTCTCGGCTGCTTCGCGCCATACCGATGCGCGGAGGAACAGGGTTTCCCCGTCCTTCCACTCATTGGACTGGCGGTCGAAAGTGCGGGGCGTAGAAGCGATGGTGAAGTTCGCTACTGCCGAACCTGACGGTGTGAACCTCAGTTCGGGGTCATTGGTGAGATTACCGATGACCGTAATAGTGGTTTCGCCTGCCATCTACGTCCTCCTTGTTCGTTCCTGCGGGGTTAAAGATTGAAGGGTAGAGCTGAATTACTCAGCAACAACCTTCTGCTCTTCGGGGCGGGTGATCTTGGTGCGCATGATGGTCTCATTGAGACTCAGCTGGCGGTCAAGTTCCTTGGCGGTAGCCGGCTCAGCGGTGAAGTTCACCACGGCGTAGATACCTTCGGACTTCTTCTGGATTTCGTAAGCCAGGCGACGACGGCCCCAGATGTCAACCTTTTCGATGGTTCCACCATCGGTCGTGATGACGTTCAGGAACTTCTGAAGCGTTGGCTCAACGGTACGCTCTTCGACCTCGGGGTCGATGATTACCATCAATTCGTAAGGACGCATATGTGAACCCACCTCCTTTGGGCTAAGCGGTTACGGCATTTCCGTAACAGGAGGTTCATTTGCGGTGCTTGCGCGGCGCATCGCCCCCGGAACGGAGGCAGGGCGCAGCACAGACTTCAATAGCTTAGTGCATCCGGGGCAGTTTCCGCGATTTCCTGTCCCGCCACCCTAGACTCGTCGCGCCGTCGGTGGAAGCTCCCCGGCGGCGCTGTGGATAACCGCATGGGCGCTTGTGCCATGATCGGGGAATGAGCACCGGTTCCGCGCCCCGTTCCCTCGCATCCCCCGTCCACCGCAGCCGGCTGCGGTTTGCTGTGATGGTGCTGGCAGGACTGCTCGCCGCCACAGCGTCGGGGCTCTCCGGACACTGGGTGGAAGCCCCGGCGATCGCCTGGAGCAGTGCCGCCCTCACCTACGTGCTCTGGGTCTGGATTGTGATCGGTCCGCTGGACGCCGCCGATACACGTGCCCACGCCACCTTGGAGGATCCGTCCCGGAGCGTCACGGATCTGATGATCCTCGCCGCCAACGTCGCCAGCCTGGCGGCTGTGGCCGCCGTCGTCCTCGACTCGCACAGCAACAACGGCGGATCGCGGCTTGGCAGCGGCCTGCTGGCGCTGGCCTCCGTTGCACTGTCGTGGATGCTCGTGCAGACACTCTTCACGGTCCGCTATGCCGGCCTCTACTACAGCACCGAGCTTCGGGCCGGGGCAGCGGTGGGCGGCATCAACTTCAACCAGGCCGAGCCGCCGCAGTACACCGACTTCGCGTACCTCGCCACCAGCCTCGGGATGACCTACCAGGTGTCGGACACTGCCCTGGAAAACCATGCAATCCGGGCCGAGGCGCTCAAACACAGCCTGTTGTCCTACCTGTTCGGCACCGTCATCCTTGCCGCCACCGTCAACCTCGTGATTGGCCTCGCCGGGTCCTAGGCAGCCGGCTGGGAGGCGGTGCGGAAGAACAGTTCCGTGACTGTCGCCAGCCGGTGCGGGTCCTCGACGCCGCACAGCTCGCGTGCCGAGTGCATCGACAGCAACGGGACGCCGACGTCGACCGTCCTGATCCCGAGCCGGGTGGCCGTCAGCGGGCCGATTGTCGAACCGCAGGGCATCACGTTATTGGAGACGAACTCCTGGTACGGGATCCCGGCATCGGTGCACAGCCTGGCCCACAGCGCTGCCCCGGCGGCGTCCGTGGCGTAGCGCTGGTTGGCGTTGATCTTCAACAGCGGTCCGCCGTTCAGGGCCGGGCGGTTGGCCGGGTCGTGGCGTTCGGCATAGTTGGGGTGCACGGCGTGGCCGGCGTCGGCGGAAACACAGAACGACGCCGCGAACGCCTGCCGCCGCTGGCTCGCCGTCGCGCCCAGCCCGTCGGAGATGCGGACCAGGATGTCCTCGAGGACCGGGCCGCAGGCACCGGAGCGCGAGGCGGAGCCGATTTCCTCGTGGTCGAAGGCGGCCAGCACGGCGATAGGCCCGTCCGCCGGCACCTCACCGGCGGCGTGCGCGATCAGCGCGGTGAGGCCGGCGTGCGTGGCGGAGAGGTTGTCGAGCCGGCCGGAGGCGAAAAATTCACCCTTGGCGCCGAACACCGCCGGGGCCTGCGTGTCCGCGATGACAACGTCGTAACCGCCGATCTGCGCGGGATCCACGGTGGCACCGGAAACCCGCTCGGCGAGGAGGCCGAGCAGGTCCTCGCCGGCCGGATCGCCGAGGCCGAAGACCGGATTCATGTGCTGCTGCTTGTCCAGGGCCAGGCCCTCGTTCACGGCCCGGTCCAGGTGGATGGCGAGCTGCGGGAAGCGCAGCAGCGGCCCGGTGGCCGTGAGGTGCTGGGTGCCGTCCAGCATCACCAGACGCCCGGCAAGCTGCAGTTCGCGGTCCAGCCAGGAGTTCAGCAGCGGACCGCCGTAGACCTCGACGCCGGCCTGCAGCCAGCCGAACTTGCCGGTGGTGGGCTTGGGCTTGAGTTTGAAGGACGGCGAATCGGTGTGCGCGCCGAGGATGTTGAACCCCGTGGTGGGTCCGGCGCCGGCGGGCACCACCCAGGCGATGAGGGCGCCGTCGCGGATCACGTAGAACTTCCCCGCCGACCCGGCGTCGCCGGCCCCCTGCCACTGCTGCAGTTCGTCGAGGCCGGTGAACCCCGCTTCGTCCAGCCGCCGGGCGGCCTCGTGGACGGCGTGGAAGCTCGACGGCGACGCGCTGACGTACGCGCCGAGGTCCTGGATGTGGTCTGCAGCAGTGGCGGAGGAAGGCATGGCTCCGAGTCTAGCGCCGCGGGCTTACTTGGACCGGCCGACGCCGGCGGGGGCATCCTCGCTGCGGGTTTCGGCGTCGGCGGGGAGGCCTGCGGGCTGGGATGCGGCCACCGGGGAGGCGCCGTGCCTGCGGTAGCGCCAGAGACCGATTCCCACGACGACGGCGGCCAGGGCCAGCGAAAGCAGCAGCGATTCACGGGTGGTGTCCAGCACCACCATGCCCACCAGCAGCGCGACGATGCTGACGATCGCGAGCCAGGTCAGGTACGGGAACAGCCACATCTTCAGCTCCAGATCCCGGGCGGCGGTGCCCATCCGGCGGCGGAGGATCAGCTGCGAGACCGAAATGACGAGCCAGACGAACAGCGCGATGGCGCCGGAGGTGTTGACCAGGAACAGGAAGACGGTGTCCGGGGCGATGTAGTTCAGGCCCACGGTGATGAAGCCGACGACGGTCGAGGCCAGCACCGCGGCGGCCGGGACGCCGCGCTTGGAGATCCGCATCCAGGTGCGGGGCGCGTCGCCGCGGCGGGAGAGCGAGAAGAGCATGCGGCTGGCGGTGTAGAGGCCGGAGTTGAGGCAGGACAGCACCGAGGTCAGCACGACGATGTCCATGATGGTGCCGGCGCCGGGGATGCCGAAGAGTTCGATCACGGCGACGTACGGGCTCTTCGCCACGGAGGCGGAGTTCCAGGGCAGCAGGGTCACGACAATGGCGATGGAGCCGATGTAGAACACCAGGATGCGCCAAACGGTCGATTTGACGGCCTTTTTGACGGCGTCGACCGGGTTCTCGGATTCGCCGGCGGCGATGGTCGCGATTTCGGCGCCGAAGAAGGAGAACACGACCACCAGGATGCCGGCCAGCACCGCGCCGGGACCGTTGGGCATGAAGCCGCCCTTGCCGGTCAGGTTGTCCAGGCCGGGAGCGGGGACGCCGGGGACGAGGCCCAGGATGGCGGCGACGCCGAAGAGCAGGAACAGCACAATCGCGGCGACCTTGATGGAGGCGAACCAGAACTCGAACTCGCCGTACGACTTCACCGAACCCAGGTTGGTCAGCGTGAGGAGCACCATAAGGACCAGCGCCCAGATCCACTGGTCGATGCCGGGAACCCAGCGGTGCATGATCGCGGCGCCGGCCGTGGCTTCGATGCCGAGCACGATGATCCAGAACCAGGCATAGAGCCAGCCGATACTGAAGCCCGCCCAGCGGCCCAGCGCCTTGTCCGCGTAGGTGGAAAACGATCCGGTTTCGGGGTTGGCGGCGGCCATTTCGCCGAGCATGCGCATCACCAGGATGACCACGAGCCCTGCCGCCAGGTAGGCCACCAGAATGCCGGGGCCGGCCTGCTGGATGGCGGCGCCGGAGCCGACGAAGAGGCCGGCACCGATGACGCCGGCGATGGCGATCATGGACAGATGCCGGGGTTTCAGGGATTTGGAGAGTTGCTGGTCAGCCTGCATGAAGCGCCGTCCTTCGTGGGTGGTGTCGGCCCGCGCCCCAGTGCCGGCGATGCCAGGCAAGGATGTGCGGCGGACCACAATGTCGTTTCACCCTAGACCGCCGCAGAGAGGCTTAGTTCTGTGCAGTCACACAGATTACGCCCCCCAAAATGGGACGGACCTCCAGCCATAGAGCCTCCCAGGCAAAGGATGTTGCCTGGGAGGCAATTCTGAAATGTGCCTGAAACCACTGCTTCGGACTAGATGTCCCGCTTCTTGAGCAGGATGCCGGCCAGCACGATCGGAATGACCACCCACGCGCCAAGGACCAGGGCGGCCTGCCAGCTTTCCAGCGTGTCCGGGACGTGTTCGGCGGCGGTCAACGGTGCCAGCGTGTTCGACGGGATGAATTTGCGCAGTTCCGTGACGAAGTCGCCCTGGATAATTTGCAGCGCGATCGGCAGCACGAAGAAGATTCCCACGAGCGTCATGATGCCGCCGGCGGAGTTCCGGATCAGGGCGCCGAGGGCCATCCCGATCGCAGCGACGGCGGCAACGTAGGCGCTGTTGACCAGCAGCGTCCGGAAGTAGTGCCCGCTGGAGACGTCCAGGGTGTGGCCGTACTGGTCCAGGATCGGAACCGCCACCAGGCCGGCGAGGTAGAGCGAAAGTGCCGTGACCAGGAACGCGGAGACCACAACAACAAGGAGCTTGGCCGCCAAGGCCGGAATCCGCTTCGGGACGGCGGTGAACGTGGACCGCGCCATTCCCGTGGTGAACTCGGAACTGATGATCAGGACGGCCAGTGAGCCAAGGATCAGCTGCGCGAAGGAGATGCCGGCGCTGGGCGCCGACGCGGCGATGTCGCCCTGCGCGGCCAGCGCGGCTGAGCGCTGCGGATCGGAGTTGGAGGCCTGCAGTGCCTGGCCGATGCCCCAGGCGGCAAGGGCTCCCACCCCGATGATGACGGCGATGGTGGCGCCGAGCAGGATCAGGGTGGACAGCAGCGTGCGGAACTTGATGACCTCGGAGTTCAGGACGCGCAGGAAGCTGGGGCCCGGGCCGGTGCTGAGGCTGTCGCCAGCCCGGTCGCCTGCCTGGTTGTTTGCAGCGCCGGAGCGCGGCCCGCGGCTCGAGGGATTGGGTTCAAGGGTGGTCGAGCTCATGGCTTAGTTGCCTCCGGCCTGGGCGGGGGCGTGGCCGCCCGTGGTGATCAGTGAGTGGTATTCGACCTCATCCTTGGTCAGTTCCATATAGGCCTCCTCGAGGCTGGCCCGGAGCGGGGTGAGTTCGTAGATCATGACGTGGTTGTCGAGGGCGGTGCGGGCGATCTGCCGGGGCTCCAGCCCGGTGACCTCGAGGAGTTCGTTGTCCTGCACCTGCACGGTGACGCCGGTGCCTGCCAGCAGGCGCATCAGCTGGTCCGGCTGGTCGGTGCGGACGCGGGTGCGCCCCTGGCCCTTGCCGGTGATGATCTCCTGGATCGGCGCGTCGGCGATGATCCGGCCGCGTCCGATCACGATCAAATGGTCCGCGGTGACCGCCATTTCGCTCATCAGGTGGCTGGACAGGAACACGGTGCGGCCCTCGGAGGCGAGGTATTTGACCAGGTTGCGGACCCAGACGACGCCTTCCGGGTCCAGTCCGTTGACCGGCTCGTCCAGGATGATCGTCTGCGGGTCGCCGAGCAGGGCGGCGGCGATGCCGAGGCGCTGGCCCATGCCGAGGGAAAAGCCGCCCACCTTCTTCCTGGCGACCTCGGCCAGACCCGTCATTTCAATGACGTCGTGCACGCGTTTTTTCGGGATGCTGTGCGTGGCGGCCATGGCCCGCAGGTGGTTGTAGGCCGAGCGGCCGGTGTGGACGGCTTTGGCGTCCAGCAGGGCACCGACGTCCCTCAGCGGCGCGTGGTGCCGGTTGAACGGCACCCCGTTGACCGTGACGGAGCCCGACGTCGGCCGGTCCAGTCCCATGATCATGCGCATCGTGGTGGACTTGCCCGCTCCGTTGGGTCCTAGGAAGCCGGTAACCCGGCCCGCCTCGACGGTGAAATTGACTCCGGCGACGGCGGTTTTTTCGCCGTATACCTTGGTCAGGCCTCGTGCTTCGATCATGGAAGCGTTCCTTTGCGTCGCGTGTGGTTGTGTACCCACCACGCTACCGACGCCGCCGCGCGAATGCGCCGCTTTAAGGGTTGATTCAGGGCTGAATCAGGGTAATCCGGACAATGGCTGCATGGCCGCCGCTCAGCCCTCCGGCTGCGGGGAGTAGTACACCAGCCCGCCGTGCTTGACCGAGAACTCGACGGCGCGGACGCCCGGCATGACTTCGCCGTCCACCGCCAGCACCATGGTCGTGTCGCCCGGTTCCACCCGGATCCGGCTGGCTTCGCGCAGGTGGGTGATCCGGGAGGTCGCCACGGTTCCGGTCAGCACCGACCAGAGCAGGCGCAGCCGGGCAAAGGATTCGTCCGCCGTGATCATGCGCAGGTCCAGCACGCCGTCGTCCAGCACCGGCCGGACCAGCGGGGCATGGTCGCGGGGGTAGTAGCGCCCGCGGCCGACGTAAAGGATCCAGAGCTTGTGCCGCACCCCGTCCACGACCAGGGTGCTCGGGGTGCCCGCGGCGAAGGTCCGGAACATGGCGACGACGCCGGCCAGCGGCTTTCCCAGCGCGGGCTGGAGCTGCTCGCGCCGGCGCACCAGGTTGGGGTACAGGCCGATGCTGGCAGTGTTCAGCATCGACAGCTCCAGCTTCTCCGGACTGTCCGGCAGCCCCCGTTCTACCGACACGTGCCCGATGTCCGCTCGCGCCGCCTCCCCTTTGGCGGCGGCCTCGATGGCGGCCTTCAGGGTGCCGGTGCCCGCGTCACGGGCGAAATGGTTGAGCGTTCCGCCCGGCAGCACCAGCAGCGGCAGGGAATGCTCGACGGCGGCCGCCGCGGCGGTGCCCACCGTCCCGTCTCCGCCCCAGACTCCGAGGGCAACGACGCCGGGACGGGTTGCCACCGCCTCGATTCCGGCCGCCACATCCTCGTCGGGGGCAATTTCCTTTATATACGCCTTAGGGAATACTTTCTGCAGGGCCTCGGCCGTCTCATCGGCGTATGAGCCGCCGAGCGTGTTGACCGCGATGCCCAGCCCCTCGCCGTCGGGCAGTGCGGCAGCTCCGACCGGGGTGCGCCGAACCGCGGGGAACGGGGGACGGACCGGCCACCACTTCCTCGTCACGAGGGCCGCACCCGCCCCGATCGCGGAGCCGAAGAAGACGTCCGAGGGCCAGTGCGCCCCCGTGTGCACCCTGGAGTAGGCGACGCCGGCGGCGACGGGTGCCAGCGCGGTGCCGAGCGCCGGCCGGACCAGCCCCACGCCGAGGGCGAACGCGGCGGCCGACGCGGAGTGCCCGGAAGGCATGGAGGAACTGCTCGGTTGCGGATGAACGAAGCGGAAGACCGGAAGGTGCTCTGGTAGCGGGCGGGCCCGGGGCAGCAGGGTCTTGAAGACAAGGTTGGTAACCGCGGAGGCCACACCCTGCGCCAGCACGCCGTGCAGGGCAGCACGCCGGGTCTTGCCGGGGAAGAGCGCCATCACCGCGGCAATCCCGAACCAGAGCTTGCCCTTATTGGCGGCCGCGGAGAGCCGCCGGAAGAAGTCGTCGTGGCCGCCGCCGGGAACCCGTGAGAGGGACTGGACCAGTCGACGGTCCAGCTTCTCCAGTCGGTGCGGCGTTTTCCCCAGTATGCTTCGCATTTCCCCACCTTACTGCGGGCCCCCTGGATGAGGCGCTGACCCGGGTGCTGGATCCCGGGCCGCTGCTCAGCTGGCGCGCAAGGGCCTCGCGGCGCCGGCGAGCAGCAGAGCAACCAGAATCGGCGCCCCGATAGCCAGCAACGCCAGCCGGATCCCCGTCAGGTCGCCGAGGTAGCCCAGCAGCGGGGGCCCGGCAAGGAACGCGATGTAGCCGAGGGTGGACACGACCGATACCCGGGCCGCGGCGTGCCGGGGGTCGTCGGCCGCGGCGGACATGCCCATCGGAAAGGCGAGGGCCGCTCCCACGCCCCAGAGTGCCGCGCCGGCCGTCGCGAGCCAGATATTGCCGGCGAAGACGAAGAATGCCAGCCCGGCCGCGGCGGCTGCCATGCTGGCCCGCAGCACCGCGACCCGTCCGTAGACGTCGATCGCCCGGCCGCCAAAGAAACGCATGGCCGTCATCGCCAGCACGAAGACGGCGAACAGCAGGGCTCCGGTGGACTGCTCGGCACCCAGGCCGTCCACGGAGGCCTTGGCGATCCAGTCGTTGCCGGCGCCCTCGGTCAGGGTGGCGCCGAGGACGACGACGCCGATCAGCAGGGTGCGGCCGTCCCGCCAGGCGGAAGCGGCCCGCGGCGGCCTGGCCTCGCCGGCAGCAGGTGCCTGCTCCGGTGTGTGCGGCAGGAAGTACCGCGGCGCGATCAGGGTCGCGGCGGCCACCACGGCGGTGATGGCGAGCAGGTGTTCCGGCAGCCCGACGCCGAGCGTCGCCAGACCGGCGCCGACCAGCGCGCCCACGAACGCGCCGCCGCTGAACGCGGCGTGGAACTGCGGCATGATGGTCCGGCCCAGCCGGTGTTCGACGTCGGCCCCTTCGATGTTCTGGGACACGTCCCAGAGTCCGATGCCGATGCCGAGGAAGAAGAGCGAGATGGCCGTACCGGGGACGGCTGCGGCGCCAAGCGAGAGCGCCACCCCTGCGCCCGCCACGGCGGCCAGCAGACCGCCTGCGCGCACGGTGTTGGCGGTTCCGAGCCGGCCTACCACGAGCCCGGCGGTCGGCAGCGCGATCAGCGAGCCGACCGCGACGCACAGCAGCAGGCTTCCCATCTGTCCGGAGGAGATGTGCAGGATCTCGGTCACCGCGGGGATGCGGGCGGCCCAGCTGGCGAATACGAGGCCGTTGATCCCGAAGATCAGGAAGGTCGCTGCGGCCGCCGCCTTCAATTGCGGGGCGGTTGAGGTCCTGGTCATACGATCACTGCTTCCACTGAGTGTTGGGCAAGGAGGGTGAGTTCGTCGGAGCTGAGAGCCTTGTCGGTGACGACGGCGTCCACAGCGTCCAGCGGCGCCACCAGGGCCATGCCACTGGCGTTCCATTTGGATCCGGAGCAGGCAACGATCACTCTGGCTGCCGATTCCAGCCCTGCGCGCTTCACCGCGGCGTCGTCGAGATCATGGGCCAGCAGTCCATCCCGGAGATCCAGCGAACAGGGGGTGACCACGGCTGTGTCGAATCGCAGTGAGCGGATATTTGCCTCCGTCAGGGGTCCGCGGAAGGACAATTCGCCCGGAACAAGGCTGCCGCCGGGCAACAGGAGCTCAGGGCGGCGCCCGGCCGGGACCTGGTCTGCGGCCAGTTCACTGACGGCCCTCAGCGACATTGGCATGATCGTCATGTCGCGCTGCTGGAGCTGTCGGGCGATCTCCGTGGCCGTCGTGCCGCTGTCGAGCCAGATACGGCCACGGTCCTTGAGCATCGCCGCAACCGCGGCGGCAATCCGCACCTTGGCTGCGTGCTCCTCCAGCTCGCGCTGCCCGTACCCGGGGTTCTCGCCCTGCAGCAGCAGACTGACTGCCCCGCCGTGGACCCGGCGAAGGACGCCGTGACCGGCCAGAACGTCCAGATCGCGCCGGATCGTCGCGCCGGAGGCTGCGCAGGCGGCCATTAGCTCATCCACGCTCACGCGTTCCCGGTGGCGAAGGAGCTCGCCGATATAGCGATGCCGCTCATCCGTGTTCATGAGCAAATAATACCAGTCGGTGATCATTTGATCATCAAATGATCACTTCATCGGCTGGCTCTACCTCAGCGGACGCGCTCGACGCGTTTTTCGTCCCACACCGGCTCGGCCGATTCGTAGACCTTGCCGTCCGAGCCGAAAACCAGGAAGCGGTCGAAGGTGCGGGCGAACCAGCGGTCGTGCGTGACGGCCAGGACCGTGCCCTCGAAGTGGTCGATGGCGCGTTCCAGTGCCTCGGCCGAGTGCAGGTCCAGGTTGTCCGTGGGCTCGTCGAGGAGCAGCAGGGTGGCGCCGGAGAGCTGCAGCAGCAGGATCTGGAACCGGGCCTGCTGGCCGCCGGACAGGGATTCGTACTTCTGCTCCGACTGCGACGCCAGGCCGTAGCCGTCCAGCGCCCCGGCCGCCGCCTCGCGTCCCAGCCCGGAGCGGTGTTCGTCGCCGCGGTGCAGGATCTCCAGCAGGGTCTTGCCGAGCAGGTCGGGCCGGACGTGGGTCTGGGCGAAGAAACCGGGCCGGATCCGGGCGCCGAGTTTCACGGCGCCCTCGTGCGGGACCTCGGCGATTTCCACATCGGAGACGGGCAGGTGCTCGCGTTCCGGGTCGGTGCCGCCGGTCGCGAGCAGTCGCAGGAAGTGGCTCTTGCCGGAACCGTTGGAGCCGAGCACCCCGACCCGGTCGCCGAACCAGACCTCGGTGGAGAAGGGCTTCATCAGCCCGGTGAGCTCCAGCTTCTCGGCCACGATGGCGCGCTTGGCCGTGCGGCCGCCCTTGAGCCGCATCTGCACGTTCTGCTCGATCGGCAGTGCCTCGGGCGGGCCGGCCTCGAGGAACTTCGCCAGCCGGGTCTGCGCGGCGTGGTACCGGTTGGCCATGTCGGAGCGGAACGCGGCCTTGTTCTTGTACATGTTGACGAGTTCCTTGAGCTTCACGTGCTCCTCGTCCCAGCGTTTACGCAGCTCCTCGAAGCGGGCGTTGCGGTCAGCGCGGGCGTCGACGTAGGAGCCGAAGCCGCCGCCGTGGATCCAGGCGCCGGCGCCGTTGATGCCGGGCTCCAGGGTCACGATGCGGCCCGCGGCGTTGTTCAGCAGCTCGCGGTCGTGGCTGATAAAGAAGACGGTCTTTTTGGAATCGTTGAGCTTGGCTTCCAGCCAGCGCTTGCCCGGGACGTCAAGGTAGTTGTCCGGCTCGTCGAGCAGCAGCAGCTCGTCGGGTCCGGCAAACAACGCCTCCAGGACCAGCCGCTTCTGTTCGCCGCCGGACAGGCTCGACGCCGGCCGGTGCTGCGCGCGGTCGAAGGGCAGGCCGAGGGCGGCCATGCAAACCTCGTCCCAGACGGTCTCGACGTCGTAACCGCCGGCGTCGCCCCAGTCCACGATCGCCTGCGCGTATTTCATCTGGGTGGGCTCGTCGTCGTGCTCGATCATCGCCAGTTCCGCCTCGTCGACGGCGCGCGCGGCGGCCGCGAGTGCGGGCGGGGCGGCGGAGACCAGCAGGTCGCGGACCGTGGAGTCGTCCCGCACCTGGCCGACGAACTGGCGCATGATGCCCATGTTTCCGGAGCGGCCGATCACGCCTTCGTCCGGAACGAGGTCGCCGGAAATGATCCGGAACAGCGTCGTCTTGCCAGTTCCGTTCGGCCCGATCAACGCCGTCTTGGTGCCGTCGGGGACCTTGAACGTCACCCCGTTGAGCAGCTGGGTGCCGTCGGAGAGGAAGTAGTCGATGCCGGAAACGTCCACATAGGCGCTCAAACCGACTACTCCCACACCGCACGCACGGAAATGGCCCTTTTGCCCCCGGATGGGCCGTTTTCCCAGTCGTGGAGCTGGATTTCGGAGACCAGGCGGCTCAGAATCTCGCGCTTGCCCCTCGCGGGCAGCTCCGGCCACGAAACCAGCAGCATAGGCACGATTTTGGCCGGTTTGACCGTCGAATTGGCCTCCACGAGCCTCAATCGTGCTTCCGTTGCCGATTTCTCGTCCGCCAGCTTGGCCTTCAGGCGCTCGTAGACCTCTGTGGAGACCTCGCCGTCGAGGTATTTGACGGTCAGAGTGTCGATTCTGGTCTGATTCTTGCCCAGATCGGCTCGCAGCTGCCCCGCCTTGCGCTCCATCCCCGAGACCTTCGGCGGCTCCAAAGTAGATGCTTTTGCATCGACTTCCGCCGCAATATGGCCCAACCATGCTAAAACGGCCTTCTCGACGTACCGATCCGAGACCGTGGAGGCCTTGTGGGTGCCCTTCTGCTGCGCGTCGAGGCAGGTGTACCTCTGGTAGGCCACGCCGTTCTTCCTGATGACCGCTCCGGCCATCCTCGACCCGCAGTGGCACCGCAGGAGACCGGAGTAGGCGTAGTCGGAGGCCTCGGAGCGCGGGCGACCGCCCCTGGCGTCCCTGCGGGCGCGGTACTGCAGCCATTCGGCCTCGGAGATGACGGCCTCGTGGGCGCCCTTGACGTGCTCGCCCTTGCTCCAGACGTATCCGGCGCCGAAGCCCCGGTCCAGAATCCTCCGCAGTGTGCCATCGCGCCAGCCGGTCTCGGGCTCGAAGCCCTCGGACGCCGCGTAGGCTGCCAGCTCGCGCAGCGAGGCGCCCGCGATGAACCGGAGGTAGAGCTCGCGCAGCACCGGGCCGCTGGCCTCATCCGGGACGTACCCGCCCGCCTTGGTGTAGGAGTAGCCGAAGCGCGGCAGGCCGTGGTGCGGCAGGCCGTTGCGTAGGCGCCGGGCGTGGGTTTCCTTCCAGGTGTCCCCGATCCGCTCCGACTCGAAGGCCGCGAACTCGGTGAGCATCCCTCGGGCGAGCCTGCCGGTCGAGGTGGAGACATCGACCTGCTCGGTGGCGCTCTCGATCCGCCCGCCGTAGGTCTCCACCTTGTCGGCGGCGACGGCCCAGTCCAGCCGGGAGCGCGAGAGGCGGCTCCACTTCCAGAGGATGATGACCTCGGCCTCGCGGGACTCCACGAGCTCCATGACCTTGGCGATGCCTGGCCGCTTCCACGTCCGCCCGGAGATACCCGGGTCCGACTCCACGGCCACCACCTCGTAGCCCTGCCCCACGGCGTAGTCCCGGCAGGCGCGTTCCTGCAGCTCCAGAGAGATGGACTCCTCCTTGAAGGTGGACTGGCGGAGGTACAGCGCGGCTCGGGGCTTGCTCATGACCGGATTCTATCTTTTTCCGGCGAGGGGGTTGACCTATGTTTTTTGCGCTGGTAGGTTCATTCCACAGGCACACAGACACACGAGGAGCAGAGATGGCGACAAGGGACGAGGCGATCCAGGCAGCAGCCGAGGCGCTGGTTTACTGGACCACCGCCGAGGAAGCTCAGGAAGCGGCCTAATCAGAATTGGCTGATTGTGAAAGATCAGCCGCAAGCAGTACCCGGGTGACCGATCAAAAGGAGCTTCGGGGAAAGTCCACCGAATTTGTAGCATCCCGGCAAAATGAAAGCCGGGACGAGTGCCCTAGTCGAGAAGGGGCTAGGTGGATGAAGGCAGGTATCCCATCTGGTGACGGGACGGGTTTGATTCCCAGTGAGGTCGGTTCGATTCCGGCACTGCCTACTAGAGCAGCATGATCCGTTCGGCCCCCATTTAGGCGGCACGGCGGCGATGGCTCTAGCCGGAGGGCACAAACTCTGGCGGGGTGATGTGTCCCAGCGAGTAAAGGCTTGGCTGGGTGCGCGGAGAAATCCGCGTATGGCGCATGTTGGTCTCATACGGGACCGGCAGGCGCAGTGGTTCAAATCCACCACACCCTACGGCGGTCAAATACCGCTCCCATGAGTAAGACCCCGGACTATTCACCCGGACAGCAGGCCCCAGTTGACTTCCACCGGCTGGGGCCTTGTTGTTTCGTATGCCGAACGCCCGGTCTAGTAAACTACAGGCATGGAAGACGGCGGCAACACACTCGACATGCTCACGGCGCAGATAGTCAACTATCGCGTCAAGGGCTACAGCTTCGATGAGATTTCCGTGAAAATCGGTGTCGAGCCGGAGGAAATCGTCAAGCAGTGGCGCGAGTACCTGAACTCACAGACCGTGATGTCTCCCGAGGAGCAGTCCTTCCTCCAGTTGCTCCGACTCGAAAACCTTCTGGTCAAGGCCAACGACCGGCTGCGGTACGCCGACAAGGCCGAGGACCTGGAGCTGGTCATCAAGCTGCTCAAAGAAGTCGCCGCCCTGCAGGGTATCAACAAGGACATGCAGAAGGACGCCAGCGACCGGCTCGTGCAGATCACGCAGGCGCAGACCACGATCATCCTGCAGGCCATCTTCGCTGTCTCCCACGGTCTGCGGCTCCACATCGAGCAGGCCTTCGAGAAGCACAAGACCATCAAGGCGATCAAGGGCGAACTGCTCGGGCCGTCCTTCACCGAAGTGTTCAACAACGAGGCGCAACGCGCCCTGACGCAGGAAGCCGAAAAGGAGCAGTCATGAGCGCAGCAACCGAGGGTGTCTTCACCAAGGATGTCACCGAGATTCTGGACCTGTTCTACGCCAACGACGGCGCCGAGCCCGACTGGGCCGCGATCAAGACGCGCCTGTTTGCGATGGAGGAGTCCTACTTCACCGTCATCGTCAACATCCTCCGAGCCATGTGGGCGCAGTACGAAGACCCCGCCAACTTCGCCACCATCATGTTCCGGCTGAACCAGGAGCTCGCTGACAAGTGAGTATTCTCGACGCGATGAGGCAGGCCAGCGCCGAGCTGGAGCAGGCTGCCCTCAACGAGCGCTACAAGACCGACATCGCCCTGTGGGCCAAGGACAAGCTGGGCTACACCCTCTGGTCCAAGCAGGTGGAGATTGCCAACGCGCTGCTGAAGTACCGGCGCGTGGCGGTCAAGTCCGGCCACGGTGTAGGCAAGAGCTTCGTCGCGTCCATCATCATCGCGTGGTGGGTGGACACCCGCAAGAACGTAGACTCCCTCGCCGTCTCCACGGCGCCCGTGCAGGATCAGCTCGACATCATCTGGGGCTACCTCCGCAATCACCACATCAAGGCGATGCAGCGAGGGATGCCCATGCCGGGCCGCATCACGCTCGATCACGACTGGCGCGGGGACGACGACTCGGAGCGGGCCAAGGGACGCAAGCCCTCGAACACCAACCAGCACGCCTTCCAGGGTCAGCACCGCCGCCAGGGTGTCCTCGCAGTCATGGACGAGTCCTGCGGTATCCCCCAGACCATCTTCACGGGTGTGAACGCCATCACCACGGGCCGGTACGACATGGCGCTGGCCATCGGAAACCCCGATGACATCAACACCCCGTTCGGGGAAATCTGGAAGAACGACTCCCAGACCTGGCACAAGATGACCCTGAACTCCTACGACTCGCCCAACATCACGGGCGAGCCCTTCCCCGAGGAGGACTCGGGCGGTCTGGTGACCCAGAAGTGGATTGACGACATGAAGCTGGAGTGGGGCGAGGATTCCCCCATGTTCAAGTCCAAGGTGCTCGGGGAGTTCTCCGAGGGCAGCGTCAGCACCCTGTTCACCGTCGGCACGCTCGCCGTTGGCAGGTTCACCGAGCTGGACATCAAGCAGGACTCCAAGCCGCGCCTCGGCGTTGACGTGGCCCGCATGGGCGATGACTACACCGTTGTCTACAAGTTCCAGGACGGTGTGCTCCGGTTCCTGGACAAGTGGGCCAAGGCGGACACCGTGGAGACCTCGGCACGGATCGTGCAGCTGGCCTTCAAGGAGGGCGCCTCCGAGGTCCGCATCGACGGCGTGGGCCTCGGCGCTGGCGTCTATGACCAGGTGGCAGCCAAGTCCGAGGGCCGCTTCGAGACCATCGGCATCATCGGCAACGCGGCCTCCACGGACATCGACAAATGGATCAACACCCGCGCCGAGATGTACGACGAGGTGCGCCGCCGCATGTTCATGGGCCAGATCGACATTGACGGCGACGACACCCCGCTGAACAAGGAACTGGGTGAGCTGGAGTACCACTTCAAGAACGCCCGCAGCTCCCTGCAGATTGCCTCGAAAGAGGAAATCCGCAAGAAGACCGGCAAGTCCCCCGACTTTGCCGACGCTGCCATGTACGCGGCGATGGAGCTCTCGATTGATCCCTCGGACCCGGTGAGCAAGATGAAGCCGGGCGAGAGCTTCGAGACGCTGCCCGAGGAGTTCCTGTTCGCGCACGAGACCGTCATCTCTCCCTTCTGACTCTGTAGGCCTGTAGAAAAGTCCGGGACGGCACCATTTGATAAACTTGGTGCAGGCCGTCCCGTTCTGCCGCAGACTTTAGGAGTCCCATGTCCAGGAAAAGCGTCACCCGCGCAAAGTTCTCGCCGCACGCGGGCTCCCAGATGGCGAAGCTCCTGGAGGTCGAGTCCTCGAACGCCGCACTGGCCGTGGAGAACACCGCGCTGAAGGAGATGGCCACCGAGCTCTCGGAGTCGATGGCCGACGTGCAGCTCGCGCTGGATAACATCGGCTGGCGCCCGCTGGGCGAAGACCTCGGAGACCTGAACGAGATTCCGCTGGCCTCGGTCAAGAAGCACACGGCGGTCACCCGCGCCCTCGCGGTCATCAACCCCCTCATCAAGCGCGGCCTCGCGGTGCGCGGCGCGTACATCTGGGGCAACGGGATCAAGCTGGACGGGCTGGAGGTCACCGACCCCTTCTGGAAGTCCCCGAACAACCAGAAGTACCTGCTCTCCAACAAGGCCCAGCTGGAGATGGAGAACTGCCTCGGCACCGACGGCAACTTCTTCCTGCTGGTGACCAAGAAGTCCTCCCGGGTCAAGGTGGACAAGGTGACCCGCATCCCGTTCGGGCAGATCACCGGCACCGTCACGGACCCCGACAATGCCGAGGACATCTGGTTCTACCGGCGCGAGTGGGCCACCATTGTCACCCGGCCCGGCTCGGACGATGAAGACCGGATCGACAACGTGGAATACTACCCGGCCATCGACTACGACGTGGATGCGAACGGCAAGCCCGCCCGCTTCAAGTCCAAGAAGGTCAACTGGGACTCCCGCATCGCGGCGCACAGCGTCAACAAGCAGACCGGCTGGAAGTGGGGCGTCCCCGACCTGCTCGCCGTGGTCTTCTGGGCCAAGGCCCACAAGGAGTTCCTGGAGAACCAGGCCACGCTGGTCAAGGCCTACTCGCGCTTCGCCTGGAAGGTGGCCGCACCGTCGGCGGCGAACGCCCGCGCAGCCTCCACCAAGGTGGGCACGGCCCCGACCATCGACCCGATGACCGGCCAGCCGCAGGGCGTCGGCGCCACTGCCGTGACCGGCCAGGGCACCACCATCTCCTCGGTGGGACGCACTGGCGGATCGGTGGACTTCAAGGCAGGTCTGCCACTCGCGGGCTACGTCGCTGCTGGCCTCAGTGTGCCCCTGAACGAGCTGACCGCCGACGCAGGAGAGGCCAACCGCGCCTCAGCCGAGACCCTTTCGAGCTCCAACGAGAAGGTCATGAAGGCACGGCAGGCGGAGCACCAGATGTTCTACGAGTCGATCTTCGCCTACCTCGGCATGGACGTGAAGGTATCCTTCCCGAAGATCGAGGAGGAGGCCGTCTACCGCCAGATTCAGTCCCTCGTTTCCCTGCTGCCGGTGAACGTCTTCAGCGACAAGGAGATGCGCAAGCTCATCATCCACGCGCTGGGCATCGCGGACATGGACCCGGAGAAGGTGCCGACCAAGGAGGAGCTGGGCAACCTGATCCTCCAGGCCACGATGGCTGCCGAGGCTGCCGACAAGGCAGCTGCGCAGGCCGAGAAGCTGGCCAAGCAGCAGCCCGCCCCCGGTGCAGGAGTCCCCGGCGCCCCCGGAGCGGCTGGCGCACCGAAGCCCAAGAAGGACGCCTCGACCGCTCCGTCCAACGGCGACAACTCCTACCGCAAGGACAAACAGCAGGCCGCAAGGTCTGGTGCAAAGGGCTAGACCCCTGTAGGTTGGTGTTTATTTCCGTTCGTCTAAATGCCTAGCTGGTAATATGGATTTAGACGAACGGAGATTTCCATGCCCACGCAGTTGCTCGAAGCCAGCAAGATCAGCCCGGACAGCCTTACAGGCGCCGTATGGCGCATCAAGGTCATCGAAGGCGACCGCAAGGGGAGCTCGGCCTTCTACCCCAAAGAGGTAGTCGAGGCCGGAGCCCCGCTGTTCAAGAAGGGCACCCGGGTGTACGGGGACCACCCCACCCAGGACTCCAAGTGGAACCTCCCTGAGCGCAGCTACAAGGAAATCATCGGCGTCTTCGAGACCGATGCCGAGTTCGATGGCAAAGACCTGTACGCCAACGTGAAGTTCTACAGCGAGAGCCGGGATTTCATCAAGGAACGTGCCGTGGATGGCGTGATCGGAATGTCGATCCGGGCCTCCGGCGAGGTGGAGGAAACCGCTGACGGCCCCGTGCTGAAGGCGTTCACCTCGGTTGCCTCAGTAGATGTCGTCACCACAGCTGGTGCCGGTGGCGGATTCGACAAGTTGCTCGAATCCGCGAGAGAAAATTCTGCGCCCGAGGGTGGCGCAGAGCCCCTAGAAGAAAAGGAAACATCCGGTATGGATAAGGAACTGGAAGCGGCTCTGACTGCCCTCATCGAAGGCGTCAACAAGCTCACCGAGCGTGCGGACAAGGAAGACAAGGCCAAGGCCGACCTCGAAGAAGCCGACCGTAAGGCCAAGGCCGAAGCAGGCAAGCCCGTCGAGGTCAACCCGCTCGACGTGGTTGCCAAGCTGGCCGAGTCCAAGCTGGCACCGGCCTCCCAGGCTCGTGTGCTCGAAGCAGTCAAGGGCGGCAAGGAACTGGCCGAGGCGATCACCGCCGAGCAGGCCTACGTCAAGGAAATCGCGGAGTCCGCTGGCTCCGAGTTCCGGGGCAACGGCTCCGAGGAAAAGCTGGAGGAAGCCGGTAAGAACATCGGCACCTCCATGTTCGGTGACTAACTAGGCGGTGGTCTGAATCTCGTCCGCCGCAGACGGCCTTTCGGGGCGATGCGGCAGGGCGGGCCAGGCGCTTCAAGAAGTGATTCATCGAGCGTCTGCCCGCCCGCTGGTTACTAGCTCTGTATCAAATTCTCATGCCGTACAATTGTAAATAGGTACGGCTACCCGAAAGGCGTGACATGAAGAACTCAGTTTTCAAGGAAGCGGATTACATTTCCCTTCCGGTGCCCACGGGCACCAAGTCCGGTGCGCCGCTGCGCATCGGCGTCCTCAACGCAGTCACCGTCACCGCTGAAGGCTCCGTCACGGAGACCATCACGCTGGGTGCCGGTGCCTCCATCACCCAGCCTTCCGGCTCTGCCTCCGGCAACGAGCCGGGCTTCGCCTCCGTTGCGCTGAAGGGGTCCGCCAACTTGACGGTCACCGGAGCCACGACTGTCGGTGGCCCGGTCTACATCAAGGCCGACAACACCCTGACCACGACCATCGCCGCAGGCTCGAAGCTCTTTGGCGTGGCACTCCGCGTCAAGACCGCTCCGGCTGGCCCGGTGCTGGTCAAGATCATCAACAACGGCGTAGCCGCAGACGCGGCATAAGGAAGGCTGAAATGACTATCCAGACCATTGCAGAAGCCGGTAAGATTTTCGGCTTCGCACTCGAAGGTGACCGCACCGCGCAGGGCCGCGTCAAGGCTCTCGTGGACGGCACCGCCTACATCACGGAGTCCTTCTCCACCTCGGACCTCGCGGCTGCCTTCGGCATCGGCGTCTCCCAGAAGCTCAAAGCGCAGTACGCCAAGCGCGTGCAGACGTGGAAGGACTTCGCCGTCGAGCTGAAGTTCAACGACTTCAAGCCGCAGTGGTTCCGCGAGTTCAACTTCGATGACAACGTGGGCCTGGACGAGAACGGCGGCGCCAAGACCAAGCCGCAGTCGCTCCCCCGCGTTCCTGAAGGCACGGAGTACCCCTCCTTCGGCTTCACCACCTCCGCGTCGGGCATCATGCTCTACAAGGAAGGTGCGCGGTTCCCGTTCACCTGGGAAATGGTCATCAACGATGAGTGGAACCTCATCAAGTCCATCCCGACCAAGATGCTGGAGCTCGCCTCCAACACCGAGGACACGGAAGCCTACGGCATCCTCGCCTCGGCAGCTGGCCCGAACTCGGTGACCTTCTCGGCCCAGAACGGCAACCTGAACGCAGGCAGCCTGTTCGACAAGCAGTACAAGCTGTCGCTGGACTCCCTGGCTCTCGCCAAGAAGGCCATCCGTGCCCGCAAGGTCAACGGACGCTATGTGACGGTCCCCAAGTTCCGTCTCATCGTTCCGACCGCCATGAAGGACCAGGCCGAGTACCTGCTCTCCGTCAAGGAGCTCACGGTTCGCAACGCCAACAACACCAGCGAGGTCAAGGCTGGCACCACCAACTCCGACGTGGCGCTGACCGCGACGGACTGGCTGCCGCAGATCGACCAGTCCGCCAACGCCGCCACCACCTGGTACTTGGTGCCGGACGGCGGCAAGGACGGCACCCGTGACTCCATCGGTGTTGCCTTCCTGCAGAACCACGAGGCTCCCGAGCTTCGTATCTCCGGCCAGGGCGGCAACTACCTCGGTGGCGGCGCCGTTCCCGGCACCGAAGGTTCGCTGCTGAACGACACCGCTGAGTACCGCGTCCGCCACGTTGTGGCTGGTGCGTTCCTCAACGGACAGGGCCTCCTCGCCTCCACGGGCGCCGAAGCCACCGCTCCTCCGGCTCAGTACATCGTGCCGTAGTCTGCACCACGAAAGCCCCCCGGTTGATGACCTCACCGGGGGGCTTTCCCCATTTCCGGCCCAATCGAACATCCTGTAGAATTGTGAGTGCTTGCTCCTGTGTGGTTGTTTGCGAAACCCCCGGCTCGTCGGTTGCTCCCCGGCGAGGCCGGGGGTTTTCTTTTGCCAAGGGCCTGTACGTCTGCACTCCGGTAGAATGGACTACATGCCTACAGACTGAGGCTACACAGACAAGAGAGGCCCACCGATGGCTGTACTCCCCGAAGACCTCCCCTCCGGTCTCGTCACAGGCCAGTTCTACTTTGTCTCCGAGGACGCTGCGGACCCCGACACCAACCCCGACCTCACGGTCGTCGCAGGCAATGTCGTCTTCACCTGCTCCGCACCTCTCCTCCGTGTGCCCACTGCAGCCGCCACTGTCATTCCTTTGGAGTTCAAGGCCAAGTTCGACGCCAGCGGCCAGCTGGTTTCGGCCAGCGACACTTCAAACGGCATACGGCTGCCCGCCACGGACTCGGACCTCTACAACCCCACCGGCTTCACTTGGAAGGTCAGCTTCGACCTCGTGCAGTCTTCCAACGGGCATACAGTCCGGGGGCTGGATTCTTTCGACATTCAGGTGCCCGCGAACGGGACCGTGGACTTGACCACGGCAATGCCTGTCAGCACCTCGCCGGGAACTCTCACCGTGCAGGGTCCGCGAGGACCGCAGGGCGAGCCTGGTCCCGCTGGGAGCGGCACTGGCGGCGGAAGTCTGACGATGGGCACTGTTACTACACTGAATCCCGGCACGCCTGCCACCGCAGACATCACCTCCGATGTACTGACGCTGGGCATCCCCCGAGGCGCTACAGGCGCTACAGGCGCTACGGGCATCCAAGGCCCCAAGGGGGATACTGGTATCCAAGGCGCTACAGGTGCTACGGGCATCCAAGGCCCCAAGGGGGATACTGGACTTCAAGGTGACACGGGGCTGCAAGGGCCAAAGGGTGACAAAGGCGACCAGGGAATCCAAGGCATTCAGGGAATCCAGGGTGCTACAGGCCCGAAGGGTGACACAGGCGCTGCGGGCGCGACGGGAGCAACCCCGGACATTTCCGGCAAGCAGGACATCAACACCACCGTAGCCGCCAAACCTGCCTCTGCCATACGCAGCCTGAACCTGAACTACGCTGCAGACTCTACTAACCCCAACACCTTTGAGCTGTTCATCCAGGGCGTCATCAAGCTCTGGCACAACGAGTGGGGCGCCCTGCGGGGCACCAGCCCGTATGCTTGGGGCGATGCGCTGGTCCGTGCGATCCGCGCACAGGGCGACGGCATCACGTCCGGCAACTTCATCGAGCTGCAGGACCGGCGTACCGGAGCCAACAACAACATCATGTATGCCCGCCGCTGGGCGGACGGTGCGCTGGTGCGCAATGGGATCACAATGGCCGACAGCATTGTCCTCGGGCCTTCAGACCCCATCCCAGCAGGTCTGCCAGCTGGAACCATCGTTTACAGGACCGCGTAGTGGCGGTCCTCAAAAAGTGGTCCGGCGCAGGGCTGAGTCCTGGCGTCGTCACGACTTCCACAGCGGGCACCGGGGATTCACCGTTCAATGGCTTCAACGGTGATCCGGGTGGCACCTACCCGAATGTGGTGTCCAGCGGCCCGCGCAGCCCTCAATTGGAGTTCCCGACAGCGAACAGCAAAAGCGCATCCCCATTCTGGGACTTGCCGACGCTGACGCAGTGTGCCGGGAGGTTTTACTTCACAACTCCCACCGTTTGGAACTCGGTATCTCACGCGATTGCGCAGATGGCCTTCGGCTCGACACTCTGCGCCCGAATCAACATCTCAGGTTCCGGCGCTCCGGGCCAGCTGCGCATCACCAACGCTGCCGCCACACAGGTGGGCGCGACCGCGAACAACACCCTGGCGCTGAACACGCGCTACCGGGTGGAGTGGACGCTGGATCAGGTGGCCGGTGTATTCACTGTGAACATGTACCTGGGCGATAGCACCACGGTATTCACCACCCTCTCGGCAACGAGCAACTACGGGGCCAGCTGCAACCGGGTAGTCTTCGGCAACTACTCGGCTGCTGCCGTGCCGCTGATGCAGTTTGATGACTTCGCTGTCGCTGATACCTCCTCGTTCATTGGACCAGCTGCAGCATCGGCTACACCAACGATCAAGCTCTGGAATGGAACTGCGGAAGTGGCGGTCTCTGCCAAGCTCTGGAACGGCACGGCAGAGGTGCCGCTGAGTCTGTAGTTTCATGCTCAGGTAGAATGGTCTACATGGCAACAGACCTCTTTCCCCTCGACCCGGCCACTTCGGTGGGGCAGCTGCGTCTGCTCATCTCTGACTCCCAACAGCGCAAAGACCCGGGCGACCCTTCTCTGCCTGCCGAGTATTACTTCTCCGACGGCTTCCTCGAAGGCTTCCTCTCGCTGAACAACGGCAACCTGAAGCTGGCTGCTGCCGACGCGCTGCTCGCGCTGGCCACCAACGAGTCGATGGTCTCCAAGAAAATCCGCAAGGAGAACCTGCAGACCGACGGCCCCGCCGTCACCAACGCGCTCCGGCTCGTGGCGCAGGACTACCGCACCCAGGGCAAGGCAGACCAGGCAGACCTCGACGCTGCCGACGGCTCCCTATTCATCGTGGACTTCCAAGACCCGGTGACACCCTTCGACACCTTCGAGGCCCAGGCCGGTGTGCTGTGGCGCTAGGCACGTCGGTCTTCAGCGACGACTGGCACACCCACCACCGCGCCACCATCAACTCGACCATGACCGCCCGGGTGAAGATCGAGCGCATCAAGGGTGCCCCCAAGTACAACGTGGCCACCGGCAAGTACGAGGGCGGCGAGATGGAGCTGCTGTACCAGGGCCGCGCCAACATCGACCGCATCGCCCGCCCGACCCGGCGCGAGTTTGTCTCCGACTCGGCGGACAACCAGATCGTCCAGGTGCAGTTGCCCATCGACGCCGCGTTCAACGAGGCCGATCCGGCTCCGGTGGACCTGCGCTGGCAGTCCAATGACCAGCTCACCGTCCTCGACAACGAGGCCCTGACCATGCTGGTGGGCGAGCAGATTTACCTGCGCGGCTGGTTCGGCGCCTCGGAGGACTGGGCACACACGCTGCACTTCGGCTTCAACTCCAAGGAGTCCTGATGACCACTGGGAAAACTCTGACCGCAGAGGAAGTCACCAGCATGAGGCCATACGAACGCCAGCAGGGGGGCTGGTGGGAGTATGGCTCCGATCCGCAAGGCGCTGACAAGGTGTGGCGCCCTGCCCCAAAGGAGTCATAGTGGCCGGGCTCATCGGGCACCAGAACATCTCCAAGGGGCTGTTCCAGATGCTCCTGCAGGCCGAGCGCAACGTCAACGCCGACACCCAGGAGGCCGCGCTCGAAGCGGGCATCGCCGGGCAGGAAGCCATCAAGCTCACCATCGCCACCACCGAGTCCTCGTTGAGCCCCGGCAAGATGAATCGCAACTGGACCTACAACATGACGCAATCCGTGGACGCCGACGTGAAGCGCAACGGCACCTCCATCCGAGTCCGGGCTGGCTGGATCAAGAACAAAGAGGCGTACTTCCTGATCCAGAACGACGGCGGCACCGTCAACGGCACCACCATCACTCCTATGAACGCCCTCATGGCCGGGCACCAGGCCATGCTCGACACTCTCAAAGGCTGGGGCATCAAGGTCAAATGACAATCAACCCATACACCACGCAGCAGGAAATCCTCGCCTTCCTCCGCACGCTTCCGTTCCTGGAGTTCTTCGAGGGCGATGTCCCCGACGGCGAGGCGATCCCCAAGGACGCCTTCGGCAAGATCAAGCCCCACGTCGTCGTGAACTTCGCCGGGCTGGTCGATCCGCCCAAGAAGCTCAACGGCATCGAGGGCGCGGCGAAGGACTCCTTCGTCCAGCAGTTCTCCACCCACTCGATTGCCGGGGACGACGATGCGGCCCGGCAGGTCAACAACATCGTGCTGCGCAAGCTGCTGGGCTTCGCCCCCTTCGGCTGCGGTGAAATCAGGCCCGCCTTCTTCGCCGGGATGGGCCGGATTTCCTCGCTCGGGCAGCCGACCCGCCTCTCAGCGGTCCAGGCGTTCAGGTTCCTGATGAACGACACCGAGCCCAACCCCCTGTAGGGGTCTTACTATTTCCGCTCAGGTACAATGGGAAGTAAAGGATTGGAGACAGACATGTCCGAAAGTGATTTTGTCACCGCAGTGAACGAGCAGACCAAGCTCGTCTCGGAAGTTCCGCGCAGCTACCTCGAAATCTACCCGCAGTACCGGGAGCTTTCGGAGGATGAGCTGACCAAGCTCCGGCGCAAGACGGAGAAGGAAATTCTCGGGGAGTACCGTACCCCCGCGACCAAAGCCAAGGCTGCCGAACAGCCCGCTGAGGCTACCGATCAGGAAGGCAGCAAGTAATGAAGCGCATGTCCGGCAAGAACCTCATCTTCTGGGTGGAAGACCCCAGCTACGATCCCCTGCTCCCGTCCGTGGCACTCCTCACTCCGGCCCGTGACATCTCGTGTGCCATCGCCACGGGGTACACCCTCAATCCGAACAAGTCGGATGTCAACACCAAGCAGACCATCTGCGATGACGCCGAGGTCGAGACCCCGATCCGTTATAACTACGAGGGGAACCTGACGTTCTTCCGCGAGGGCGATCTGGCGGACAGCACCTCGGCGTTTGCGCGGGCCTTCGAGTTCTTCGGCACCGAGCGCAAGGAGGGCTACCTCGTCCGCCGCTCCGGCATCGCCCGGGACATCCCGCTGGCCATCGGCCAGAAGGTGGACAGCTTCAAGTTCATCAACGATGTCTACCAGGACGCTGATGACGAAGAACTCGTCATGTTCCAGACCAAATTCCTGCAGCAGGGCCGCATGGAACTCGACAAAGCCCTCGTGGCGTAAGGAAGGCACATTATGTCCCGCAAAATGGTGAGCCCCAACAACGTCCGCGTTGACTGGATTCCGCTCGCAGGTCTGACCACCCCGTCCAACCCCAAGGCCAGCGAACTCAACGCAGGCACCCGCATCTCGGCTGCCCTGGAGACCGGCTACACCCTGAAGTTCAGTGACTCCAAGACCGACGCCTCCAAGACCATCGAGGACGAGGGCAACGTCGAAACGCCGACGCTGCGCAACTACGAGGGCAAGCTGACCTTCTTCCAGGATGAGGTCGGCACCGGCACGCAGGACGCCCCGGAGAACGCCACCGCGTTCACCGCCGTCGTCAACCTGTTCAAGGTGGCCTGGGTGGATGGCTGGCTCGTGAAGCGCACCGGCTACAAGGCCAGCATGCTCTACGCCGCCGACCAGAAGGTCTCGGTCTTCAAATTCAAGAACGATGTCTACCGGCAGATGGAAGGAGAGCCGGGTGACCCCACCCGCGTCGAGGTCGAGTTCCTGAAGCAGGGCGAGGCTTACGCCAACGTCACCACCCAGGCATAGGCGCCCCGCCTGTAGTTTGATAGGATCGTCCCTGTGAGTACAAACTCACAGGGACTTTTCTTTTGCCCGACCACACGGAGGAAGCAATGAGCATCGAGGAAGACTACAAAGAGGCCGAGGACCGCGCTGAGGCCATGAAGGCACCGGCCACGTTCAACGCCCGCGAGGCCGTCAAGGGAGCCACCTACGCCAGGGACTCCATCGACCTGTACTCGGACGGCGAGCGGGCGCACGACATCAACATTGCCGCGCACGACGCGGCGCAGGCGCGATTCCTGGCCGAGAACATCAAGGAAGGCTTCGTCAAGCGCCAGCACGCTTCCGACGCGAACGAGAACCAGACTATCGAGTGGGAGCCCTACGCGGGCGACGGCACCGAGGCGCCGGGCTACGCCGAGGCCGACGCCGACGCAGCCAAGCTGGAGGCCAAGGTTGCCGAGCTGATGCCGGGCCTGCTGTCCTCGGTCAACACCTTCCACGTCCGGGGCCTCGCGCCCAAGCAGTGGGAGCTGATCGACGCCAAGTGGCGCAAGGAAATCAAGCCCCCGGCCCGGAAGAACTACCCACAGACCGAGGAGGGTGAGGAGGAGTACCAGCTCGCCACCTACGAGCGGGACCGGGAGCGTATCGCGCACATCAAGAACGAGCAGATTGCCTCGGCCATCATCAAGGTGGTGCGCAAGAGCGACGGCGCCGAAGACACCTCGGTCTGGAAAGAGGCGGACGTAGCCGTGCTCTACGAGGACTACATGCGGTCTGAGTACGACAAGCTGCTCAACCTCGTGGTCCAGCTGACCTTCACCAACAACCTGTTCAACATCGCCGTCGAGCAGGACGCGGATTTTTTGTCGAAGCCCTGACCTGGCCGCAGAACCGCCAATGCGTGGACATGGTTCTGACGGCCAAGGAATGGGGCTGGTCTCCGACCGCAATCATTCGGGGGGCGAAGAATCCCCACAAGCACCACCCTGCGGACTACAACTTCGCCCTCGCGGTCAAGACCCTGCTCGATGAGAAATGCCCCCAGTGCGGTGTGCCAATCTGGTGGGCGTTCTCGTCCAACGGCGACATCGGCTTCAAGCTGAAGACCATCTGCTGCGAGGCCTGCCTGTTCAAGGCAGAGAACGAGCCAGAGGGCAAGGACAAGAAGCCGGGCGAGTCCCACATCGTGTACGCGGTCCCGGAGGACGGCGCAGAGGAGCTGCCACCGCGCAGCGACTACTACGAGCGGGAGCGCGAGGCACACATGGCCGAGCACGAGAGAGAACTCAAACGCAAGGCCGAGACGGCTGCAGCGTAGGCACAGGCTCCATCCGAAAGGGTGGGGCCTGTGTTTTTTATTTCTGAGTCGCTACCACACAGACTGATAGAATGGGTCCAGAATCCTAGAGGAATGTGGTGAGTTGTGAGCGGTGCATTTGACGCCAAGGTGGATATTTCCACCAAGGAGGCAACCGACGGGCTGAAGGCTCTCCGTGGCGAAGCCAAGGTGCTGGGCGAACAGCTCATCGTCCTCAACAAGATCATCAAGGACGGCAAGCAGGACATCGTTCTGATGGCCCAGCAGTTCACCCAGCTCGTCGCCACCCAGGAGCGGGCCGCTCGCGCCGCCAACGACGTGGCCAAGGCCGACATCAACGCTGCCCGCGCTGCCGGTACACGCGCCGTGGCCGACGCCAAGGTGGGCACCGAGCTGTCCCGGAAGGCCGCTCTGGATGCCCAGGCTGCCCGCGCCACGGCCCAGGTAGTAACGGCCAACGCACGCACCGCCGAGTCCGAGACGCGCCGTGGCATCGCCACCGACCGCGCAGCGCAGGCCACCCAGCGGGCCGCGACGGCTCAGACGCAGCTCCACGATTCGATGTCCAACAGCCGCTACCTGATGTACGACGTGGGGGCCACCTACGGCGTCCTGGCAGCAGGGCTCATGGCGATCCCGGCAGCCACCGCTGCTGTCGCCGCGTCCTACCAGAAGGACTTCGCTCAGGTCATCCGTGTCAACGAGGAACTGCAGGCCTCCCCCGCCGCTGCGCAGGGGTTGAAGGACTCGCTGAAGACAATGGCGACGGACATGCCCATCGCCTTCGGTGAGCTCTCCCGGATCACCCAGCTCGGCGCCCAGATGGGCGTGGCCAACGAGAAGCTGGCAACCTTCACCGAGACCACGGCCAAGTTTGTCGCCGTCACCGGCATCTCTGCCGATACCGGCGCCACCCTGTTCGGGCGCATGGAGACCTCCTTCACCGACGACGTGGCCAAGTACCCGGACTACTTCGAGCGGCTGGGCTCCTCCATCGCCTACGTCGGCGCCAAGACCGTGGCCACGGACCCGGAAATTGCGTCCATGCTCTCCCAGATCGGCCCGCTGGGCGCCTCTGCCGGAATGAGCGCGGCCAACGTCACCGGCCTGGCAGCTGCGCTGGCTTCCGTCCGCGTCCAGCCCGAACTGGCCCGAGGCACGCTCACCCGCGTCTTCGGCCAGCTCAACCGCGACGTGGCCGAAGGCTCCCCGCGCATGGCCGAGTACGGCAAGCTCATGGGCATGACCGGCGAGCAGGCCTCCAAGCTCTGGAAGACCGACTCGTCCACCTTCTTCACCAACCTCATCAAAGGCCTGAACAAGGTCCAGCTGCAGAACGGCGAGCTGACCACCACCTTCGACCAGCTCGGCATCAAGGCCTCCCGCGATGTCTCCGCGCTGACCAAGCTGGCCGTCGGCTACGACACTCTCGACACCTCAATGCAGGCCGCGAACAAGGGCTTCAACGACGGCACCGCGCTGAACGAAATGTCGCAGATCACCTTCGACACCATCACCGCCAAGCTCGTGGAGATGGCCAACGCCTGGAAGAACCTCGGAGACACCCTCGGCTCCGGCGCCCTCGCACCCCTCGCCGTTCTGATCGACATGTCCAAGAACCTTGCCCTCGGAATCGACTCGCTCGTCCACCACGTCCCCGCCCTTGGTGTGCTCCTGCAGCTGCTCGCAGGCTTCGCCACCGTCACGGCCCTGTTCCTCGGCTTCAAGGCGGCGCAGGCCTTCGTCACGGCTGGCTTCATCGGCTTCCAGCAGGCGTCCGCCCGTGGGGTGGGCGCCGGGCTGTCCCTGAATGGCACCCTGCGCCAGCTCGCGGTGACCATGCTGATGGTCCGTGGCGTGAACCAGCAGATGGCCACCTCGCTCGTCCAGAGCAACGGGGCACTGGCGGGCTATCGCGCTGGCCTCGCCTCCCTCGGCGCACGCCACGCTGCGGCAGCTACCGGCTTTGGCCGGGTGACTGCAGGCGTCGGCAAGTTCAGCACCTCGCTGCTGGGCCTTGTCGGCGGTCCCATCGGCCTCGCCATCGGCGGGCTCGCGCTGCTGGCCGGACACATGATGAACACCGCCATCGAGGCCGAGCAGGCTGGCAAGGCCATAGCGGACGGGCTCGCACAGGGCGCCGACGCAGGGATGCGGGCTGCCGCCAAGGTGCTCTCCGAGAAGAAGGTCACCTGGGAAGACGGCATCGTTGTCGGCAACCTCGGCAAGTCGCTGACCGATATCGCCAACGAGACCGGCATCGGCTTTGACAAGGTGCTCGCCGCCGTGGTCAAGGGCAAGAATGGCGTCAAGGACTTCGACAAGACCCTCGAAGCCTTCGCCCAGTCCAAGGGCTACGCCAGTCTGCAGGACATGTCCCTGCAGAATCCCAACGCCCTCGCAGGCGACGGCGCCCTCCGCGCCAAGCTGGAATTCCTGCGCAAGCAGGTCAACCACTACGCCACCGCCCAGGAGGGCGCGGCCAAGGGCACGAAGGCCACTGACGAGGCGCTGACCAAGCTCGGTGTGCCCCTCGAAGCCGTAGGCGAGGAAGGCGAGCAGACCGCCACCAGCATCGAGAAAATGACCGATGCCCTGAAGGCGCTCAACGACGAGGTGTTCGGCACCATCAACGCCGAGGCCGACCTGCAGGAATCGCTCTCCAAGCTGGGCGAAGGCATCCAGAAGTCCTCCCAGTTCTCTCCGAACTCCGAGGGTGGCCGGACCAACCTGAAGAACATCGAAGACACGATGACCAAGGCCCGGGAATACTACGTCCAGATGCAGCAGGACGGCACCCTCAGCGCCCAGGAAGCGGCGCAGGGCTACTCCGACTTCATCACCGGACTGTTTGAAAAGCTCCGGGCGATGGGCGCCGACACCTCCTACGTCGAAGACCTTGCCAAGCAGACCCGCGAGAAGTTCACCGCCGCCATCGGCGGCGAGCTGAAGGTGCCCGTCGGCATGGACACGACCAAGTTCAAGGACGACGCCCGCCTGCTGGCTGGGACACCCATCTCGGCCACGCTGACGGTGGGCATGGACAAGTCCCAGGCCGACACCAACATGATGCTGCTCGCGCAGAACCTCGCCCAGATCACGGGGATGCCCTACCAGGTCATCATGGACGCCTTGACCGATCCGGCCAACTCGAAGGCCGAGGAGGTCGAGGGCATCCTCACTGCGGTGGCCAACGGCACCTACGTCGCTGCCGTGGATGCTGACACCACCGCTGCGGTGACCAACGTGCAGAACTTCCTCGCGTATGCCCGCACCGAGCTCTCCCACCTGCAGACCGAGCTCAACGGCGGCGTCGGCTACGGCGACGGCGAGGGCTCGCTCGGCACGGCCCAGAAGGCGCAGTACGCTGCCATCGCCGCTCCCAACCAGGTCCGTGCAGCCCCTCGGTCGAACGGCGCCGCGAAGCCTGTCATCCCGACCCGCCAGAACAGCGTCCTGCCCGGACTCGGCGGCGTGACGGACGGCTACAACAAGGCTGCCGACGCGGCGAAGAAGGCGGGCGAGTCCGGCAAGAAGGCTGGCAAGGACATGGCCGACGGCATCTCCGACGCCGTGGCCGCAGCAGAGGACTTCGGCAGCCGCCTGAAGACCGCGCTGATGTCCGCCTACAACCAGCAGTACGGGCTGACCAAGGCGACGGACGACTACCACTCGGCTCTGAACGCCATCAACAAGAAGCGCGAGGACGAGCTGAAGCAGCTCGATGACCTCCGCGACAAGGTGAAGGCCCTGAACAACGAGCGCGACAAGGAGCTCATCTCAGCCAACAAGGCCAAGGTCGAGCAGCGCATCTCGATGAAGTACGGCGAGACTGACCGGGCTGCTGACTACGGCAACCAGGCGCAGACGGCGCTCGACAACGCTGCGGCCAAGCAGAAGGAAATCGACGTAGCTGGCAAGGAAGCCAAGACCCTGCAGGACGGCATCGGCAACCTGAAGGGCTACTCCGACGCGGCCATTGCCAACCGGGAGGCCCTGCGCGGCCTGGAGTCCAAGATGCTGGACATGATCGGCGCCTACGCTGCAGCCGGTCACAGCTCCGAGGAGGTCCGCGCCTACGCGCAGAAGCTCACAGGCCAGTACCAGATCGACGTGGCACAGATGGGCTACAACAAGGCTGCCGTGGGGCAGCTGCAGGGCTCGCTGGAACGCTACATCGGCGTCATCAAGGGTGTCCCGCAGGTCAAGCCGACGACGGTGACTGCCGACGTGGGCGGCGCCCTCGGGGGCATCGGGTCGGTGGCCAACGCCCTGGCAGCCATCCCGGCCCACAAGAACGTCACCGTGGACGCGACGTTCCGTGGACACCTCGAAGCGACGGGCAACACGGTGGCCAACGGCCAGCCGAGCTACCGCGTGGTCCGTGCCGACGGCACGCGCACCAATGAGATTCTGTTCAACAAGGGCGGACAGGTGCCGGGCTACGCCGACGGCGGGATGATCCCGGGCCGGGCGCCGAGCAACCCCAACGTGGACAACCTCATGGCCAAGGTGGACGGCAAGGGCCTCATCAAGGTCCGCTCCCGCGAGTTCATCCAGCCCGAGCCTGCCGTGGACTACTACGGCCTCGACGCGATGGAAGCCATTCGGACCCTTCGTATGCCGAAGTTCAACATGGGCGGCTCCCCGGGCGGTGGGCGCGGAAGCGCTACCGCTGGCGGCGGGGTCCAGGTGGTCGAGCTGACCGCCGAGAACCTGGCACTGCTCGCCTCCCTCGCCAACCAGACCCCGATCCTCGCCGTGGACGGCAGGGAGCTGGCGCAGGCCGTCAACCGCTCCAACAAGCAGCTCGCAGCAGAAGGACAGAACCAATGAAGACCATGCTTTTCGGCCCGCTCGGGCGTATGCTGCCCATCCCCTTCCCCGAGGCGGGGATGGGCTGGGACCACAACCGCGACACCGAGGAGACCACACTGGTGTCCGGTGGCCGGTTTGTCTACGAGGCGCCCACGCCCTACCTGCGGTACAAGCTGGACTACCAGGCGGGCACCGCCGACCTGCAGAACCTCGTGGACATCTTCACCGGGGTCTACGGCAAGGGACCGTACTACCTGGTCGAGTTCAACTACTCGGGAGGCAACATCCTCCCGACCCGCTGGGCATCGGCCCACATGCTGCGCCACATCGCAGGTGGCTGGGCCGACCCTGTTGGTGTGCCCAGCGCCGTGGCGCTCTCCGGTGAGGCTGCGGCCTTCACCAACGCGGGCCAGTTCCCGGACACCGGCATCTCCCAGATCATCGCCACGGTCCCGGACTCCCCGGCCTACCTGCACCTCTGGGGCACACGCACGGGCGCGGCCAGCCTGCGCATCTCACTGCTCGACGCAACCACGGGCGCGTGGACCGAGCCGACCAACTTTGTCCCTTCCGCGAGCCCTGGCCAGGCCGTGGTCATCTCGGCGGCGGACGGCACGGCCAACACCTACTCCGCGATCAAGCTGGAGCTCTACATCCCCGCTGGCTCCTCGCTGACACTGGACCATATCAACCTCACGGGCACGACGGGCGCCAGCTCGCCGCTCCCGGGGCGCGGCGTGGGAGCTGTGTCGTTTGGTACAAATCTCTCAGGAAATATACAGACAAAGAGGTTTGATAGAATTGGGCTATCGCTCGACCTTGTAGAGGTCGAATAGTCCAAGGAGAAATACCAATGGCAATTCAGTCCACCGTCGAAAAGAACGCACTGGCCACCAAGTACGGCACCGACGCGGCCTACGGTGCGCTGTTCACGACCGCTCCCGGCGCCACCGCTGGCACCGAGGTCACGGGCGGCTCCCCGGCCTACGCCCGCAAGGCACTGACGTGGGGCGCTGCTGCCAACGGTGTCGTCACGGCCACGGCCACCTTCGATGTCCCGGCCTGCACCGTTGTCGGCACGGGCGTCTTTTCGGCTGCCACGGCAGGCACCTACCTCGACGGCAACACGGTTGCCACGGTGACATTCACTACCCAGGACACCGTGACTGTCACCTTCACCTACACCCAGTCCTAAGCCCTACCGGGTTAGTCGTGGCGGGGTAATCATGCCCCGCCACTGGTGTATCAAGAGGAGAGAGTAAGCCGTGGCAGTTCGCATCAACCTGATGCCCAACCCATCCTTCGAGGTCGATGCATCCGGCTGGACAACAGCGTCTCGCGGCAACTCGAACCCTGCGCTGGCTGTAGCCGGTGGCTGGTATGTGACCTTGCCCTCCGGGGAAACCATCGGCCCCAAGGTCCCTGCCACCGCCGGGCTTGACTACACAGGCTCGGCATATCTCAGCGCTGGCAGCACCATCCGAACTTCCGGTGTCACCGTCCGATTCTTCGATGACGCTGGCACCGAACTGTCCGCGCCCACTCCTGTCCTGACCGCATACGCAGCGGCAAGCACTCCCGAGCGTCGGTCCAGCACCCGCACTGCCCCTGCCGGGACGAAGCAGGTTGCGCTGGCCCTGCACACCTCCTCCTCCAGCCACACTGCGGATGCCGTGATGCTGGAGCAGTCATCTGTTCTAGGAGACTACTTTGACGGGTCCACCACGAAGGCAGGATACACCTACGCCTGGTCCGGGACCGCGCACGCTTCACCTTCCACCGAAACCCCGCCTGCAAGCGAGGCAAAGACCATCGCCTCGGCCCTGTCCGGCGCGGGCACACTCACCTCCAGCCTGGCTTTTCGCCGCACCAACTACTGCACAAACCCGTCGTTTGAAACAAATCTCACCGGCTGGACAGCTGAAGGCGCAATTTCGTGGAGCCGCTACGCAACTGCAGCGGCGGGCACTGTCAGCGCCGGGCCGACCGCAGATGGTGTGTCCACGTTGGTATCTGCCGTGGCTGTTCCCGCAACTGCGGGCGAGGTGTGGACTGTCTCGGCTTCTGCAAAGACTCCTAGCAACATCAACGTCATCGTGGGGCTTCGCTTCGTGGACAGCGGTGGCGCCACGCTTACCCAAGTCCTCGATGACCGCTCTATGGTGAATGGGGCGTTCTATCTTCGCGGCGTTACGGCTGCCGTTGCCCCAGCTGCAACCGCAGGTGTCAAAGTCGTTTTGGGGGCAAACGCTTCAGCCACCTTTTTTGATGCAGTCCAGCTGGAGAAGTCTTCTACCCGGGGCACCTACTTCGACGGCTCCACGGTCAAGGCAGGGTACACCTACGCTTGGTCAGCCGCCCCCCAAGCATCAACGTCAACCGAAACTCCCGTTATCGCCGGGGCACCAAAGACTGCCTCCTCGGCGCTCTCCGGTTCGGGGACGCTCACCTCCGCCACGACGCAGCCGACCAAGCGCATCAACTCCGCTCTCAGCGGCTCGGGCAGCCTTACCTCCGCACTGGCTTACACCAAGCGGATCAACTCGGCGCTGTCAGGCACCGGCACGCTCTCGGCCAAGCTGCGCCGCAACATCGCGTCAACCCTCTCCGGCAGCGGCACGCTCACCAGCGTTCTGTCCGGGCGCCTCATCAAGTCCAACCTCAGCGGTTCGGGCACGCTGACCTCTGCCCTGCGCCGCACCATCCAGTCCGCGCTTTCCGGGTCCGGCAGCCTCACCTCCAGCCTGGCCTACGCCAAGCGCATGGAGTCGGCCTTCTCCGGTTCGGGCACGCTCTCCTCCGTAATCGACGCGGTGCCCACCAAGCAGATCAGCTCTGCCCTTGGAGGCGAGGGCGTTCTTTTCTCCGAGCTCGGCTACGTCGTCAAGCCCGACGAGCTGGGCACCGGCCCGCTGGGCAAGCTCTCCTCATTCACGGTCAGCACCTCGGCAGTACAGCTCAACCCTTCCGAGGGCTCCGGCTCAACCCCGTCCATCAACGCCACCTACACCAACGGCGTCGATCCCGAGTACGCGCTGGGCGAGACCAACGTGCTGAAGAACGGCGCCATCGGCACCTACGAGGGCGAAGTCGTCAAGGTCGGCACTTCGCAGAGCAGCGGGCGGGCCTCCATCTCGATGAACACCGCGCTCACCCCGCTGAACGTGGAGCTCCACCTGTTCCCCTTCATCGACGGTGTGCCCGGACTTGGGACCGCTGCCCGAGCCATCGACTACTGGACCCAGCAGTGCGGCCTGTTCTACGAGAAGGTGCCCGGCCAGTGCGTGGCCTACGTCTCCGGGTTCGGCCACGTCGATGCCTTCGGCGCGGGCACCACGGCCCGGTTCTACGAGCGGCTGACGGGCGGAACCACAACCACCCGCGTGGTGAACGGACGCTCGGTGCGGACCCTGGGCGCCGCTGTCACCGGCACCACCAAGTTCCACGAGGCCAAGGACGAGACCGTGCAGGTCACCCTGCCGAAGAACCGGAAGCTGGTCTTCAGCGCCGGGCTCGGCCTGTCCGGCTCAGGCCGCATGGGCACTGTGGAGTGGAGCTTCCTCGACCCCAAGGATGTCCGCCGCACGGTCACGCTGACGGGAACCTCAGACGGAGGGGTCTCGGCCTCCATCGACGGAGCCACCGCCCTCGCAGCCAGTGTGCCCGCAGGAGGCAGCTACCGGCTGGCGTTCTCCCTGGAACGGGTGTCCACCACGGCGCTCGTCGGCAAGCTGACGATCCACACGGATGACCTGGCAGGCTCCGGCGATCTGGTCTACGCCAGCAGCGCCACGGTCATCGACATGGAGCTCTCCAGCATCCTCCGGCTGACCTCGATCACGCACAGCTCCGCTGGCGGGGCCGGGACGGAGATGACCCGCTGGGGCACCTACCTCACCGTGGCCGACCTCCACCCGATGGAGGTTCCGGCCATCCAGAAGGTGCTGGGCCAGTCGAAGAAGCCCTTCGAGTTTGTCTCCGGCTTCACCGGCAACGTCTGGAACCTGCTCAACGAGTTCTGCTCCATCGCACGCCTGGAGGTGCGCTTCATCGACGGCGCCCTGCACGTCGAGCCTCGCAGCAACGCCATCGTCACCCCCGGCACCTCGTGGGCGCTGTTCGACGTGGACCGGCAGCGGCGCGAGAAGTACAAGCAGGTGGCCGTGGTCAACAAGCAGTCCAAGGCTGTCACCACCGACGACGCCGTGCTCTGGCGTGCGGACTCGGTGTACCAGGTGGCTGCCCGCGAGGTCTTCGAGACCACAGTGCAGACAGGCCACTCGATCCTCAACGTGGTCAACCCGGTGGCCGTCAGCGGCATCACTCCCTTCCCCTACAAGAAGGGCGCGGGACAGTACGTTGTGACCGGCGCGGACGGCTACATCATCGCTCCGGCATGGTGGAACGACAACGGCGGCAAGGTCGAGGTCTCGCTGACCGGGGTGGAGGGCGAAATCGCCATCAAGATCACGGCCCCGGCACTGGAGACCGTGAGGGCGCCGTACCGCATCTCCGAGGGTGAGGCCGACCGGCCCGCGCTGTACGTCAGCGGCTCCGGCATCCTGAACGACCCCACGGAGGTCCACGTCTCCACGGGCGCCAAGAACGCCCGCGAGGGCTTCGACAACGTGTTCGAGTCCCCGTTCATCGCCGGGGTCCGGGAGACCTACGACACCGCAGCTGCGATGGCACACCAGTACAGCGCGTCCGTGGCCGAGGTGCAGTACGAGCTGCCCAACAGCTTCGAGACGCCCACCGGGCTCGGCCAGTTTCCTGCAGGTGTTCTGGTCACAGACAACCTGCGGAACTACCGCATCCAGGACGCCTCGCAGACGCACTCGAAGGTCTCCGGCAATGCGGTGGCCTACACCACCATCGGGGCCTACGTCGCCAGCTACCCGGCAGGCGCCACGCTCCGGGACGAGAAGGCCCGCCACGCTGGCCGGACCATCCGAAAGTTCAACATCAAGCCCCTGAAGGGGGACGCATGAACAAGCACAAGGACTTGCCTCCGGGCTCCCAGCAGTGGGCCAACGAGCTCGACGCTGCCATGAAGCAAATCGCTGTACTCACCGAGGTGGTGCGGCGCCTCACTGAGAACGCTGGCATCGACATGGCCAACCCCAAGCGCGGGATCAGCACCGACGCCGCGCCCAGCGTCAAGAGCCCGGTGGGGCAGAAGCTCTCCTCGCTCGCGGACGTGTCCACCTACAACGTGGCCGACAAGCAGGTGCTCTCGTGGGACCAGAAGGGCCAGAAGTGGCTGCCCGTCACGATGGTGTCCGGCGGCATCAACTGGGAACTCGCCACCGAAGAAGAACACCTCTACGGCGACCTCGATAACGACTCGGACTACTACTCCACGCAGGTCATTGGGCTGAGAGACCCCTACCCCCCGGGAACGGACTACACCACAGGTGGAACAGGCGACGGCTACGGGCTGGTGGGGACCAGCACCTCATCGGCCTTCCTCCACGCTGCGCAGCGATCCGGGGGAGGCCCCACGCGAGCCCACGGTTACGTTGCGGCTGAGCCCTACTACTGCAAGATGGGCAACGTCTGGATCAACGAGGAAACCGGCAACTGGGAACAGTGGTGCGAAATCAGCCTTGACCGCGACCGTATGGGCTTCTCTACGCCGATGGGCGGGCTCACGGATGACGGCACTGAAGCCCGCGACGGCAGGATCAGCTTCAAAACCAACTGGTTCTATGTTCCCCAGGTGGAGGGCATGGCGGGCTCCTACCCCTACCAGTACCCGCGCCCCACACGCCCCGTAGCTGTCGGCTACACAGCTGAAGCCGGGGCGCATGTGTACGACATGGTGCTCAAAAAGCCAATTTGGTGGGACGGTTCCGCATGGACCGACGCCCTCGGAAACATCGTCTAGGAAGGCAGAACAATGGGAAACATCACCACTGGCGGCTCCGCGATCTGGACCCCCGATGAAAATGACAACCTCGACCCCGAGGTGTGGTCCGCGACAATGGCGCAGTCCATCGAGGACGGCATCGGGAAGCGCCTGGAGAAGCAGGAAGCCAGGGTCAGTCTCCGCGCCACTACGCCGGAGCCGTTCGACGTGACCGGCACCGGCCCCGACGATGCGTACATCCGAATCCCGCTGAACGCCAACGGGCCGACGGGCAGCCGCGCTCCCGAGCCGGAGTTCGCTGCGGGCAACCACGTTGACGGCATCACCCTCGAAGGCAACATCGCCACCATTGTGACCCCGGGCCTCTACGCGATCACCGGCCAGATCACGCTGACCACGAAGTCAGGCACGTTCGCCCCTCACAGCTTCGACTTCAAGGGCGTCGTCAACAACTCCGTCTTCGGCCTCCCTGCCTACGGCGAAACCAGCACCAGCTCCTTCGTCGGAGGCTTTGTCGGGGACACCCAGTTCCTCGTGGCAGGGGATCAGATCAGCCTGCGCTGCGGCATCGGAACCAACCACGTCGGCAGTTTCCACGTCCAGGATGCGCTGCTCACTATCACCATGCTCTACGCCACTTAGACCGCCCTGTAGAATTGGTTGGTAGATACGCTTTTCTACCAAGGAGACTACAATGACCCCCCTGAAAAACTCACTGCAGAACGGTGCCTTGGCAAGGGGGGTCATCTAATGCCTCAGTGGATCAGCGACATTATCTCTGTGGCCCCCTGGCTCGGCGCCATCGTCCTCGCAGTGTTCCTCGGGGCCGTGGGATGGAAGTACCTGCGGCCCCCGACAAAGGGACTCAACCACTTCCTCGAAGACTGGAACGGTGACGCTGACCGCCCCGGTGTGCCAGGCAGGCCCGGTGTGATGGTCCGCTTCCAGAACCTCGAAGAATGGACGGCCAAGTACGGCCCCATGATCGACCGCATGGACCACGAGATGCACCCCAACTCCGGCTCCTCGATGGCCGACGCAGTGAACCGCACCGAGCGCAATTTGACCGAGCACATCGCAGCCTGTGTGGCGCTGGCCCCGATCCCCGCGCAATCCACCACCAACATCACCGTGACCGCGCCGCCGCAACAGCCCGGCACAGGAAGCTAGGAGAACAGCATGGCATACGCACTGCACGAAGAATTCTCGATCACCGACTTTGACGGTGGCCCCATGAAGCCGCTGGGCTGGGCCATCCACTGGTGGGGCGATCCCGCGTTCAAGCCCACGTTCTGGAACATCGTCAAGCTGCTCATCAACCGGGCACACGCGCAGTCCGCCTCGGTGAACTTCGTGTGTGAAGGAGGGCTCGTCGCCTGCCTCATCTCGCCCTTCACGGTTGCCTGGGCGCAGGGCGACGGCGGGACCGGCTGGGGAAACCTGAACCTGGTGTCCGTCGAGAACAACCCTCGCTGCTCGGCTGAGGACCGCGAGACACTGGCCGAGCTCATCGCGGACCAGAACATCCTCAACGGCATCCCGATTGTCCTGTACCCGCACAAGAAGTTCACCGCCACCGCCTGCCCCGGTGTCTGGGAGCAGTACATCCCGGCAATCACGGCCCGCGCCAAGCAGATCGTAGCCGAGAAGAAGGGCACCAAGCCCACGCCTGCGCCGGTCAACCCCGAGTCCTCCACCCCGCCGAAGAAGCCCGCCCCGGCTCCGGCCAAGAAGCCGAAGACGTACCCGCTGACGGACATCCACTGGATCGTCACCAAGGGAGACACCCTCGGCAAGATTCAGGCCTACTACAACGGCCCGAGCGTGGCGCGGATTGCGGCCTACAACAACATCGACGCCAACCGGATCACCCCGGGACAGCGCATCTGGATTCCCGGCCCTCTGGTCTGGAACATCGAGGCCCCCGACACCCTCCGCTCCGTGGCCAACTACTACGGGCTGGACGCAGGCTACCTCGCACGGCTCAATGGCCTCCCCGGGCCGGACTCCACCATCTTCATCGGCAATCAACTGATTATCAAGAAGGGCTAAACCAATGGCAGATCACACCGCAACCCAGACCCCCAAATACTTCGACGCGCTGGTCCGCGCCTGGCGCACCCTCTACACCGGCTTCATCCTCGATGCGCTCGTACTCATCGGTGGGGGCATCGGCAGCCTGGTGCTGGAGAAGGAAGTCACCACCGAGGCCTTCTGGATCACGTTCGGGATTTTGGTGGCCAAGTCCTTCATGACGGCGCTCGGCTCGTACCTGCTCCGGCTGAAGGTGACCCCCAAGAATGCCCAGCCAGAAGCCTCCGTCCCCGCCGCCTAGCATCCCGGCAGACCTCTTGACCGCAGTTGCCGCAGTGGAGGAACTGCCGGAGATTGAATTCCAGTCGATCATGCGTTTCGTGCCCTGCGCTAAGTGTCCGGGCTCGTAATTTACTAGTTTGGTAGAATGAGACCAGTAACCTACAGGGTTGCTGGTCTCATTCCATTTAGGAGCAATTCTCATGGCACTCAGCGACACACTTTCAGAGCTTGCGGACAAGGCCCCGGCCACCAGGAATCGGGTTGACATTCTCCTCGATCAATTGCAGAGCACCGCCCCAGAAGATCACCGGACGCTTACGTTTGCGCTCCGCGACAAGAACCTCGCGCACCACGTCATCACCAAGGCGATCCGCAAGGAGTACGGCCACGACACCGTGAAGGATGACTCGGTAGGTGACTGGCGCCGAAATGCCCAGCGTGAAATCAACGGCCTCTAAGTGAGCCTCGCAGACACCATTACCAGCGTGACAACTCCGCTGGCAGCCAAGGAACAGCCCACGGTCACCTACCGTGACAACCTCCCCGAGTTCATCACCATCCCTTCGGCCCCGGAGGCCAAGACCCCCGAGGAGTTCAGCGCCATCGTGGCCGACCTCGGTGTGCCGATCCCCGAAGGGTATGAGCTCCAGCTGGTCGAGGCGTCGAAGAACATGAACGCCTGGACCCGTGACTCGGTGGACCAGGAACTCGCTGTCACCCGGCCCAACTGGCGCTACCGCTTCAAGGTGGTCCGCACCGCGTTCACCTACCAGATCAAGGAGTTCCGGGACTATGCAGCTGCACTCAAACGCAAGCCCAAGGCCCCGGCTCCTGCAGGGACCAACCGGGCCGTCGCCATCGCCTACGCTGATCCGCAGGTTGGCAAGGCGCAGCACACAGGCGGCGGGACGACTGACACTGAACATCGTGTGGCTGATCTTTTCCACCAGGCCCAAGACTATGTGCGCCTGCAAAAGGCCAAGTCGGTCTTTTTCGGTGATCTAGGGGACGCCTGCGAGAACACCCAGAACAGCGCGGCCCAGAAGCATACCAATGACCTCTCCTTCCCGGAGCAGATCAGGGTGGCCCGCCGCCTGTTCATGTACGGCGCCGACATGTTCGCCAAGGACGCCAATGATCTGACCGTCTTCGGTGTCCCCTCCAATCACATGCAGTGGCGCGAGAACGGCAAGGCGCAGGGCAACGCCAGCGCGGACTTCGGCCTCGACATCGTGGCCAGCGTACAGGACGCCTTCGGGCTCAACCAGGACGCCTACGGCCACGTCCAGTTCGCCTACCCGGAGCGCCACCGCGAGTCCCTGGTGCTCAACATCGCCGGGCTCAACACCGGCTTCTTCCACGGCCACCAGTCCGGCAGCCCCGACGCGATCCCCAAGTTCATCGCAGGCCAGGTGGCCGGGAAGCAGGCGCTCTCGCAGGCCGAGCTCTTTGTCTCCGGCCACTTCCACAGCTTCCGCAGGCAGACCATTCTCGCCAGCCAGGAATGGCTGCAGTGCCCCTCGGCGGACAATGGCTCGGACTGGTTCACAAACCTCTCCGGCATCTGGTCCAAGCCCGGCCTGCTGGTATTCACAGTCGAAGACGGCGTGCTGATTGACGTGAAGAATCTCCAGGGATAAACAATTCCTCTGCTAGGCTCGCCACTGACCATCAATTTCAGGGGAGCACAGTATGTCAGTCCAAGAAGTAATTGAAACCGAGTGCGATGAGTGCGGCGAAAGCGAAACGCAGCGCCCGGATAAAAGGCGGAAGACCACTCTGCCGGTGAAGTGGATTCATGTTCGGGCCGTGAATTGGCAGGGCACCGAAGTGTTCGCCCGGGATTTGTGCCCCGGCTGCGCGAAGCCCTTAGCGAGGGCATAGAAAAAGGGAGCCTCTGCAGGGGAGGCTCCCTTTCCCAGATACGCCCTACTTAGGGTGCTGGATGAGCGTACCACGGCTTAGTCGAAGTAGCCGCCACGACACTCGTTGTAACAGGACCGGGTGGAATTGTGGCAGAAGAATCGCTTGCCAGTATCCTTTCGCCAGGCCGAGGCCTTGAACTCCCCGATCCCGCCGCCGCAGTGGTGGCAGGGGGTGGAGAGGTTACGCTCCTCTGAGACCTCCTCGGCGTTCACGACAGCACCGGCTCGATGACGATGCCCTGCCCCAGCTTGAAGCTGACGGTCTCAACAGGCACCTTGGCCGCGACAAACTGGGTGGCCACGGGGTGCCAGAAGACCCAGTGCAGCTTCGCTTCGATGCCCAGCGCCCGGCCCAGCGCCACCTCGGCGCGTGCGCCCCGGGACTCCTCCCAGCCGGGCAGCAGCGCGATCCCCTCGGCGTGGTCACAAATCCAGGACAAGTCCTGCTTCAGGGCCGTCCGCAGATCGAAGCCCTTGGCTGCAGCCTCCACAGGATCACCTGCAGCGCTCTTGCCGTCGAAGCCGTTCTCCCGGTCATTGTCAGCCGGGTTGAAGACGGTGTGCCCTGCGTCCCGCAGGTGCTTGGCTGCGGCGTCGAAGGCCGGGAAGTTGAAGTGCTCGATGCCCGTCATGGGGCCTGCGAGGTAGAGCTTCATGAGCCGATCCTTTCCATGTCTGCGAAGTGCTTGCGGAGGTCATAGTCCCAAACGCTGTTGTGGCCGCAGGAGCAGGTGGCGTGGGTGCCGTCCCACTGATGGGGGACGTGCCGCTGGGGCCTGCGGGCGAACAGCTTGCGGAGCAGGGCGATCATTTCGATTCCTCTCTCAGGGCTCGGCAGCGTGCCAGCCACTCGTCGTGCGTTTCCAGGTATTCGTAGGTGACTCTGGGCTTTGGCTTGTGGACCTCGGTGCCTGTGTCCGGCCCACCCCACTCGGTTCCCTCGTATGCCTCCATCGCCAGCTTGCCTCGCACTGCCTGGTGGTAGAGGCCCCAGTCCTCCGAGGTGGGCTCGGACTCGTGCCGGGTGGCCTTGCGCTCGTAGCGCTTGTCCGTCATCTCCATGAGGGTGAACAGCTGCTCGTCGGAGATGATGTGGATGGCGCCGAACTTCTGGAGCTTGTGGATGGTGGTCACGACTCCTCCTTCGGGTGCAGTAGTTCGATGGTGGGACGGTGGCGGATTTTGATGAGGTAGGCCAGCGCGTGCTGCAGGGCTGCGACCTGGTGGCCCTCCTTCAGCTCGCCCCTCTTGGGGTAGAGGCCAGCCCGCTTCAGGACCGGCACACTGATGAGCTTGGCCTTGCCCCGCTGGTTGCGGCGCTGCCACTGGATGGGGATGCCGAGGCCTTTTAGGTAGCCGATAATCTCGACCGGGGTGAGGTCCAGTCCGTGGGTGCCTTCCTCCTGCTCGAAGGACTCGACCACCAGCACGTCGGCCCTGTGGTAGTGGAGGCTGTCGCCCATGTTGAACCACCACTCTTTGAAGCCTTCCAGCCCATTCGGAATGATGCGGAAGATGTCTACTTCTTGGCTGCGTGCGTTGAACAGGCACACGCCTGTCTTGGCTCCGGGGTCAATCGCCAGGACTCTCATGACAGGCCTTTCCAGTTGTTCGGGAGCCCGGGGTAGATTCCCCGTGCCCAGCAATTGAGGCGGCGCAGCAGCTCCTCGCGGGGAGTCTCCACGAACTGGCCGAGGACTCGGCTCTGCCAAGGTGCGAGCTTCATGTCCAGCGCCTCGTTGATCCACGCCTCCCAGCTGCCCAGAGGTCCGTCGCCCGAGGCTTCCCGGGTGAAGCTCATCTGGGCCGAGTAGTTGGTGCCGGTGTGGGCGGGGGTATCCCAGTCGCTCCCCTTGTCGATGCTGGGCTCCTGAACTGTCAGGCCCTTGGCCTTCTCCCAGCCCTCAGACTTGACAATGAAATCGGGGTTGCTCAGGTACAGGTGGGCCTGCGCCGCCATCTCCCGCATCCTCTGGGTCTTGCCGTAGCCTCGCCCTCCGATGTAGACAACCCGGCCCTCGATAGGCTCGCTCACGGCTCGATCAGCCCCAGCGCGGCCAGCTCCGCAGTCGGAGCGCTTTGGAGTTCGAGATGGGCCTCGTAGACAGCCTGCTGGCCGTCGTGCTCGAAGATGGCCAGCACCCGGTTGCCGTCGTACACGAAGCGCACCATGTCTGACTTGCCTTCGAGCAGCATCTTCTTGGCCCGGTGCCGGATCAGTCCCCGGATTGCTGTATCGCTTTTCACTTGGTTGCCTCCAGCCACGCGCCAAGCAGGCCGTGAAGGTGCTCGACGGCGGCACGGTCGAAGTTGGCGCCGAGCCATTCGCCGGTCCACTCGCCATCGTTGCCATCCCACCATCCTGCGATGTCAACGGAATCCTCGTTGAAGCCCACCAGCGTGCGGTCTTCGCTGTCGTCCCCTCCGTTCCCGTAGGTGACGCTCCTGATGCCCTGATCGGTCTGATCGACCTCGATGTGTACGGGCTCCAAATCCTTGCTCATGCTTTGCTCCTGTGTTGTGTGGCCGTTACGAATGAATCTACAGACCCCTGAATACGGGTGTCAAGGGATTTCCTAGACTTCGGCCAGATTCTTTCCGCTGCCCCACGAGGCGGCGAACGGCACGAGGTCTCCGTAGACGGCCCGACCTGCGTTGGCCAGCTCGCGCACCAGCAGCTCGCCCACCAGATCGACCTCCTCGTGCGGGGTGCTCGTGTAGATGGCGTCGTGGATGGTCCCCATGAGGTGTGCCCCGTAGGCCGGGAGCTGGGCGTCCACTGCCAGGGCCGCAGTCAAGCAGATGTCGTTGGCCGTGGACTGCGAGGTGAACGCCAGCGCCGAGTTGATGACGAGGTGCTTGTTCTTGCGGGTGATGAGCTCGGACTGGAAGTGGCGCCCGAACCGGGTGACGATGGACTCGCCGTTGACAGCCCGCTCGATGATTTCCTCGCGCCACAGGGCGAAGGCCGAGCCGGGCCGGACGAAGGCGTTGACGAGGTTCTGGGACTCGTAGATCGGCACCTTCAGTGCCTTGGCGATGGCCGGGACACCTCGGTTGAAAGACACCCCGTACACCACGCCCTTCATGTTGGCACGGGCGTTGTTGTAGAGGTTGGCCTCGAACTCGGACGCCGTGTGGGTGACATCCACCCTGTGGTGGAGCTCGAACCAGTCCCGTTTGGGGTAGGCCTCGGTCAGCAGCAGGTCGAAGAAGTCGGGAGCCCCCGGCTGGAAGGCCGCGATCAACCACTCGTCCATCGACTCGCACGCGAGGACGCGGAGCTCGGCCTGTGAGAGGTCGGCGCCGACGACGCGGTGGTTGTCCTGGTAGGCCAGCACCATCTTCTTCAGCCGCTTGTTGCGGGGCAGGGTGAGCATCGAGGCGCCCTGTCCGCCCAGACGGCCTGTGGTGGACGCCGTGAGCTTGTAGCCGGGGCGCACGATGCCATCAGCGTCGGCCTGCAGCCGGTAGCCGTCAACGTAGGTGCCGAGCTGCTTGGCGTAGTCCCGGCACACGAGGACTTGCTTGGCGAAGTCCGTCTCCTGCGATTCGGTCTCCTCGGCCTCCATAAAGTCCACGAGCACCTGCTCGGCAGTTCCCTTCAGGTGGACCCCGTGTGCCTGCAGCCACTCGGCCACCTGCTTCGGTGAGCGGGGGTTGACCGTCTGCCCGGCAATCTCGTTGAGCTTGGCCTCGGCCTCGATCTTCTCGGCGGTGAGGATGCCGGACAGCTCCTCTAGGTAGGGGATGTCCAGCCGGATGCCCCGGAGTTCGACGCCCATGAACATGTCCGAGAGTTTCATGAGCAGTTCGAGCACCCTGCGCGAGTCCTCATCGTCGGCCAGGTACTCCTCCATGAGGGTGTCCCAGTGCCAGGTGGCGTAGACATCGAAGGCGTTGTAGCGGTAGAGCTGGTCACGCGGGATGCGCTCGTAGCCGGAGCCTGCCGAGTAGGAGCGGGCATCGTGCCAGCTGCCGTCCTCGAACTTCTCGTAGGTGTCGTAGGTGGCCTTGCCGGTGTACTTCTTGGCCGGGGCGTCCCAGTCCTCGAAGCCGAAGTATTTCTTGGCGGTGTTCTTCAGGTCATGCTGCCCGGCTGCCGGGAACAGCGCATAGTGGGCCAGCTGGGTGTCTCGGATGAAGCGAACCTTGGTGCCGGGGAAATACTTCAGGTCGAACTTGCCGTTGACGGCGAGCATACCGTTGGCTTCCATGAAGGCGCAGAACGCTTCGTAGCAGGCCTGATCCCCGCACAGTTCCTCGGTGAAGACGTAGCACATGCCACCGGCAGTGATGGCGATGGAGATGATGCGCTTGGGGTCCGGCGCGTCCACGGAGATGTCCCCCGAGGTCTCGATGTCCACGACAACCTTGGGCAGGTCCACCGTGGTGGTCAGGAACTCGACGGCACCTTCCAAGTCCTCGATCACCGTGTACTCGAACTCGGGGAGCTCGGGCGGATCGACCAGCAGGCGGAAGGCGGTGGCCATCCGGGTGAGGATGTCCGGCTTGGTCATGGTCTGGGCGACGGACGGGGCCGGGACCACGCGCTCGTTGCCGACGCGGGTGTAGGCGCCCATCGCAAAGACAGTCGCGTTGGGCGGCAGGTCGATCCCGGACGTGATCTGCGCGAACTCCAGGTCAACGTCCGGGATGGCCCGCTCCTTGACGCTGGACATGATTTCCAGGCAGGAGGGCGTCACCACGTCCGCGCTGGCGAGGTAGACCCTCATGGCTTAGCCCGCAGGCTGGAGACTGGGATGGCCCAGACCCACTCGTCCTTATTCCGGCGGCGCTCCTCGCACGTCCAGATATAGACATCGCCGCCTGTTGCCCTCGACCGCCTCCGGCCCTCGAACTTCCACTTCTCTTTCACAGCGCAGCCCCGAACGCGAGGTCGAGCGCGGCGTCGATCTGGTCATGCAGGCCCTCGATGTCGGAGCCGTTGAACAGCCAGATGCGCTCGTTCATCTTGCCCGCCCACTGCTCAGAGGCGTGGCCGTTGACCGCGTGGATGCCGGGGCGCTCGATGTTCCAGACGCCTGCCGGGTTGTAGCCCGAGATGACAGCGGCCTCGTTGGGGAAGCGGCAGTCATCGAAGACGTACTTGCCGTCCTGTCCAACCATCTGCATGATGGCTGCCTTGACCCAGAAATCAGGGTCCACGGCCCGGATGCAGTCGGTCCCGAGCACCTGGAGGAGGCGGCGATACTCCTTGCCGTAGTAGGACTCCTTGATCTTGGTCTCGTCTCCGTCGAACAGGGCAATGACCTGATCGAGGTGGATGTCGTGGCCGGGGCGGCTGTCCGGCATGATGGGGTTGAGCGTCCGCAGCATCTTCTTCAGCGGGGCCGCGAAGGACAGGCGGGTGAAGCCGTGCTCCTTCACGAGGTATTCCGCGACGGTGCTCTTGCCTGATCCGGCGAAGCCGGTGAGTCCGATGACCTGCATGGTTATGCTCCGATCTTGGCGAGAACGCCGTTGAGGTAATCGCGGAGGTTGGTGATGTCGAGGACGTTCAGGCGGGTGCCTCCAAGGCCCCAGTCCCAGCCGTCAGCGTCGTCCTCGAAGTCCACCGCGTACTTGGTGGTGATGGTGACTGCTTCGCCGGGGCTCTCGTAAAGAACAACGGCACTCCCCTCGTTGCCGGGGGTGAAGCCGTGCAATTCGTCATGAATTACCAGTGCTGCGCTCATGCTGTGCTCCTAGTGGTTGGTGTTTGCTGCTTTGAGATACAAGGTGGTTTGTGATGCCCCGGTGAGCCGGGCAATGGCGCTGATGCTCGTGCCGGTCGCTGCAGCCTGCTGAATCAGGGACCGTGGTATGTGTGTGTTTATGATGACGAGCTTACGAAGGTACACAAGAGAGGTCAATACCTCCGGCTCGAATTTTCCGCCCTCGGCGTTCTTCCGCATGTGGCGGGCCACGGTCGGCACCGGCAGGCGGCAGATTTTGGCCAGCTGGTTGAGGCTGAACATCGCGTGGTTATGGAGCTCGTGTGCCAGGCGCAGCCGCTCCTTGCGGTCGGCCAGGGCCGAGAGGCGCCACGCCTCCTGCGCCTTCTTCAGGCCGAGGAGCTTGGAGTCCCGGATGTCTGTGAGGTCGGCGGTGAAGATGTCATCGACCTCGGCAAGCTGGGCGCTCATGCTGCCATCTCCTGTTCCACGTCGAGCAGCTGAATCCAGCGGACCTTCTTGTCATCGGGGTACACGTCGATGATTCCGGCATCCTGCAAGGCCTGGATGATCTTCAGGAACTCATCGGCCCGCATGTCGGTGCGGAACTGGCGGTAGACCATCTCCCACTTGACGGTGCCGCCCTTCATGAGAATGAACTCCTCGACCTTCTTCTGGCTCCGCGCCCAGCTGGACTCGGAAATGCCGTTGGCCATGTTGACCATGTGGCCGAACCACGAGGAGGCGAAGTTGATGGCCGCGAGCATGTGGGGCACCTGCACCTCGTCGCAGCAGTCGAGCATGGCCAGCAGGGTGGCTGCCTTCAGGATCGACTTGGTGAGGCGGTCGGATGCGGCCTCGATGATCTGGTGGCGCTGGTGGCCCTCGGCGGCGTCGAGCACGTCCACGATGAACTTGTTCAGCCGCATCCAGGCCTCGGGCACACAGGGTACGGGGATCGTGGGGGCCGACGGCGAGGGGACGAAATCTTCCCAGTGGGTCCGCGCCCGCTCGATCTGGTTGACCAGCGCGGTGAACACCGCATCGCCGTCCTTGACCTCCCGGATGTCGGCCTGCTCCAGCCAGTCGGACTCGGGTGTGCGCGGCGGGGCCGCAGCCTCGATGTAGATGAAGCGGGTCAGGAAGCCGGAGCGGAAGTCGTCCTGGGTCAGGTACTCGCAGACCTGGGACCGGATGCCCATGACAAACAGGGTCAGTGCCACGTCCACGGAGCCGCGCCTGTTGTTGTCGCCCGTGGCGCGGAGCTTGCCGGAGACATGGCCGTCGTAGAGCTCGGTCATCTTGCCCTTGGCGCCAGCCATGTAGGCCTTCTTGTCCATCTCCTGAATCCAGCCTTGCGCTTCATCACGGTGCAGCAGCGCGGAGCGGTTGGGCCGCTTCAGCAGCTCGTTGTCGAGCGCTTCCGGGGTGAAGTCGGAGCCCAGATCGTAGTTGTACTCGATGCTGTCCTCGTCGTCCTGATCCGGCACGACGGCGAGGGCCTTGATGAAGGACATGCCCAGCGCCCGGGTGGTGGACTTGCGCGAGCGGGTGGTCTCGCCCAGCACCATGAACCACAAATTCAGGGGCAGTTTGCCGAACTTGGGGACCGCGTGGCCGAAGTCGGAGAACACGGTCGAGAGGATCATGAAGGCGCTGGCGACGTGGTACTCGGCAGCGGCGTCGGTCTTGGAGGAGGCCCAGGCAACGTAGTCGCTGATGAAGGTGGAGGGCATGTCGGCCTTCTCGGCGGCGGTCAGGAAGTCCACGGACTTGTCCTTGACGCTCGGCTCGATGGTGGCCACCACCTCGTAGTCCTCGGTCTCCTCGACCTCGCCCATCTCGGACTTGGCCCGCGCCCGGAGGATGTCGGCCCAGAGCAGTTCCTCGTGGTTGTTCTTGCCGTCTGCGGCGAACTTGTTGAAGGGGTGGGACGCGCAGATCACATACGCGGCCTCGTCCTTGGCGCCTGCGCGGAACAGCTCGTTCTCCAGCAGGAACAGTGCGTCCGAGCGGTCCACATTGCCCACGCTGGTCTTGGCGAGCATCTGCATGAGGGAAGGGGAGGCCTTCAGGGACTTCAGGGCCTCGCCCATCGAGGGCAGTGTGCCCATCTCCTTGAACTCGTCCACAGCCACCTCCACGGGCGGGTAGGCCTCAGCGAACTCGGCGTAGGTGTAGGTCTCGCCGGTCAGCTCGTAGGTGACCTTGAAGGGCTCGGCGCCCGGGACGTACTTCTTGTGGCCCGGGGTGGAGTAGCCGGTGTTGGTGGTGCCGGGCACACGGACCAGCTTGTTGATGGCCCAGCCGTCGTCCAAGCCGGTGTCCTTCTTGGTGTGGGTGGCCGAGACGCTGTGCGCCAGCGGCTCGATCAGGGCCGGGTCCGTGCAGTCTTCGATGTACCAGTGGAGGTGCGTGTGGCCCTCGGAGGTGTGGACGATGGCCGAGGGAGGGAGCAGCGCGTCTTCGATGTTGAAGGTGTCGGCGTCCGCCTGCACGCAGCGGGTGGCCTTGGCCGAGCGCTTGCGGGCGTTGGTGGTCTTGAACAGGGTGTCCGAGGTGTAGACATCCTGCTCGGCCTGCCGTTCGAGGTGTTCGAGCAGCTGCTCGCGCTGCTCCGGCCAGGTGAAGAACCGCTGGTAGCGCGGGTTCCCCTGCTCGTCCGTGGTGGCAACCACAGCGGTGCCTTTGATGCCGTCCCAGAGGAAGTCGAGAAATTTTCCTTGGCTCATGCTTTGCTCCCCAGCATTTTGAAACACATTCCTACCGGCTCCTTCAAAATAAAATGAACCCGGCTAGTACCGGATTCCTAACTCGTCCCACATGCCTTGCTTGACCTCATCGAGAGCCTTTTGCTTCCAGGGCTCCAGCTTTTTCGGAGGCGGCTTGTTCCTTGCGTAGTACCTGCGGCCAGCCTCCCGGTACTTCTCCAGGTTTGCTTCGCGGTAATCCCTGCGCCTCTGGATGCTCCGTGGCAGATACTCGGGCCTTGGTGCGATTTCCAGCGCTGATTTGATTTGGTGACAACTCCTGCAGAGCGGCTGGCACTTCAGGAGTTCTTCAAGTAGCCGAGCCGATACCACGAAATTCGTACTACCAATCTCGAAGGACTTGGATTCGCGGTATATGTGGTCAAACTGGATCGACTCGGTGGACCTGCACCACCGGCAAACCTCGCCTCCGATGAAGGAGAACAGGTGCGCCCGGCGCTCTTGACGATTGCTCACTCTCGCTCCCTGCTTGGCTTGGGTTTCCGTGTGGTTCTAAGTGCCCGTGATCCTTCTCGATGGGATCGTGCGCTGACGCAGCACGGGCGGTGGTGCCTACAGCTTGATGAGCGGCTTCTTCGCGGCCCCGGCAGCAGCCTTGGGGGCTACGCCTGCCTTGGCCCCGGTGGGAGCCTTGCCGGTGACCTTGGCGGTGGCCGCTGCGGACTCGGCCACGGACTCCAGCGAGCGGAAGCCGCGCACGTTCTCGCGGTACTCGGCGGGCTCGATGTCCACCCAGCTGCCGTTGACCTGGTGCTGCTTGCGCTTCCAGGTCACCGAGACCTGCAACTCCTGGCCCAGCCAGTCGTCGGTGTCGCAGTCCTTCAGCTCCTCGGGGGTGAGCCCGAGCGCCTTGCCGATGGCCACGAGGTCATACGGCGGGGTGGGCTTGCCGGTCTTCTTGTCGGTGCCATCGAAGGCGTTGATGTCCGCGAACAGGCGGCGATTGCCCTGATTCTGGCCGTCCGGGGAGGTCTCGCCGTCAGCGATGCGGAACTGGAACTTCAGGCGGGGCTTGCCAGCGTTGTCGCCGGTCTTCACCACGTCGGGGGTGATGCTGAAGATGCCGACCGTGTAGTCAGCGGGCGGGACCGGGGTGAACGAGCGTCCTGCGGAGTCGAAGTCGGCCTGATCGACATTGAGAGTGAGACGTGCCATTTTGCTTACATCCTTCTTGGTGGGTGTGTTGATTATTTGATTGAAAAACAGATGAAACTAGGAAGCGATAGCCAAAAGCTTATCACTCACCTTCTTCGGCGTCCTCGGCCTCGGCGTTGGCGCCCGGCACCGAGGTCAACTGTGCGAACAGCTCGGCCATCGTGGGGTCGATGATCTGGTAGTCGAGCTTGCCGAAGCGGTCCCCGGCGAGAATCTTGCCGTCCTGGCCGGTCTGGAGGACGCGGAAGGTCTCTTTGGTCTTCTTGTCCTGCGAGACGGCGAGGTAGCCGATGATGTCCACGATTTTGGGGACTTCCCCGAGGCTGCCCTTGCCCAGCAGGTAAGGCTGGATGCGCGAGATTCCGGTGTTCTCGTCGCGGATTTCCTCGGAGTGGGTGATGAAGATGACGTTGATCTTGGCCCGGTGGAGCATCTTGACCACGTTGACCGTGTTGTCCTTGATGGTCCCCCAGTCCTGAATCCGCATCTCCTTGGTGCCGCCCTCGGTGATGTGGTCCTTCATGAGCTCCTGGAGCTCCCCGAGGGTGTCGATGATGGCGGTGCCGTAGCCGGTTTCGCCGTCGGCCAGGGCCTCGATAACAGCTGCCGCCTGCACCCAGTTCTCCGGCTCGACCACGGCCATGTCCGGGTAATCCCGGGCGAGGACGCTGGAACCGTCTTCGAGCGCCACGAGGATCACCGGGCCGAGTGCTTCCACTTCGTTGGCCGTGCCTGCCAGCAGGGTCTTGCCGGACTTGGGCAGTCCGGCCAGCAGGAGGCTGAACGTGGTGTCGGCCTTGCGCGGCTTGGTGAGGACGATGCCGGGGATGCTGGTGAGGTCGAACAGGGTGGGCTTGGGGGCGAGTGCCTTGGACTTGGGAGCGGCCTTCTTGGCGGGCTTCTCCTTGGCCTCGGCGGCTGCAGCGAGGGCTTCGAGTGCAGCCTCCGCTTCCAGCTCGTCCATCATGCCCTGCTCCTCTGCCGCTGAGGCTTCGGTGGCAATTGTGGTGCTCATGGTGCTCCTTGTGTTAGGTGGTTGCTTGGAGGTAGGTGGTGAGGTTGCCACGGCCTGGGCCGCGCTCCCCGCAGGTGAAGCAGTCGGTGTCGGATTCGAGAAGATCGAGCTCCCCGTCTTTGACGTACTCCCAGATGATCCCGACGTTGGCGATAGCCGCCTGGTAAAGCTCGGGGTTGACTGGTTCCTCCCAAAATATCACGTCGCTTACTGCATTGGTATGCCTTGGGAGAAAAATAATGACGCAGGAATCAATCTGGTAGCCCTTCTGAATCCAGCCCTGCGCGTAAATCTGCTGCTGGACCCGGTACTGCATCGAGGGCTTGTGGGCGTGGGTCACTTTCTCACCGCGCTTTAGTGCCATCTGGCCCTTCCGAATGGCCATCTGCACCTTGTCGTAGCTCCAGGAGCCCGGAAACTTGTAGTCGAAGGTCCGGCACCAGTCCGGCACCATGAGGTCGCAGTTCCCACTGACCTTGCCGTAGCCCTCGACCTCGAAGATGTTCTCCAGCTTGGTCTCGCGGTGCGTCTCGATGCCGTACCCGGCCCCGTAGACCAGATCGAGCTTGTGCTCCAGGTAGTAGTGGCACATCGTCCCGATGTGTGCTGCGTAGCCGAAGGGGTCCGGGTCGCGGTCGGGCATGTCGCATATCTTGGCTGCCATCGTGTAGCCGACGCAGTAGGGGCAGCCGCCCACTTCCGAGGGGCCGAGCTTGGCCTGCAGGGAGCGGCTGGACGGCTTGGTGAAGCCCTTCAGCCACATCTGCTTGACCTCGCCCAGAGGCGGTGCCTGGATCAGGGTGTCGGTCACGCTGCCTCCTCCAGAGGGATAACGGTGGGTGCGATGGACGGGCGGTTCATCTGCTTGATGAAGACCCGCCGCTCCTCGGTGGTCATGCCGCCCATGATGGCCCAGTTGTCGCCGGTCTCGATCCCGAACTGCAGGCACTCACGGGCGACGGGGCACCGGGCACACACCTGCTTGGCCAGGGCCTCGTGGAGCTCCCGGTCGGGGCCGATGGGGAAGAACAGCTCGGGCTCGACCCCCACGCAGGCGGGCTTCTTGTCCGTGATGATGAGCTCCAGGAAGGCCTTGCCCGGCTCTTTCATGACTGCGGCTTCGCCAGTTCGAGGAGCAGCTTGGCGTTCTCGAACCGGAACATGGCCGAGAGATGCAGCTGCTCGTACTTGGTGCCCTTGAAGACGCTGACCACGTTGATGTAGTCCTCGGCCATCCAGCGGGTCGGGGAAACGGTCTCCATCTTGGCCTTCAGCACCGGGTTGTCATTCCAGACCCGGACGGCCTCATTCTGCGCCTCGACGCCCACGGTCTGGAGCGCCAGCTCGAAGTCCTCCTTCCAGCACTCGTAGGCCTCGAACTCGGGCTTGGTCAAGCGGGCAAGTGCCTTCGCGCTCTCGCGCTGGCCGAGGGCAATGCCCTCGAAGATGGCCCATGCAGATTCTTTGGTGATGCTTGCGAGACTCATGTTTCCCCCTGGGAAGGTTGTGGTTGGTTAGTACGAGACGGGTTCGAGGAGCGTGAGGATTTCCTGCTGCTGGGTGTCGGCCTTCAGCTTGTCCACCTTGGTCCGCAAGATGCCAGCGAACTTGTCCACGTCGGACTTGGTGTTCAGCCGCATGGACTGTGCCAACATGCCCTCCCGGTCCCAGTGGACCTCGACCTTGGTGCTGTGCGTCTTGGTGTAGACGGCAGCCTCGTGGCCGAAGGTTACATCCACGCCCAGCTGGACCGTGGGCTCGAAGACCTTGGCCTCCTCGACCAGCGGGTTGATGGTGTTGAAGGTGTAGTGGGCCAGCCAGAACAAGTCCTGCGCGGCGGTCACGGCCCTACTCCTGTTCCGCGTCGAGGGAGAGCTTCAGGGTGAAGCCGGTGGTCTCCTGCATACGCTCGTAGTCGGCGGGCGAGACGTTCTTCTTGACGGCGGCGGTGTCCAGGACCGTCTTCTCGCACTCCTTCTGGAGCTTCTTGGTCATGATGCCCCGGGCCAGCGTCTCGTTGAAGCGGCGGGTGGGGTAGATGACGGTGCGGACGATGCCGACGGCCTTGTTGTCGGCGTTCAGCTTGCCAGCGGCCTCCAGCGCGTCCCGGAAGGCAGCGGTGGCGGACTTGGCTTCGAGAGCGGCATCCTTCTCGCGCTTCTGGGCGGCGAGTGCGGCCTCGGCCAGCATCTCCAGCTCGGTGTCGGTGTCGTCCACCTGCGAGGTGCTTCCGAGGGTCGGGCCGGTAACGAGGGACAGCTTGCTCATGGTGTGCTCCTTGGGCTTGATTGCTTGGTATGTTTTTGTGTTGCTTACAAGATGAATCTATAGACCCTCGGATACGGGTGTCAATAGATTTTCGCTACGAGTTTCTGCGGGCTGCCTGATAGTTGGCTTCAGCCACCTTGCAGGCGAAGTCCAGGGGCTCGCCCTTGGTGCGGTGACGCTGGGCCGCAGCCCATGTCCCGCAGGGCTTCAGCTTCCGTGGCTTGATGCCTCCACGGCGCCGCTCCCGCTGGTAGTGTGCCCTCGAAGACTTGCAGCGGGGGCACACCGGGGTGCCACGCTTGGCGTGCGCGACGGCGCCGGACTGTCCGTACTTGCCGTTGCAGCCTCGGGGCAGGCGGTTCGGGCTGTGGGTGTAGTCCCAGCTCACGCCGCTGCGGCGATGTCGGCCCGGGGCTTGAAGCTGCCGTCGAGCTGCGCCTGGTCGGCCTCCAGCTTGCCGCGCTGCTCGACCTCCACGGTGTCCTTGGCCATGAACAGGAACCGCTGGACGGTCTTGGTCTGCCCGTCGCGGGAGAGCCTGCCGAGGCTCTGCTCGTTGAGGATGCGGTTGTCCTCCAGCGAGACCCAGAACTCGGTCCAGCAGACATCCTGCAGGCCGTCGGTGCCGGTGCCGATGGAGGAGATGGTGCAGACCATCACGTCGAAGTCCTTGCCGAAGCCGTCCTTCTTCCGGTCCCGCTCCTTGGTGGGCATCCCGCCGACGAAGGCCTCGGCGCGGAACTTCTTGGCCTGCAGCCGGGCCGCGAGCATGAGGGCGAACTTCCGGGAGTGTGTGAAGATCAGCACCGGGTAGGGCTCGCCAGCGTAGAGGTCTCCGAGCTTGTCGATGATGGCCTCGGCCTTGGTGGACTTGGCATCGTCCTTGAAGTAGACCTCCTCGACCAGCGCGTAGAGCCCGTTCTCCCGCTCCTCCACCTCGAAGCTCTCCCACTTCTCATCGAACACCTCGTCGTCGGGAATCTTCTTCCAGACCTCACGAATGGACGGCACGGCCAGGCAGATTTCCCGCAGGCGCACGCGCTGGACGCCACCCTCTCCGATGAGAGGGTGTTCCTCCAGCCACACGATGGCCTCCTCCTCGAAGCGCTCGTAGAGCTTGCGCTGGAAAGGCATCAACTCGACCTCCACCTCGTGGATGATCGGCTCCTTCTGGAAGGGGCTCGGGAAGTAGGACTTGGAGGGGACACTGTCCCAGACGGTGCCCTGTTCGCGCTCCCCAACAACCTTCTTGCCTGCGTATTTGTCCACCTCGGTGGTCATGTGGCGGGTGACCCAGTTCCAGAAGCTCTGATTCTTGCCTACCACCTCGTCCCGGCCCCACCACAGCCACACGAGCACGGACCAGGCGCCCTCGATCCGGTTACCCCACGGCGTGGCCGAGAGGCCCAGCTTGTAGGTCGCATGGCGGGTGCTCCAGAGTGCGATGGCGGTGACGGCCTTGCGGTTGCAGGCGCGGTGAACCTCGTCCCCGATCACGAAGTCCAGCGGCATGTTGGACCAGTCGTACATCCTGAAGCGCTCCCACGTCATGAGGTAGACACCCGGCTGCCGTCCGGCCAGCGACTCGAAGGCCAGCTTGCCTGCCTTGCTGCCGTCGATCACGCGGGGGTTCACCTTGCCCTTGGACTGGCGCTCGAAGGTCTTGCGCCAGGAACCGAAGGTGGTGAGCGGGCACATCACAATGGTGATCTTCGCCTTGGAGCGGAGCACGGCCTCGACGCCCACAAGGGTCTTGCCGCCGCCTGTCTCGCCACGACAGACGTGGCTCATATCCCGCAGCACGTCCTGGACGGCCTCCTCCTGCTCGGGGCGCGGGACCATCGGCGGTTTGAGTGTCATGCTGCTTCCTCCAGGTTGCCTTCGACCCACTGGCTCTCGAAGTCGGCCATGCTGAGGCGCGGGTGTTCCGCCCAGTGCTGCTGCAGTTCCCAGCTGGCGAAGCGGTAGGCCTTGATGGCGGGGCCGGTGAACAGGTCATAGCCGTCCACATGCTGGGCCTTGCCCTCGGCGTTGACGAGCACCCCGCCGCAGGCTTCGAGAGCCTTGGCGTAGGCGGCGTCGGTGTGCCGCTCGAAGTCGGAGCGCATGTCCTTCCACTGCTGGGAGGCCCGCTCGAAGATGGCGCTCACCGGCCATACACCTTTTCCCAGTCCACGTCGCAGGTGCAGTTGGCCTCGCGGCCCTTGCAGAAGCCACAGCCATTACAGGCGCAGAAATAGACGCCCTCGACCCAGACACCGGGACTGCCCACGGACTCCGGGATGGGGTGGTGGACGATGATGTTGCCGGTAATCTCAACCCGGGTGCAGGCGCTCACGGCCACAGCTCCTTGGCATTGGAAGGGGTAAACATCTTCCACCAGGCGCCGCGCTCCTTGATGAAGCTGATGTACGGCTCCGGCGCGGGCTTGGGGAACGGGATGCGGTTCGAGGTCCGGTGGATGCCCGGGTGCTCGGCTGCTACTGCCTCGAAGATCGGGGTGTTCATGCCGTCACCCCCAGCTGGGTGCAGAGCAGGGTGGCGAGGTGGTCAACGCAGAAGTCGATGGTCTGCTCGCAGGCCAGCTTCAGGGCCTCGCGGTTGGAGTCCGTGTTAGGGACATCGAACCAGAACTCCAGGTCACCTTCATCGACCCGGGCCGCTTGGGCGTAGGCCCCGCACAGCTGGTCATAGGCGCCGGACGGGACATCGGTATCCAGCATGTGTGCCAGCCAGTGCTTGGCCGGTGAGCCGCCGTCTTCGAGGTAGCGGTCTCCGGTGGCCCGGACCAGCAGGGCGACGCGCTCCCTGGTCATCGAGCCGATTACTTCATCTGCCGGGCCGGGCTGCGCCTGCTGGGCTGCCCTCCGTGCCAGTGTTGCTGCACTCATCGGTTGCTCCTAAGTGTGTGTGGTTGTGTGGATAAAGACCACTCTACACACCCCTGTAGGAGAGTCAACGGTTTTTCAAAAATAAAGGGCCGAGCACCTTTCGGTACTCGGCCCTGTTCACCCTGCCGGGACTACGCTGCCATCAACATCTGCCCTCCGGCGACACCGTAGACAACGGACATCTCGATCCGCTGGACCTCGATGTCCTGGACGAAATGCCCGGCCCCGTAGGAGGCCACCTTCTCCGATTCCTGAAGAACGAGGTAGCCGTCCCCGAGGTCTTCGAGGATCACACCCTCATCTTCGCTGACCCATGCGCCACTGGCACACGGAGCCACCCAAACAGACTGTCCAGCGGTGAAACGCCCCATGATTCCCCATTGCTATCTCTTGCGGGAGACCAGCACCTTCAGGCTGACACCGAGAGCTACTGCATAGCGTTCGATGGTCGAGAGGCGGAAGTCTCGGTTGTGGTATTCGATGTTTTGCACGAGGGACTGCGAGCAGGCCATTCGCTCAGCGATGCACTTCTGGGTGAGACCCTGGCGCTCCCGTTCGGCTTTGAGGGCTTCTCCGAGCTGCTGTGTAAGCATCCTATGTCCTGTCTCTGTCATTTTGTCTACTTCTGGGAAAAATTATGAATCTGTGACTAGCAATGCGGAAATCCTGCGCTGATGTCGGGACTTTAGGCCCTAGACGGCCCGATTCTCGATGCTCATGCCCGGGACGTGCATTGCACGGATGCGCTCGGCCACGTCCTCACGGACGTTGATGGCGGCGTAGATGCCTGGTGGGCAGCGTCTCAACCGAGGTCACGCCCAGCATGATCGGGGTCGGCTCCTTGGTCCCGGTCTGGGTGAGCAGCTGGGCATCGTCGGGCTCCCAGCCCTCCACCTCGCTGCCGCAGTCCTCGCAGACACCCTGGGTGTCCGCCTCGGCGTGCTCGCAGGTGGCGTCCTCGATGGGCGCAACATACGAGGGCTCCAACAAGCCTGCCCGAACTACGCGGGCGAAACTGGCCTCCGCTTCCTTGCGCAGATCGGCCTCGGCCTGCTCGGGGTGATCCCCGGCCCAGTCTGCCCAGTCCTCGTAGTGCTTGCTCATTTGAAGCTCACCACTTTCCAGTTCTCGTTGCCTTCGCTCACGAGGCTGTGCGCGAACGCCTTCACGTCCTCACGCAGCCCTTCGGATACGCCGTAGTCCCTCAGCCAGCCCTCTTTGTCCACTTCGAGGGTGACAGCGATGGTGACCCTGACCTTCGCCATGCCTACAGCCCTCCCTGGTCCACGATGGCGGCAATGCGGTAGTCCCAGTCGATGCCAGCCTCCTGGCAGTCCTTGTTCCACTTCTCAGCGTCCTCGATGGCTTCCTGCTGAGTGGCGAAGTTGGTCTGGGTGAGCCTGCCGTCCTGCCCCACCAAGGTGTAGCCGTAGACGGTCATCTCCTCCTGCTCGACCTCGGGCGCCTTGGGGATGAGGGCGAGGAGTCCCTTGATGACTTCCTTGTGGTGAGCCTCGACGGCGTTTGCCGCCTCGCTGTCCACGGCTGCGTTGGCCTCTGTCAATAGCTCCTGCTTGTTCATGCTCTGCTCCTTGTGTGGTTGGTGTCTTGCCTTACTCCAGACAGTACACCCGTATTCGAGGGTGTGCAAGACTTTATTTCCACAGACTTCTCAACAGGCCTACAGACCTGTGGGCAAAGGGAAGCCCCGCATCCTTCTGGGGGTTGAGGATGCGGGGCTTCCGGCGAGCCTAGCTGGTGTAGGGGTTGTCCACCAACTTGACGCGCCCGGTGTAGGTCTCATCGAGCAGGGATTCCAGGAGCTTCACCTTCCTGGTTATCTCGCCCTTGGGGGTCTCGTCCAGCAGCTCTTGGCTGCCAGCGATCAGGAGCCTCTTGGTGGAGTAGTCCGTGACAAACCACTGACCCTCGAAGTCGGAGCCCTCGGCCCCGTAGCGCTTGACCAGCGTGCGGTCATCGGAGATGAGCCAGCCGATCACACCCTGGTGGTTGTGGGACAGCCACTTCACCCCGCTGAGGTCCGGCCCCTGCTCGGGCTCCGGCTCCTCGGATTTCTCGGAGGGGGTGTAGGTGTTGACGTTGACCTGCTCCGGCAGCGCTCCGGCTGCCTGCAGCTGGCCCCGCAATTCGTAAATCCAGACCGTGTTGTTGGAGCCGAGCTCCCGCAATATGGACTGCGCCGAACGTCCTTCCGGGCCGGACATGGCTGCCTTGACTGCCTCGTCCCGTGCCTGCTGAAGGTTGATCTTGTCCTGGCGCCACTTGTCATCGAAGTCGGAATTCCTCTTGATGATGGCTTCCCGCAGCCGTGCTATCTCTGCGTTGTCCCTGTCATCCTGCTCCTGAATGATGCGCTTGGCCTTGGCCCTATCAGCAGAAAACGCCCTCCAACGCCTCTGCAGCTCGATCATGCTGTTACCGGACATACTCTGTGTGCTCCTTGGTTGTCTCCTTGGTTGTATAGCTTCTGGTTTCTCGATATTGGCACACGCTCATAGACATAGCAATGGATTTTACCGGCAAGTAATCGATTTTCTGTGATTGAGTGGAAATTATCAGAGGGGGTGTGGGTCTGCTCAGTGGTTGGCGCAGCCCATTGCCTTGGCCAAGTCGCGGGGCTCGAAGCCCGCGAGGGCAGCGTTGCCCATTGCCTCGTAGAGGACCGAGTTCGCGGCCCAGATGAACGGGTTGTGCTTGGCGGCGAGCTCTGCGGTCGCCTTCTCCACGTCCGCGCTGTAGAGACGCAGCGCTTCCTCGTAGGCCTTGTGTGCCCGGTCCAGTTTCAGGAGGACATCATCGTCGGGTGTGATTTCCGGCATGGCGCTCATGCCTGGGCCTGCGCTTTGCGGATCGCGCTGGACAGGGCATCGGCGGTGCGCGTGTCGAGCTCGTAGATGGCGCTCTCGGGGACTCCGGCCATGAAGGCGAAGTAGACGGCGTGTTCGAGTTCGGCGGTGAGCTCTGCCTCCTCGGCTGCCATCTCGCGCTCGAAGCGTTCCCTGCGCTGGGCGAGCTCCAGTCGCTTGACGCAGTGCTCGCTGGCCAGTGCCTCGACCTCCTCGATGAGGAGGGAGTTGCTGCACGGCGTGACGTTCAGGACTTCGGGCTTGCGCAGGTCAGTGCGAAGTTCACGCTCCAGGTCGCCCACGGCAATGCGGGTGGCCCGACGTGCGCGGTGCTTGTCGATGCTCGTGACTGTGTTCATTTGTAATTACCCCTTTTGTAGTAAGTGAGACCTTACATGTGGTTGCTGCTTGCATCTGTACTCTCTCACACGAAAACACGAACGTACAGACCCCACGCGCCACAATTTTCCCCCGCTCCCCGCCTGCCCCGATTTTCCCCCCACATTTTTTGCCCGAGACCTTCTTTACCCCACCGGCCCCGTTTGGCCTGGAGGCCTCCTGCGGCGCCCTGGACCCACCTGGCCGACCTGGACCACTAATGAGAACCATTCTCACCTCATGCCTGCCGATTTTGCTAATGAGAATCATTCTCAATTAGCAAAATCGGCCTGGTTGGTGGCCTGGCTGCCTACCTGTGCATGGTTATGCAATTTGCTCGCTTGGTCGGTAGCCAGCCAGGAAAACATGGGTACACAGGAAGCGCTTTTGATGCTTGACTGGCCTCACGTTCTCCCCTTCAAACCGAAAGGCCTGGCCATGTTCCAGAAATTCGCAACCGCTCCCAGCTCCGCATCGGCCCAGATCAGCGAAACTGATTCCTTCATTGCGAAGGCCTGGGGAATCACTTCGGAAGGCTGGCAGCTCCTCACCCATGAGGAGCGCATCAGCTACCGTCTCCGCGTTTCCCGCGCTCCCTACCTGCACACCTCGGCATCATGACCGAATATGGCGCCAGGCTCCCCAAGTCAGGAAATGTCTACATGACAGGAACGCTGGCAGCAGTGGCAGCCTGGCTGGCAGAATTTAGCAGCGTGGCGAGCTTGGAGCTCGTGGCACGAGAGCGCAGCGAGTCAGGCTCAGGAAGCTGGCAGCATGTCTAGCGCTCGGAGCAGGGCAGCTGTTCGGAGCTTCTGGAATCGGCCCAGCGTGGCACGATTGGCGAGGCTTCTGGATTGGCTCGCAGCCTGCGCAGGTGTGCTAATCCTTCTCACTCTCGGTTCTCTCAACTTCTAACGAAAGGCAGGCATCATGCCACGCAATATGAATTGGTCAGATCAGGAGCGCGTAGCGCTTTGGCTGTCAGCACGAGCCACGCGAAACCCTATTACCGAGTATTTGCGAGATGGTTTCGACTTCGGAGACTGCTACGGCTCGACAGTCACCGCGTTGTTTGCCATCGCTGATGTGATTACCGAAATTGACTCGGCTCTAGTTCCGAGTGAATGGGAATTTCGTCAGTCAATGGCTGGCAGTGATACCGAGTCGAGCGACTACCAAGCCATCATTGAAGCCATGCGCAACGAGGGAGCAACGCTTGAAGACCTGCTACACGCTGGCAAGGTCTTCTCTCGGCTCGACAGGCTAAACAGGCTCGCTGGCCTCGACTACTGATCTACCGACCAACCACACAACCACACAACCACACAACCAACAGGAGCAAAAACCGTGAAAGATGACAGCAGCGCAACGCAGGCCAACGACATCGCAGGCTATGAATACCGAGGGCAGCTGTACTGCTCCGAGCACATCATTTCCCAGCTGCCGATGGGAGAAGGCCAGGAGTTTGATGGCTGGCAGCTGGCGCCAGGTATCACGATGGCAGCCGAGCAGCAGCTCTCAGAAATCCGCGCATCGTTCTATTTCGCTACCGATCCGGCAGACATCAGCAGCGATGATTTCCCCAAGGCCATCACCACAGCAGCGATGCCTTGGGACAGCGTTTGTGCTGTCTGCGCTGGGGAGCTCGAAGCAGTCCAGTCGTTGCCTGATTTCCTGGACTTCGATGGTGTTGCATCGTTCAACGCTGCCGAGCTGGGTCTGGAAAGCCTCGGCATGGTTTCGATGGTGGATGTCTCCAAGATCGAAGATGAGCCAGGCCAGATGCCAGGAGACCTGCCCAGGCTGGCTGTTACGGTCTACGTCTCCGAGGAGCTGCAGTTTCATGGGGAGCTCGAAGCAGACAGGCTGGCCAATGGCTGGAAGGCCTATAGCGAGCTTGGGCGCCTGTTCACTTCCAAGGATGGGGAAACCTGGGAAACCACTGAAGCAACCTGGGCCGACCTCGTGCCGATCCTCGAAACGCGCTACGGTGCTGAGTCAGTAGAGGAGGAAGGCGGAGTGCTGCGCTTCAATCTGCGCTTGACTGTCTCCGAGTCGCTGCCCTTGGATCAGCTCGGCGCCGCCATCTGGGAGGAATCCAAGCTTGTGCAGTTCAGCAACGAAGCAGATCCAGGAACGTTTGGTTCTCCCTACCTTTTCGGCTCGGTACTCTCCGAGGCTCGGAAGGCTGGGGAAACCGATGCTTCCTGATTTCAAGGCCATATGCGGCGTTTTCTTCCTGCTCCTGTGTTTTCTTCTCCCCTTTTTCAGCTAAACCCTTCACACTCGAATTCGAGTGTGCTTAGATGTAGGTAGTTAGTTTCGATAGCTTGACCAAACAGGAGGAAACACAGTGAACCTTTACCAGATTTTCAAGGATGGCGAGCCGATCACAGGAGCGCTGAGCTACGAGGAAGGCATGAGGAAGCTCGCCAGCTTCAAGCGAGCCGATGGCGAGAACGCAACTGCCTACACTCTGGAAATGTGGATGCCCAACCGAGCGAAGGCAGCAGAGGAAGCCTCAGAGCTCGAAGGCCTGGCCACCATCGAAGGCAGCCTCGAAGATGGCGAGCTCACCAACCACGAGCAGCGCAGCAACGCTGCCACCTATTGGGAGATGGAACTCGGAGGCCTGGCAACCACAGGCGCCGATGATGTTGTGAAGGTTGCCTTCCGGACCAAGTACACAGATACGAAATGGCTGCGCCTCACTCCGGAGCAGTACGAAAAGCTCGAAGCCTTCCTGCTGTCCATCGAAGGCGCCGAACCGACTCCCGAGCGCTTCTCGAAGTACGCAGCAGTACAGGGCAGCATCAAAGCTGGCCTGATGACTGGCGATTTCATCGCTTGCACAGGCAACAGCGAAACGGGAGAGTTTCGCATCACAACCACAGGGGAGCCGTTTACGGTTCGCCTAACTCGCAACGCAGACCGAAGCATCACAACTACCAAGATTGAAGGCTAGAGACCATGAGCAAAGCAAGCGAAGCGAAGGCAGCGAAGATCGAAGCGCGGGAACAGTTGGTTTCTCGCTGGCGAGATGAGCTCTTGAAGCCTTCCACACTGCTGCAAATCCGTACTGAGTACGGAAAGGGAGAGACCGATTACATCGAAGTTCACTGCTACTACATCGGCAGCGAGGGCAAGCTGTGCCACTTCGATCTAACCTCCCTGACTGCCAAGGCCTGGGGAATGAAGCTCAGGGAAACCAACTACCGGCGCCAGATTGTCGAGGGAGGCGGAGGCGTCTCGAAGTCTTACAAGATCGGAACCATGCTGTTTCAAGTCCTCGGCATCGAACATCGGGAAACCGACATCAATTGGGAATACTGAGCAGTTCCCAGCAGCAACCACAGCAACCACCAACAGCCAGGAAGGCTAGAGACCATGAGCAGCTTCACTTTTCAGACAGCGACAGACAACCACAATCCGAGCCGAGCCTACGCAGCTGGCACACTGTCCACAGGCCAGGGAGCCGAGGGGAAAACCACGGTTCTCGAATGGGCAGAAGGCCAGGAGCCGAAAGGCTCCCAGGAAGCTGTTTATCTGCTCGACACTGGCAGCGCTGTGCAGGTTCTCTACGTTGCTGGCTGGTTTCCTGCTGGCCATGCGGAGGCAGGCAAGCTGTTTTTGCAAGCCTTCCCTACCAACCACATCGGCGCCGATGGACAGCCTGTGGACTTCGGTAACTGGCAGCTGGGACCGCGCAAGGCCTTTCACTTGAAGGCCAGCATCACAGAAGGCGCCGAGAGCAGCGCTGATCCCTGGCAGCACGCGCGCGAGCATTTCGCAGACTATGAAGACTGGCGCTATGAAGTCCGGAATCAGGAGACGCTCCTCAGCTTCGCTGCTTGGCTGGCTTCTCGGCAGCAAGGTTAGGCCAGCCAGTCATGAGCCGAAAGCCTGTACTGTCTCCGAGCTTCTGCGCTTGGGTCTTCTCCCTCCCCATCAGCACAACCACGAAAGCGAGTAACTAAGATGCCTGCTCCCAAAGCCACCAACGGCGATCCACTCTCCACAGGCTCATGGTCGATCAAAGACGCTGGCGCCTTCCGGGTCGGTAAGTCCCAGACGATCCACAAGCCTAAGAGCTTTCCCACAAGTGCCACAGTGATCGGCGCCTGTGGAGTCATGGGGAGAACTGCCCATGATGAGGACAGCAGCAGAGATGCTGATTGGGCAGCTGGCGCAATCAACTGCCCTACCTGCCAGGAGCGCTGACCAGTGAACCACTCCGAGCGCGTTACCTTCCCCAGCAGGCCTGCTGCTGGCCTGGTCCCTCGTGGCCTGGTCGGTACTGAGTACACATCCGGCCGGATCGTCTGGGGAGCCAGCAGGGGAGACCTGATCCAAGCGCATCGGCGCCACATCGCTACGGCTCGGTACTTCCGTACCTACCATGCCTACCTGGGCAGCGCTGGGAGCCTCGAAGCGCTCGAAGACGCAGCCACCATTCGGCGCCTGCTCTCCCCTGCCAAGGCTCGGAGCATTCTGCCTATCATCCGAGAGCAGGCCTAGGCCATGCCTAACTGGGCCGATCCTGCGCCTTGGCTGCATACCCAAGGGGAAACGGTACGCAGTACCGACCCAGCGGAGGGAGCTATCTACGCTCCCAGGAGCAGGAAGGACTACTGCGCAGACACAGAGCAGCCTTACCCAGAGGAGGCAGACCAGCGCTAACCACAACCAAACAACCCAGACCCAGCCAACCAGCAGGGCAGCAGCTCACCTAGAGCAGCTGCCCTGCTTTTGTGTGTCCGGAGCTCGGCCCAGGGTGGGCAGTGTGCTATATGCCCTGCCCTGTGGAGGCTGGTCTCTGCTGTGTCCCTTGCCTGGGCCGGTATGGGCAGCAGCGAGGGCAGCGAGGAGGGCAGGAGAGGCTACCGAGGGCAGGCTGGGCAGGAGTGGCTGGGAGGGAGGGCAGGAGCTAAGAGCAGGCAAGGAAGGCCAGCCACAGGGGAAGGCCTAAAACCCTGTGTTTTGTGTGGATGCTGGGGAGAAACATAGGACGGATGTGTGTCATCCGTAGGGATACGTTACAAAACGGCATGTTTACGAGGTCCATTCTCTAATTTCTATCTATGTGTCTATGTCTGTATCTCTGTCTGTACTCCCGAAAAGATACAGGGGTCGGTACAGACAGGCCGATTCCGTCGAAACGAGACTAGGCCACTTGAAAACAGGCCGTTTTGAAACACATTCCTCCGAATGGAACGCATCCTTCCTGTGTTTCCCTCGGGAGCTCGGCAGATATACAGGCCTGCCCTGCTGCTGCCCTCCTGGGTCTGTCTGCCCTCCCTCTACATACTGGGTATGTCACAGCTTGGTAACGATTGTGATGCATAGGCATACGCACCCATGCATGGACCTGTGGAGGTTGTGTAGGCTGCGCAGCCTCTCCGCTTCACCAGGGCAGGCCGGAAACCTGGGCCGACTGAATCAGTTTCAGTGAATGGGCCGTAACCCGAATGGGTGCGCCTTCGACATACTTTGACCGCCCCACTTTTTTCCCCCAGGTCCAGCCTCCCCCGATCCCGTTCCCAAAAATCGCGGCGCTCAAATTTCGGCCAGGTCGCGCCTTCCCCTGTAGTTACATTGGTGATATTCTTTTCCTACACACCAACACACGAAGGAGCACGACATGGCAAAATCAACAGGGCCGATCACCGTCAAGGTGGAACTGCCCGATCTGACAAAGAAGTTGCTGGGCGCCGTCAAGGCGGTCATGAAGCTTCCCAAGGAATGGACCAACGAGGCCACGATCACGGTAGGGGAACTCGCCACCGCTGTGGGCAAGGCGCTGCTGCCGGACGGAGAGCACAACGAGGAAGTCTGCTCCACCGGCATCGCGGTCTGCGAAGAATGTGTGACAGCCCAGTGAGCGCCAACCCGCACTACGAGGCCGCACGGAACTGCTTCGGCGCCGCCAACTCGAACGCCGAGAAGGAGTTCAACGATGCCGTCCGGGCCGACGCACTGATCCAGGCCACCCTCGCCGTGGCATGGGAGACCGGGCGGCTGGCCGACGAGCAGCGCACCGCCAACCGGATTGCCTCGCTGCAGCCCGTCAAGGTCGGCCCGACCCGGTTTGTCCACAGCAAGGAAGCAATCGCCATCGAGCGGCTGGGCGCCCTCAGCGATGAACTTTTCCCCGAAGGAGCAGCCCAGTGACCTGGCTGCGCGGCTTCATCGCCCGCCACATCATCGACACCGACCCCAACCCGCAGTATTCCCGCCTCGACCTACTCGACCTTCAAGGAGCAACCAAGTGAAGACCAATCAGCAGCGCACCATCGAAGACGGCCTCGGAGCCCTCGTCCACGCCGCAGGCACCAATTCCCGGGACCACGGCTTTCACGACGACTGGCCGACCGAGGAGCGGCGCGACTTCGACAAGGCCAGCTACGACCGGGAGCTCGGGCTTGCCGTCACCGAGAAGCTGGCCCTGATCCACGAGGAAATCTCGGAGGCGCTGGGTGAAATCCGCTCCGGCCACGTCCCCACCGAGGTCTACTACACCCGGACCACCAAGGATTCCGTTGGGCAGATTATCGAGAAGTTCGAGGAGCAGGTCTACGAGATTCTTGAAGGCTCCGATGTGCCTGTCCCGTTGCTGAAGCCGGAAGGCTTCGGGGTCGAGCTGGCCGACGCGGTGATCCGCATTGCCGACCTGGCCTACCTCACCGGCATCAACCTCGGCGCCCTCGTGATCGAGAAGGCTGCCTACAACGCCACCCGCCCCCACAAGCACGGACGGAAGTTCTGACATGGGAGCCTTCAAGGAGCCGCAGCCGCGCAAGAAGTCTGTCGAGAAGGACGCCGAGAAGGTCATCGGCGGACAGTGGCCCCCGTACCAAAGGCTCGGGGACGAAGCCCGCTGGGACGCACGCAATGAGAAGGCCAATGCCGACCTCGCGGAGGCCCGCGTGTGGGAACCGGAGCAGGCCCCCATCATGGTGGTCCCGGACTACAGCCCCTTCGAGCTCCGCAAGGCCGCGCTGGAGGCAGCCTGCGCGCTGTATGTGGGAAGGAACGACTTCGACTCCTTCTGGCCCAACATCGAGACCTTCGAGGACTACCTGCGGGACGGGACCAAGCCGTGAACGTCCAGACAGCAGAGCAGAGTATGGGGAAAGCTTTGGCCAATGCCAGTGCGCCGGATCGGAGTGCCACAGACTTCTTCCCCACACCAGCCCCGGTGACCGAGGCATTGTTGCGGTTCCTTGACCTGCCTCCTCTAACAATATGGGAGCCTGCGTGTGGCGAAGGGCACATGTCCAGGGTCTTGGAGGCAGCAGGGCACGAGGTAATTTCCACCGACCTCTATTCCTCGGACTACACCGAAGGCGGGGTTGATTTTCTGGCAACACACCGCAGTGACATGGACATGGTGATAACCAACCCACCGTTCAAGGCTTCAGAGGCCTTTATTCGCCACAGCTTCGATCTAGGCGTTCCGTTCGCCATGTTGCTGAAGTCGCAGTATTGGCACAGCAGCGGCAGGCGGCGCCTTTTTCATGACAGGACGCCTCGATTTGTTTTGCCTCTGACATGGAGGCCTGACTTCCACTTCGGGTCCAAGGGAGGTTCGCCAACTATGGAAGTGCTCTGGACGGTATGGAACGCGGACCCATCTGAAACAACATTCGTCCCTCTGGAGCGCCCGTGACGGAGAAGAAAAACCCCATCCACCGCCCCGGCAAATGCGGGAAAAACGCAGGCTGGAACCTCCACCAGAAGAACGGTGAGGCCCAGTGTGCCCCGTGCCAGCAGGCACACACCGACTACATGCGGGACTACCGGCGCAAGACAGGCCGGACCAAGAGCACGCTCGTACCACTCACTCAGGAGGAGAAATGCACTTTTTCGGGCAGGAAGCAACAGTGTCCGCACCACCCACGGCGGTGGAGAGGCCGATCAGGAAGTTCACCTTCCTCGACCGGGAGGGCCAGAGGTGCAGCGTCGAGGCGCAGTTCATCGAGTTCAAGCCGGATCACGTCGCGTTCTGGCGTGAAGGCCCGGACCCGGACTTCCAGGGCACGCTCATCCTGGCCGAAGCCAATTCCAACGTCAACGAGCTGAAAGAGGTGCAGCGATGATCGGCACCCCCGTCAAGACCTACATCCGGGCCATCCCCAAGGGCACCGGCTGGCAGCTCCCCGGAGGGCAGGCTGGTCCCGGCGAGCAGTTCTTCGACCTGACCAACATCCCGTGGAAGGACCAGCAGGCGATCCGTGAGGAGCTGGACTTCCAGGGCTTCTACGTCCAGGACATCCACTTCGCAGACCCCATGCCCATCCAGGTGGGCATGGAAATCCGCCAGCGTTACCAAGCAGAGCAGGAGCAGAAATGAGTCACACAGGAATTGCCGTCGTTTGGCCCGCCTACTTCGACGGATCGACCGACCCGGAAGCGCACGTCACGGCCCTGTTCCTTGGGAACACCGAAACGGTCGAGTTCACCAAGGAGGACGTGCTGGCAGCCATCACGCCCGTCGTCCGCTACGGCAGCTGGGGTGACTTCAACACCAAGGGCACCGCGATGTTCGGCAAGGACAACAACGTCCCGGTCATCCTGCTGCAGGACGGCGGGCTGGGGGTGGCCGTCAAGGAGTTGACCAGGCGGTTGACGCAGAAGGGGATCATGCCCTCGACGGCCTACCCCTTCAACCCCCACGTCACGGTCCCCGAGGGAAGCGTCATCCCGCTGACGGTCCATCTCGCGGTGCCAACGCTCTGGTGGGGCGACGAGCGGGTCATCCACCCCAAGCACGCCAAGCGCGAGGCAGCGGTGGACGCCGCGATTGCCGCCGTCAAGGACGAGCACGGCGAGTGGTACGCACACCTGGCCGAGTGCTACCGCCCGGTGGTGGTCAGCGCGGTCAACGCAGCCCTGAAGTCGGTGGCGTAGTGGAGGCAGGGCTCAGCCTGAACCTGCAGGCCAAGATTGCCGACGCCGAGCGCATCCTGAAGGAGGCAGTGAGCACACACCTCGGGGACAAGCACGATCTGGTGGCCAACTGCGTCCTGTTCTCGGGCGGCAACGACTCCAGCACCCTGGCGGACCTGATGGTGCGTCTGGGTGTGGCCACCCATGCCGTCCACGCCAACACCACCATCGGGATCGAGGCCACGAGACAGTTTGTCCGTGATCGGTGTGCTGCGCTCGGGCTGCCGCTGCTGGAGAAGACCCCGGAGAAGTCCTACCGGGACCATGTTCTGGCCCACGGATTCCCCGGGCCGGGGCAGCACTTCAAGATGTACCAGCAGCTCAAAGAGCGCGGCCTGCGCATGGCCAGGCGGGAACTGGTCTCGAACGGGCGCAAACAGCGCGTCCTGTTCATCGCCGGGCGCCGCAAGGCCGAATCGACCCGCCGCAACAGCATTCCCGAGCACGAGCGCGTGGATTCCGTCATCTGGGCCTCGCCCTTGGCCAACTGGACCAAGGCTGACCTGGAGGAGTACCGCGAGCACTTCGCCGTTCCCCGCAACACGGTGGCCGACGAGCTCGGGATGTCGGGCGAGTGCCTGTGCGGAGCCTTCGCGGAGGTTGGAGAGCTGGAGCGCATCGGCCACCTGCACCCGGAGGTGGCAGCCGAAATCCAAGACCTGGAGGTCGAGGTGCTTGCAACCGGCAACGTGGCCGAGGAGCGGTGCATGTGGGGATGGGGGGCCTACCGGGGCGACGAAGCGCCGTCCAAGACCGGGCCGCTCTGCTCCTCGTGTGATTTCCGCTCCGATCCGGCTAAGCGTGTCGAGCTGACGCCGGAGCAGCAGTCCAACGTCAGCGATGCCTTCCAGCGCATTCTGGCTCGCCGGGCAGCCCGGGAACTGGAGGCGGCATGAGCGCGGGATCAGCCTTCAGGAAGCTGGTCACCGAGGCAGCCTGCAAGGTGCTCACCATCCGAGACCTCGAAGACCTCGACAATGCCGATCTGAGGGCTGTTTCTGAGGCTCAAATCCCGGTAAAATCGGAAGATGAAGCGGCTTAGGAAAGGCCACAAGCCGGTGCTGGTGGACGCCTCGGGACACCCCCGGGACGCCACCGGCCACCGGACTGACCTGCCTCCGACCTATTCGACCACCGGGCAGAGGCTCTGGCGGGCCGAGGAGTTGCTTTACGCCCTCGGTGAGAGGGTCAAGGCGTCCCGCGCTCATCACAGGATGGCTTTGGGGGAGGGCGGGACCATCATGCAGGTGCCCGAGTTCGTCCGGCGCGAGTATCTGGTCCTGCCGGACAGCCTGATGCACCAGTTCCTTCGGACCAGGAGCGGGGAGTTCCTGTCCCGGATGCCCGAACACTGCCTCCAGCGGGAGTGATAGAATCATAGGGCAGCAATCCGCTGAGATTGCCGCCTTGCGTTAGGCCCCTGTCGGTGAAATCCGCATCACGGTGACAGTCCGTGACAGGGGCCTTCTTGCTGCCCTCAAAAAGTAGTCAGTTTGAAGGCAGGAACGTCAATATGAGCCACACGGCAATCTTCCCACGGCCCTTTCGGACCGTCCGCCGTTAGCCGGCGGCGGAAGTCAGGAATTCCTTGAGCAGCGGCCCGGAGGTAGTGGCGCCGAGGCCGCCGTCTTCCACGAACACGGCGACCGCGAGGTCTCCGTGCACGGCCACGATCCAGGCGTGGGTCTTCGGCGGGTTGTCCTTGCCGAATTCGGCGGTCCCGGTCTTGGCGCCGACGGGGGCACCGGGCACCGAGGCGAGGAAGCCGGCGTGGCCCGAGGTCACCACGGCGCGCATCATGTCCGCCAGGGACGCCGCTTCCGCGGCGGTCACCGGTTTGCCGGACGACTTTGCGGGTGCCGGGGCGGACGACGACGGCGCCGCCGTCGGTCCCTCAGAGGGTGCCGGACTTCCCGCGGCCGCCGCGTTCGGGTTGAGCACGAGCTGCGGCGACACCGGCGCGCCCTTGGCGACGGACCCGGCCATGACGGCGGCCGCCAGCGGGGAGAGCAGTACCTTGCCCTGCCCGATCATGGAGGCGGCGTGTTCGGTGCCTTCAGCCTCGCCCGGGACCGATCCCAGGAAGGCCGCAGCGCCCAGCGATGGCGCCTCCACGGCGACACCGAGGGAGGTGGCCGCAGACTCGAGCTGGGCCTGGCTGACCTTGCCCCGGGCGTTGATGAAGGCGGTGTTGCAGGAATGCGCGAAGGCGTCGCGCAGGGTTACCGACCCCAGCGAGGAGGCGGGGTAGCCCTCGGCGTTCTTGAAGGTCCGGCCGTCTACGGTGAGGGTGGGCGGGCAGTCCACTTTGGAGTCCGGGGTCATCCCGTTGCGGAACATCGCGAGCGAGTCCACGATTTTGAAGATGGATCCGGGGGCGTACTGGCCGAGCAGGGCGGTGTCGTAGCCGTTGCTGCCGGGGCCGGAGGCGGCGGCCAGGACCGCGCCGCTGGAGGGGCGGAGGGCGACGACGGCGGACGCCGGACCGACGTCGGCCAGCACATCCTCGGCCAGTTGCTGCAGCCGCGGGTCCAGGGTGGTCTTGAGCGGGGTTCCGGGCTTCATCGGCTCCTGGAACAGGACGCGGCGGCCGTTGTTGAGAAGTTCCTGCCGTTGTTCCGCGGTCAGGCCCTCGGTCTGGGCGAAGACCTGGATGCCGCTGGTGCCGCGCAGTTGGGCGTCGTACTGCTGCTGGAGGCCGCCGGTGCCGGTGGTGTCTCCGGCCCGGAGTGCACCGCCGGACTTTTCGATCTGCTCGGCACTGGCCTCACCCACGGTGCCCAGCACGGCGCGGGCGAAGCCGCGCGTGGGCGCGAGTGGCAACGAGTCCGGGATGGCCCGGGCGCCGGGAATCGCGGCGATTTGTTCATCCGTGATGGTCCGGCCGGCCTGGCGCAGCGTGATCGCCGCGACGAAGGCCGACGGTCCGGAGTCCGTGACCTGCTTGGTGTAGGCGGCGGGGTCCACGCCCACCAGCCGCGCCAGTTTGCCCGCGGGGCCGGCCGGATCCGCGGCTTCCAGTTGCGCCTTGTCGATGCCGACGTGGACCACCGGCCGGTAGGTGACCAGCTTTGCGCCGCCGGCGCCGAGGATATCGGCCCGCTGCGGGGAATCGCTGGAGGTTCCGAGGACTTCAGTGTCCGCGAGGCCCGGCACCAGCAGCTCCGGGCTCCACACGGTCTGCCATTTGCCGTCCGCCTTCTTCAGCTGTGCGGACACGGTGTACTTCCACTCGCCTGCGCCGATCTTCCAGCTGTAGTCCAGCGGGACCGTGGCGGTGTCCTTCTCCAGCACCAGGTCCCCGGCGGTAACGGTGGGTTTTGCCGGGTCAAGCGCCTTGAAGACCGCCTTGAGCCGCTCGTTCGCCTGGCCGGAATCCTTGCCGTCGAAGGCCACGGAACCGACGTCGAGCGCCGCGACTGCCGAGGCCAGTTGCTTCGCCGCATCCTGGGCGCCGGAGCGGCCGTCGTCGCACGCCACGAGCGAGGCGCCAAGGACCAGACCGACAAGAGCGAGCGAGAGCTTCTGAATTTTCCCCATGGCGCCATTATGCCCCGCGGCACGGACAGCTTCGTGTCACAGGGACCAGGCCCGCAGGGCAGGCCGCCCACCTGTGGCTAGCCCCGGCGGATGATCCGCCGCTGCGCGGCCACAGCGATGGCGGCCGTTCGGTTGTCCACGCCCAGTTTCCCGTAGATGTGCACCAGGTGCGTCTTCACCGTCGCCTCGGAAATGAACAGCTGCCTGGCGATGGCCCGGTTCCCCAGGCCGGTGGCCAGCAGCTCGAGCAGCTGGATCTCCCGGGCGGAAAGGGCCGGCTCGGGGTTCCGGATCCGCCCCAGCAGCCGCGCGGCTACTTCCGGCGCCAGCGCTGTCTGGCCCGCAGCGGCAGCCAGGACCGCCTGGCGGATCTGCTCCGGCGGCGCGTCCTTGAGCATGTACCCGCTCGCGCCCGCCTCCACGGCAGCAAGGATGTCCGCGTCGGAATCAAAGGTGGTGAGGATCAGCACGGGCGGCCCTGGCGTCCCGGCCTCGCCGGCTTTGATCCTGCCCGTCGCGGTGACCCCGTCCATGCCGGCGCCCATCTGCAGGTCCATGAGTACGACGTCGACCGGCTCGCCCAGGGTGCGCAGGCGCGCCAGCGCAGCCAGGGCGGCGGCTCCGTCCGCCGCTTCCGCGGCGACGGTGATGCCCTCGAAGTCCGTGAGCATGGCCCGCAGGCCGGCGCGGACGACGGGGTGGTCGTCGACGAGGAGGACGCGGATTTGGTTCACGGTTCTTCCTTCCCGAGCGGCAGCCGGATGGCCACTACCGTGCCGTCCCCGGGCGCGGATTCGAGGTCGATGGTCCCGGCCAGCGCTGCAACCCGGTCCCGCAACGATTTCAGCCCGTAGCCGGATCCGTCGGCCCGGTCCGGCACCGCAGAGGGGTCAAAGCCGTCGCCGTCGTCGAATATGTCCATGGCCACTTCGGTGCCCAAAAAGGACAGGGTTACGACGGCGGTGCGGGCGTCTGCGTGGGCCCACACGTTGGCGAGGCTGGCCTGCGCGGCGCGAAGCAGGGTGGTCCGGTACGGGTTGGGGAGTTCCGCCGGGGTTCCGTCGATTTCCAGGCGGCAGCGCAGGGCCTTGCCCCGGGCGGCCGCCTCTGTTTCGGTCTGTTCGCACAGCCGGCGCAGGCTGTCCACGAGCGGGTTTTGTTCAAGCTCGGGGGGCTGCAGGCCGCGGACAAAGTTGCGCGCCTCGGCCAGGTTGGCGGCCGCGGTTTCCTGGACGGTCCGGAGCCGGTTCCGGGCCGTCCCGGTGTCTCCGGCTTCCAGCGCCTGCTCGGCCGAGCGTCCCATCAGGATGATGCTGGAGAAGCCCTGGGCCAGGGTGTCGTGGATTTCGCGGGCCAGGCGGCTCCGTTCCGCCAGGGTTCCGGCGTCGTGCTGGCTGCGGGCAAGCTCCGCGCGGGTGCGGCGCAGTTCCGCAGCCGCGAGACGCTGATTTTCTGCCTCCGAGTACAGCGCACGGTAGGCCAGGCCGGTGACGACGGCGAATGCTGCTCCGAAACCCGGTCCGAGCAGCATCGGCAGCTGCAGGGCGTTCCCCGGACCGCCGTTGTGGAACCAAAGCGACGTGACCACCAGCAGCGTGCTGGCGGCGATTGCGGCCAGAGCCGGACCCCTGGGCAGCAGGTGCAGCTGAAGGAAGAACAGCGGGAAGGCGAGCCAGACGAAGTCTGCGCTGCCCCAGACCAGCAGCAGCCAGAGCAGGCAGACAGCAGCCAGCCACCAGGTGGAATAGGGCCGCGGATCGAAGCGTCCCGGCCGGACCGAGTGGCGTTTCTCCAGCGCCGTGCCCGCAAGGTAAACACCGGCAAGGCACAGGACCAGGCCCAGGCTGAGCCAGCCGGCGCCGTGGATCCCGGCCGCCAGCAGCCTGACCAGCGCCACGAGCAGCAGCACGGCGAATCCCACGTGCAGGCTGACCCGCAGGACCCGCAGGATGACGGCCGCGTCCGTGGGGTTCCCCTCCGCCCCGCTGCTTCTGCCGTCCATGCTTTCAGCCTAGCGCCGGGCGGCCGCCAGTTCCCCGGAAACGGGCCGGGACCGGGGCCCGGCGGGCCAGGATCAACCTTTTGGTTGACTGCCGGATCAACCCGACGGCCGCGGCGGACCATCCCCAGGCCTGATGGCACGGCCGCCCCGCGCCGGGAGAGTGGAAGGGAGGCCAACAACCACCAGAAAAAGGACACCCATGTTTCTCGCCATCCGCGACATCCGCTTCGCCAAGGGCCGCTTCGCCCTGATGGGCGCCGTCGTCGCCCTCATCACCCTGCTGCTGGTGATGCTCTCCGGACTGACCGCCGGGCTCGGCAACCAGTCGACCTCCGCCATCGCGGGGCTGCCCGCGGACCAGCTTGTCTTCGGCGCACCCGCCGGCAGCAGCCCCGAGGCCTCCTTCACCGAATCCGAGGTCACCGGCGCCCAAGTTGCCGGCTGGTCTGACCGCGACGGCGTCAGCAAGGCCGAGCCCCTGGGCATCAGCCAGGGCCGGCTGCAGGTCCTCGGTGCCGGGGGAGTCCCGGCCGGGACGGCGAATGTGGCCGTCTTCGGCACCGGCGCCGGCAGCAGCCTCTCCCCGGCCCCGGCGGCCGAGGGCACCGTGGCCGTCGGGGCCGCTCTGGCCAAGGAGCTCGGCCTCACCGTCGGCAGCCGGGTCGCGGTGGGCGGCACCGAACTGTGGGTATCGGCCGTGGTGCCGGAGCAGTGGTACTCGCACACCGGCGTCGTCTGGACCACGCTGGCGGACTGGCGGAAGCTGGCCCACCTTGCCGGGAAGGAAGCCCTCGGCACCGTGATCGCGGTCAGCTTCGACGACGGCGCCGACGTCGATGTCGCCGCAGCCAACCAGGCCGCCGGAACAGTCAGCGCCACCCGGGAGGGCTCCTTCCAGGCGCTTGGCGCCTACCGCAGCGAGAACGGTTCGCTCATGCTCATGCAGGCATTCCTCTACGGCATCTCCGCGCTGGTGATCGTGGCCTTCCTGACCGTGTGGACTGTGCAACGCACGCGGGACATCGCTGTGCTCAAGGCCCTGGGCGGTTCCTCGAACTATGTGCTGAAGGACGCCATGGTGCAGGCCGCGGTCGTCCTCGTGGCCGGGGCAGCCGCCGGAGGCACGGCGGGTGCACTCGGCGGCCTGCTCGCCGCGCGGGCCGCCCCGTTCCTCACCACACCGCAAACCACCTTGCTGCCGATCGCCGGGATCGTCGTCCTGGGCCTCGCGGGCGCCGCGCTGGCGGTGCGGGGCATCACCCGCATCGACCCGCTGCTGGCGCTCGGCGGCAACTGAAAACCCCGGCGCACACCGCCCTTCCCCGAGCACACGAACATTCCTTGAAAGGCATATGTATGGAAACCGCACTGAAGCTCAGCAACGTCACGCTGGAGTACCCAGATGGCGAGGGGGTCCTGCGGGCCCTCGACGACGTCAGCCTGGAGGTGCACCGTGGCGAATTCGTCTCGCTGGTGGGGCCCTCGGGTTCGGGAAAATCGTCGCTGCTGGCCGTGGCCGCCACCCTGGTCCGGCCCACGGCCGGGTCAGTCATCGTGGCGGACCGCGACGCCGGCGCCGTTCCGGATGCGGGGCGGACCGCACTGCGACGGGACAGCATCGGCATCATCTTCCAGCAGCCGAACCTCCTGCCGTCCCTTACCGCGGCCGAACAGCTCGTGATCGCCGCCCACCTGCGGGCCGAGCCGCTCCGCGCTGCGAGGATCAGGGCCGCGGAACTGCTGGGACGGGTGGGCCTCGGATCCGTGCTCGACAAACGCCCGCACCAGCTCTCCGGCGGCCAACGCCAGCGCGTGAACATTGCCCGTGCCCTGATGGCCGACCCCGCGGTGCTGCTGGTCGACGAGCCGACGGCGGCGCTCGACCACGAGCGGAGCGCGGAGATCGTCCGGCTGCTCCGCCAGGTCACGGATGAGTTCGGCGTGGCGACCCTGATGGTCACGCACGACACCGGGATGATTTCCTACACCGATGCCGTGGCGACGATGCGTGACGGCCGCCTTTCGGCCGCCGGAATGCTCGCGCCGGCACCCTAGGCGGGGTCGGCCGGGCCCTGACTGGCCTCTTGGCGGCCCAGCCCAGGGACCGGCATCCCGAAGATGTCTTTCAAGGCGTGCCTGGCGGCGTGGAGGCCGGGCATGCCGGTCACTCCCGGTCCGGGCGGCGTCGACGAGGAACAGAGGTACAAGCCCGGAACTGGGGTCCGCCACGGCACCGGGCTGAGCACCGGCCGGCGGAACATGCCCCGCAGGTCCATCGCCCCGGCACTGAAATCGCCGCCGACATAGTTCTCGTTGTACTCGGCGAGTCCCGCCGCCGTCGTCACGCGGCAGGCCACCACCAGCTCCCGGAAGCCGGGGGCGAAGCGTTCCAGCTGCGCGGTGACGGCCTCGCCCATGTCCACCGTGGACCCGGCCGGAACGTGGCAGTAGCTCCAGAGGATGTGCCGGCCGGCGGGGGCGCGGCCGGCATCGAAGCGGGAGGGCTGCGAGACCAGGACATACGGCCGTTCCGGGTGCCGGCCGGCGGCCACAAGGTGTTCCGCCTCGGCGGTTTCGGCCCGGGTGCCGCCCACGTGGACGGTGCCGGCGTCGGCGAGTTCCGCAGCGGCCCACGGAACCGGACCGGAGAGGATGAAATCGACCTTGCACGCGGCGTTGCCGAAGCGGAACGACTCAAGGGCGCGGGTATAGCCGGGCGGCAGGCGGTTGCCGGCAATCCGAAGCAGTCCGGGCGGTGCCACGTCCAGCAGGGTGGCCCGGACCGGAGGCAATTCCGCCAACGAGCCGATCCGCACCCCGGTCTGCACCACGCCGCCGTGGGCCTCGATGTCCGCCACCATCGCCCGCGCGATGGCTGCGGATCCGCCCACCGGGATCGGCCAGCCGCCAGCGTGCCCCAGCGCACCCAGCAGCAGGCCTGCGCCGGCCGCGGGCAGCGTCGGCAGGGGGGCCACGGCATGCGCGGCGACCCCGCTGAGCAGGGCCGGAGCCAGCTCGTCCCGGAACCTCGCGCCCCACCAGCGGGTACCCTGCTCGAGGGTGCGTAGTCCGAACATGCCGGCCGCCACCGGCTGCCGCGGTATCCGCAGCAGCTGGTTCAGCGTCAGATCGGCAACGCCCTCGAGCCGGTCCACCAGCGGGGACATGAGCCGCCGGTAAGCTTCGCCGTCGCGGCCCAGGGCCGCCACCGTCCGCTCCAGCGAGCGGTAACCCAGCGCCGCCCGGCCGCCGTCAAGCGGTGCACCGTGGGAGAGTTCGGGTACCTCCAGCCGGATCCGCCCGGACAGCTCGAACTCGCGGAAGAAGGGCGAGGCCAGGGCCATCGGGTGCACCGCCGAGCACACGTCGTGGAAGTGTCCGGGCTCGATGAGTTCCGTGGTCCGGAGGCCGCCGCCAACGGAAGGAGCCGCCTCGTAGACGTGCACCGCGAGCCCCGCCCGGGCCATTGTCACTGCTGCGGCCAGCCCGTTGGGACCGGAACCGACGACGGCGACGTCAGGCACGGGACTCAGCGTCCGCATGGGCGCGCCGCCACGGCAGCACGGACGCTGCGGGGCGCCGCACGTCCAGCCGCAGCCAGTCGGCGGCGCCGTCGAAGGGGCCACCGTGCGGGTCATCGGTGCCGCCGCGGCGGACGACGTCGTAGCTCGGGTCGAGGATGTCCCACACCACACGCGCCATGAGGTAGCCGGTGGCGAGCATGTGGGCGAGGACGGCAAGGACGTAGTACGGCATGTCGATGTTGTGCTGTGTGGCGCCGCCGCTGGTCACCTGGCCGAGGTACATCCAGATGGCGGCCCAGTGCAGGCCCTCAATGGACTGCCAGATCAGGAAATCCCGCCATCTGGGCCGTGCCAGCGCCAGCAGCGGGATCAACCAAATCACGAACTGCGGTGAATACACCTTGTTGGTGAGGATGAAGGCGGCCACGATCAGGAACACCAGCTGGGCCAGCCTCGGCCTCCGCGGCGCCGCGAGGGCAAGGGCGGCGATCAGCACGCAGGCGACCAGGAAGAGGTTGAGGGCCAGGCCGTTGATGACCTCGGCTTCCAGCGGCTTCCAGCCCAGGCGTCCGGCCACCAGGTTGTAGGCGAACCAGGGTGAGCTGTAGCCCGCCGGGCGTGATTCGGTGAACTGGTAAAAGTACTTCCAGCCGGCCGGGTCGCCCGCGGCGGCCGGGATGTTAACGGCCAGCCAGGTCGCGACGGCGGCGCCGGCGGTGACCAGGAAGGCGCGAATTTTGCCGGTGCGGAGCGCCAGCAGCAGGACCGCGCCCAGGATCAGCAGCGGGTAGAGCTTGGTCGCGGTGCCCAAGCCAATGAATAGGCCGGCAAGAAGCAGCTTGTTCCTGGAGAAGAAGTACATGCCCAGGGCCAGTAGCGCGACGGCCCACATGTCCCAGTTGATGAAGCCGGCGAGGACGATGCCCGGGGCCAGGGCCACCATGGCGGCGTCCCAGGACCGGCGTCGGGCGGTGCGGGCGGTGGCCAGCACGGTGACGATCCAGACGGCGGCGATCAGGGTCGCGTTGACGTCGAAGTAGGCCAGGACGCGGGAATTGCTGACGCCCTCACCGGGAACCAGGAGTGCAGTGGCGCCGGCGATGAAGCCCATCAGCACGGGATATTCGAAGAAGCTGCCTGCGGTGACAAAAGGGAAAGCCCCGTCGCCCAGACCGCGGTTCTTGAACAGCTCGGGGAAGTCCGAGTAGCAGGTCGCGTAGAACTGGCCGGGGGATTCCCAGCCCTTGCTGCGGCAGTACCCCTTCAGCAGCAGCCCCGCCAGGGCGGCCAGGACGGTGAGCAGGACGAGGACCCGTTCCACGGTGAAGAGCCCGGGGGAGACGACGCCGGGGGCCGTGCGGCGGCCGAGCGGGCCACCGATGAGTTCGGTGAAATTCCGCAGCAGCAGGTCGCTGCGGCTTGGGACTACCAGTCGGGTCCGCTTGCGGTTCTCCGGCGGCATTGTCTCCTGCATGCCTCGAGCTTACCGGGGCCGCCGTACTGTGCGGCGGCAGGACCCGGATGCAAGTCCGCGGATGGCCACGGCGGCAAGAACGGCGGTTAAATGGGGGAGCCCACGCGTCGCCGCGTGGGCTCCTTGCGGATCGGTTCCGATGCTTGTCATCAGCGGATCAGTCCCATCTGGTGCATGGCGAGGAAGATGTCTTCGCGCCGCTGCTCAAGCAGCTGGGCGTTGAACTGCGTCTTGTCCTTGCGCACCGGGTGCGAGTTGAAGATCAGTACGTCCTGCAGTTTTCGGATCATGGTGGTCACCTCCCCTCGGAAGTCATGGTGGAGACGTTGGTTCCGCGGGCCCCGACGGGTGGCGGCGCGGGCGGTGGAGCTCGTTGCGATAGTCACGGTTGACCTTTCGTTGCTTTCGGAAATGGAAAGTAATTGGGCATGACAATTAAGGCCCCTGGAAATGGAAGAATAAGACCCTAATTAGGCAAAGAAATGCCCGGCATTAATTGAGGGATCCCGCAAAGCGGAAGAATGGCCCCTGGACGCATGGCGCCGCAACCCCAACAAGAAGCTGGGTTCCGAACTATGGGGATGTTGCGCAACCGCGTGGTTCCGCTGGGTCAGACCGTTCCGTACAGGCCACCCCGGAGGGATGGACCTGGCAATCCTTCTGCGCCGGCTTCAGGCCGGGAGCGCGGAAATCAGCAGGCGGGCAGTCCGACTTTCGGGCGCGCGGCAACGACAGAGGCCGGGGTGGCGGTGAAGGTGTACATCCATCCGCTAGTCAAAGTAATCATTTTCCCAACCTCCTTTTCTGTTCTGCCGTGGCTCCGGCTGACTGGCCGGGCGACGCGCGCCGTGACCCCGGCAAGTCGCTCTGGGGTCAGGAATAAAAATACATCATGAATGTGCCCGTTGGCCACAGAATTCATAAAGATTCTGCAAAAACTTTTCCAAGCGGGGTTTTATAGTCCCCATCTGACGACGGCAGGTGTCTTTTTGTCCCAGCCAAGCGTGCAGACTTTCGCGGTTCCAAGCACAAAGTGCCGGCCCTCGTGGGCGTCGAGTCCCAGCCAGCGGGCGGTAAGGATCCGGGAGAAGTGTCCGTGCGCCACGATCAGCACATTGTCCAGGCCGGACTCGAGCACGCGGGCCACGATCTTGTCAGCGCGGGCGGCTACGTCGTCGAGGGACTCCCCGTTGGGAACCCCGTGGGTCCAGATCAGGTAGTCGGGATTGTCCTTGCGGATCAGGTCGGAACTGATGCCCTCGTACTCGCCGTAGTCCCACTCCACGGCCAGTGGCTCCTGCTGGGCATCCGGGAATCCCGCGAGTTCCGCGGTCCGTCGTGCCCGGCGCAGCGGCGAGGTCAGGACGAGGTCGAAGTCGACGGCGTCGAGCACCTTCCGCGCCTCCACGGCCTGTTGCTCGCCTTCCACCGTGAGCGGAAGGTCGGTCAGGCCGGTGTACTGCCCGCTCTTGGACCACTCCGTTTCGCCGTGGCGCAGGATCCAGAGCTGCGGGCGGGGGGCGTTGGAAGGTGCAATCACTTAGGACTCCTCTGTTGGGGAAACGTCGACGGCGGCAGCTTCCGGCTGCGCCGCCCACCATTCGTGCAGCTTGGCTTCGGCCACGGCTGGCTCCAGCGGTCCGTGTTCCATCCGTTCCTCCAGCAGGAACTTGTAGGCCCGCCCCACCACGGGCCCCGGTTTGAGCCCCAGCAGCGCCATGATCCGGCCGCCGTCGAGGTCGGGGCGGACGGCCTCGAGGGACTCCTGCTCGCGCAGGGCGGCGATGCGCGCCTCAAGGTCGTCGTAGGCGAAGGCGAGCCTCTCGGCCTTGCGCTGGTTGCGGGTGGTCACGTCCGAGCGGGTCAGCCGGTGCAGGCGCTCCAGCAGCGGGCCGGCGTCGGTGACGTAGCGGCGGACCGCCGAGTCGCTCCAGCCCGCATCGCCGTAGCCGTAGAAGCGCATGTGCAACTCCACCAGCTTGGCCACAGCCTTGATGGTGTCGTTGTCGAAGCGGAGCGCCTTCATCCGCTTCGAGGTGAGTTTGGACCCCACCATGTCGTGATGGCGGAAGCTCACCGCCCCGCCGGGCTCGAAGCGGCGCGTGGCGGGCTTCCCGACGTCGTGCATGAGGGCAGCGAACCGCAACACGAAGTCAGGGCCGGGCACCGGCCCGTCAGCCTCCGATTCCAGCGCCGCGGCCTGTTCCAGGACCTGCAGGGAGTGTTGGTACACGTCCTTGTGGCGGTGGTGCTCATCGGATTCGAGGCGCAGGGCGGAGACCTCGGGCAGCACGAATTCCGCCAGCCCCGTCTCCACCAGCAGGTCCACGCCGGTCCGGGGCCGGGCGGCGCAGATGAGCTTGACCAGTTCGTCCCGCACGCGCTCGGCGGAGATGATCTTGATCCGCTCGGCCATTTTCGTCATCGCCTGGCGCACGTCCGGGTGCACGCTCACGCCCAACTGGGCGGCGAAGCGGGCGGCGCGCATCATCCGCAGCGGGTCATCGGAGAAGGAGTCCTCCGGCGAGCCGGGAGTCGCGAGCGTGGAGGAGTGCAGGTCCCGGACGCCGCCGAACGGATCCACCAGCTCCAGCGTCGGCAGCCGCAGGGCCATGGCGTTGATGGTGAAGTCGCGGCGCAGCAGGTCATCGGTGAGCGAGGATCCAAACGCCACCACGGGCTTGCGCGATTCCGGATCGTAGGCCTCCGCGCGGTAGGTGGTGATCTCGATCTGGAACCCGGCTTTGCGCATGCCGATCGTCCCGAAGGCGCGCCCGATCTCCCAGTAGTTGTCCGCCCACTTCTTGATCAGCGCAACCGTCTGGTCCGGCGTCGCGTCCGTCGTGAAGTCCAGGTCCGGCGAGACCCGGCCCAGGAAGAGATCGCGGACGGGTCCGCCCACCAGGGAGAGTTCGTGACCGGCGTCGACAAAGCGCTGCCCAAGCTCGAGGACCACCGGATCTACCTGGAAATCGACAGTGTGGGAGTCAGTCTGGTGATGTGCGTGCGCCATAGTCTCTTAAGCTTGTCAGAAATCCCGGCCAGCACCACACCATGGCGGTCCCCGATCCGCCGGTGGCCACGGTGCGAAGAGGCGGATGCGTCAATCCAGTTTTCCGCCCGGCCACTTTCCTGTCATGTTTAGGTCATCAAGTCCGGGCAAGAGTCGTTAGAGTGGACTTCATGGCCCATCCCGTACCGAGCGCTCCCGGCAGGAGGACAAACGCACCGTTGCCATCGGCAATCGGTGCCAACGTCGCGCCTGCGCAGCACCCGGGACAGGCTTCCCTGCCGACCGTCGAGGAAATCTCCGCCGGCGGCGTCGTGGTGGACACCTCCGACGCCGAGCTGCGGGTCGCCATCATCGCGCGCCTCAACCGGGGCGGCCGCCTCGAATGGTGCCTGCCGAAGGGCCACCCGGAGGGCAAGGAAAGCAACGAGGAAGCCGCGGTCCGCGAAATTGCGGAGGAAACCGGGATCGAGGGCAAGATCCTCGCACCGCTCGGCAGCATCGATTACTGGTTTACCGTCAGCGGGCACCGCGTCCACAAGACCGTCCATCACTATCTGCTGCAGTCCACCGGCGGGGAACTGACGATCGAGAACGATCCGGACCAGGAAGCCGTGGACGTCGCCTGGGTCCCCATCCACGAGCTCGCCCGCAAGCTCTCCTTTCCGAATGAGCGCCGCATCGCGGACCTCGCCCGGGAAGTCCTGCCCGAACACCGCTAAGGCTTCCGGCTGCGGCCTCTCCGCGCCGGACCACCGGCGGCCGGACGGCCGGCAACCCGCGCCGCCCGGGAGTCCGGATTACGCACAAAGGCGCGCCCGGGTGAGACGATGAAGATAATGTCTGCCGCCAAGCCCCATTCCGAAAAGTCCGTCACCTCCGGTACTGCCGCCCCTCAGGCCGCCCACGCCGGAGAGGCGCGGTCCAGCGCCGTCATGGCCGCCGGAACCTTGGTTTCGCGTTTCCTGGGCTTCGGCAAGACCTGGATGCTGGGAGCCGCCCTGGGCCTCGGCTCCACGGTCACCGACACCTTCATCAACGCCAACAACCTGCCAAACCTGATCTTCCTGCTGGTGGCCGGCGGGGTGTTCAATGCCGTCCTGGTGCCGCAGATCATCAAGGCCAGCAAGGCGCCGGACCGCGGGGCGGACTACATCAGCCGCCTGCTGACCCTGGCCGTTGTCGTGCTGCTTTCCCTGACGCTGCTGGTGACCCTCCTTGCGCCGTGGGTGATTGAACTGACCACACAGGGCTATTCGCCGCAGCAGAAGTCGCTGGCTGTGGCCTTTGCGTTCTGGTGCCTTCCGCAGATCTTCTTCTACGGCCTGTACGCCCTGCTCACCCAGGTACTCAACGCCAACGGCGCCTTCGGTCCGGCCATGTGGGCGCCGATCCTGAACAATATTGTCGCGATTGCCGGCCTGGGCATGTTCATCGGAATCCTTGGCGCCAACGAAATAAATCCGCACACGCTCGACAACTGGGGCTCTTTCCAGACCTTCCTGGTGGCGGGGTTCTCCACGATTGGCGTGGTGGCGCAGACCGCTATCCTGCTGGTCCCGGTCTTCCGGCTGCGGCTGGGCCTGCGGCCGCGTTTCGGCTGGCGCGGGGTGGGCCTGGGCCAGGCAGCGAAACTGAGTGTGTGGACGCTGGCCACCGCGGCCGCGGGGCAGCTGGCGTTCCTCTATGTCATGCGCATCGCCACGATCCCGGGTGCCGAGCGGCTCCGGCTGGAACGCGCGGGGGACCACGCCACGGCGGCAACCCTGCCCGGCAACGCCGTGCTCGAAGTGGCCAGCCAGCTTTACCTGCTCCCGCACTCCATCATTGCGCTCTCGCTGGCCACGGTGCTGTTCAACCGCATGACCCGCGCCTCCCAGGACGGCAACCGGGCCGAGCTCCGGCGGGCCCTGTCCCATGGCCTGCGCACCATGGCCGTCGCCACGGTCTTCGGCGCACTGGCGCTCTTCGCCCTCGCGGGACCGCTGGGCATGTTCTTCTCGGGTGGCCACAAACAGGACGGCGTCATGCTGGCCCAGACGCTCACCATCCTGGCGCTCAGCACCCCGTTCATGAGCGCGAACTTCATGATGTCCAGGGTGTTCTACGCGAACGAGGATGCGCGGACCCCGTTCTTCATCCAGCTGGTGCTGGCCCTGGTCAACGTGGTGTCGGCGTTCTTCATCCAGTTCCTGCCCTTTGACCAGATCATCTTCGCGATCGCGATTCTCTACACCGGCGGCAACATCCTCTCGGTCATGGTCAGCGCCTTCTTCCTGCGCCGGCTCCTCGGGCACCTCGACGGTCCGCGTGTGGCCAGCTCCTATATCCGCATGGGCTACGCCGCGCTCGGCTCGGCCATCGCCGGCGCTGGCGCCCTGTGGCTGATGGGCAGCTACCAGGCCGACGGCTTCGCCTGGAGCAGCCGGCCCGCAGCCCTGGTGACGGTCGTCGTCGTCGGGCCCGTCATGCTGGCCGTCTACTTTGTCCTGCTGAAAGTCCTCCGGGTTACGGAACTGCAGGACCTGCTGCAGCCGCTGCTGGGCCGCCTGCGGCGCACTCCCGCCGCCCCCGGCCCGGAAACCGCGCCGGAGCTTGGAGCCGAAGCGGGCGCCGGTGAAGCCGTCGCGCGCGAAGTTCCGGCACCGCCCCGCCCGGCGCCGGAACGCGCCACCACATCGGTGGATACCGGCCTGATTCCCCGGATCTCGGGCGAATTCGACGCCGCCTCCTTCCGTGCCGGCCCCGACCTGGGTAGCGGGGATGTCCGGGGCTGGGCGGCCGACGGCGGTTACCTTCCCGAGGAGGAACTCCCCGGCACCGCCCAGGGCAGCCAGGGCCGTGCCGAAATTCCGCTGCCGGGGCGCCGGACCTACCAGGGCCAGGCCGGTCACAACCCTTACTTCCCGTTCGACCGGCGAAGGAAGAAATGACGCCTTTCATGCGCCCGGCGCCGGGATCACGCGGCGCGGACACTGCATCGGCTAGGATCGAAGACTAACAAGGGGAGTTGCAGACCAAGGGTCAACCGGCTTTACCGGGGGCCTTAGGTGACTGACGAAGTCGCCGAGGCCGGCAGTTCCCGGACAGTCTAGGAGGAGCCCGTGTCCCACCCGATCGATGTCGGATCAGTACTTGGCGGCCGCTACAAGGTCACTGCCATGGTTCTGACCTCGCATGACCAGGATCTGGTGCTGGACGGAGTGGATCAGGTACTGAATCGGCCGGTGAGCATCCTCGTAGCCGGCCCGGGCAACGCCGACCAGGTCGCCCAGAGCGCCCGCGAAGTGGCGACCGGCGAGCGGCCCGGCCACGTCCAGATCCTTGACCTTGGAGTCAGCGACGCTGCCACCTACCTGATCACCAACCACACTTCGGCCGCGGACCTGCTGGACCTCGTGGTGAGTTCCAACCCGCCCTACGTCGAGCCTTTCTTCACCGACACGCTGGGCAGCGAAATCTTCGGCCAGCCACGCTCCAACGAACCTGAGACCTACGACGGACTCTACGACGACGAGGAAGTCGACGCCGGGTACATCAACTACGGAGAGCAGCAGCGCCAGGCCGGGCAGCTGCCCCCGACGCCGGCGGCGCCCGCGCAGCGCGTTCCTGCTCCGCCGACGGCCTCGCCGGCCGCCGGCGCCCGTGGTGCCGGAGCGGCAGCTGCCGGGGCCGCCGCCGGTGCTGCCGGTGCTGCCGCGGCCAACGCTTCGAGCTCCCCGAAGACTGCGCCGCAGGAAGCTACAGCGCAGCCAACGGCCGCCCAGCCCGTTCAGGCCGCACAGCCCGTCCCGAGCAAGGCCGCCCCCGAGGCGCCGAAGGTCTCCCGCTGGGAGGACGACGACTACGACGACGCCCAGCCTGATCAGCGGACGATGGCGATGCAGGCAGCCAGTGCGAAGGGCGCCGGCGAAGGTCGCGCGGCGGGAAGTTTCCCGGCTTTCGCGAAGAAGAGTGCCTCCGAGGACCGCTACGACGACTATGACAACGATGATGACGACGACGCACCCCGGCGCGAACCGCGGTCCCTGCGCTGGCTCGTCGGCGCCCTGCTGGCCGCCGTGCTGGTCATTGGCTTGATCTTCGCCGTCACCAACCTTGGCGGCCTCTTCAAGGGCAGCACGCCCCAGGCCGCCAAGACCACGGCGTCCACCAGCGCGCCTACGAAGTCGGACACGCCCTCCGCCACCCAGAGTGCGCCGCCGGCCGCGGTTCCCCCCGCTATCGAGTCAGTCACCCGGCAGGGCAACTTCGACTTCGCCGCTACCTACGACGGCGACCTGGTCAAGACCTACGACGGCAACGCCGCCAGCTACTGGTCCGACATGGAATTTGCCACCGACGGCTGGGGCGGCTTCGCTCCCGACGGCGTGCCGCTCGTCGTCAAGCTGAAGGGCCCGGCCCAGATCTCCTCGGTGACCTTGAGCCAGCTCGGCGCGTCCGGCGGCAACATCAGCATCTTCACCAACGACCGTCCCACGCTCGACGGCGCCAAGCAGGTGGGCAGCAACAGCTTCACGTCCCCGGAGCTCACCATGCCGCTGCAGGAACCGGTCAAGGCACAGTACGTGATCGTTGCCATCAAGAGCCTGCCCAAGCTGGCCGCACCCAAGACCCGCTACGGCTACGGCCTGCGCCTGGCCGAGATCAAGATCCAGTAACTGCCCCACGTCCCAGGCCGTAACCGCGGGAAAGCAAAGGGTCCAAACCCGTGGCTACCGGTACCCTGAGTGGTGGGCGCGGCTGTGCCGCGCCCGGTGTGGGTGGAATATTCAGCTGCCCACATTAGTTGTGCCATGTGGCCGGCCACCCAGGCGGGCGCATCGACAAAGGAAGAGGTTCACCGTTTAGTGAGCAACGCAGAAAACACCGCGTCCGAAGTACGTGATGTCATCATCGTCGGCTCCGGGCCCGCAGGCTACACCGCCGCGGTCTACACGGCGCGCGCCAACCTGAAGCCGCTGCTCCTGGCAGGTTCCGTCACCGCCGGTGGAGAGCTGATGAACACCACCGACGTCGAGAACTACCCCGGCTTCCCGGATGGCATCATGGGCCCGGACCTCATGGAAAACTTCGAAAAGCAGGCCGAGCGCTTTGGCACGGAAATCCAGTTTGAGGACGTCACCGAACTGGATCTCGAGGGCGACATCAAAACCGTGACCATCGGCACGGGGGAGACCTTCCAGGCGCGGTCCATCATTCTGTCGACCGGCTCTGCCTACCGCGAGCTTGGCCTTCCGAACGAAAAGCGACTCTCGGGCCACGGCGTGAGCTGGTGCGCAACCTGCGACGGTTTCTTCTTCAAGGATCAGGACATTGCCGTCATCGGCGGCGGTGACTCGGCAATGGAAGAGGCGCTGTTCCTGACAAAGTTCGCGAAGTCCGTCACTGTGGTTCACCGCCGCGACACCCTCCGCGCTTCGAAGATCATGGCCGACCGCGCCCTCGCCCACGAGAAGATCAACTTCATCTGGAACAGCGGCGTAGAGGACGTGTTGGGAGGCGACAAGGTCACCGGCCTGCGGTTGAAGAACCTCATTGACGGCACCGAAACCGAGCTCGCCGTGACTGGAGTCTTCGTTGCGATCGGGAATGATCCCCGCACTGACCTCGTCAAAGGCAAACTGGATCTTTCACCCGAAGGCACCATTGCCGTCCAGGGCCGTACTTCCAAGACGAGCGTCAAGGGGGTCTTCGCTGCCGGTGACGTCATCGACCCGACCTACCGCCAGGCCATCACCGCTTCGGGTTCGGGCTGTGTCGCCGCGCTCGACGTCGAACACTACCTCGCAGACCTCCCCGCCTGATCGGCGAACGGCAAGCATCTAAGAGAAAGACAAGGTTATGAGCAACGCTAAAGATGTAACAGACGCTAGCTTCAGCACCGACGTGCTGGGAGCCGACAAGCCCGTCATCGTGGACTTCTGGGCCGAATGGTGCGGTCCCTGCCGCAAGCTTGGGCCGATCCTCGACGAGATCTCGGTCGAGTACAGCGAGAAGGTCAACGTCGTCAAGGTGAACGTCGATGACAACCCGGCCATCGCTGCTGAGTACGGCATCACCTCCATCCCGGCCGTGTACCTGTTCCAGGGTGGGGAAGTGAAGAGCACAGTCATCGGCGCCAGGCCGAAGCAGTTCTTTGAAAAGGAATTCGCAGACGTGCTGTCCTAGCCTGTAACGAACGTCCTGGCCGGCCCGATTATGGGGCCGGCCGTAACGCTGGCCTCCACTCACTGAGTAGGGGCCAGCGTTTTTTGGTTCCCGGCACCGCGGGGCTCCGCACTGTCCTGTGCCGGCCAGCCGGATTGAAGGGCCGAAGCTCGGGAGGCCGCGCCTGACGGGGTAACCCACTCTGCGGCTGCGTGCCGGACGGAACAATTACTTGGGTGCATGCGGCGATCAAGATCCTGGGCTTATGCCACGGAGTCTTGGCGGCAGGTAGATGCCCGGGCGGGCGGGGAGTGGGCGGACAGAGGACCAGGTCGGCCGTTGGATGGCCGGGCCGAGTCTGCACCAGGCCTAGTCCGTCGGGCTGACTAGGCGGCCAGGCGGACTAGGCCGCCGGGTGCATGCCGGAGTTGGGCAGGGTTGCCTGCCGCCGCCGGAGCTGCCCCTCTTGAGGAGTTCGCCTGTGTACCTCCGGACCGGCCCGGGCCTGTTCCACGCCACCTCCGTGAAGATCTTTGGGCCTACTGCTGGAAAGCAACATTATCCCGTTGATTGATGCGGTGGTTTTAGCCTAAACAGCACGCGAATCTGTGCACGTGCCGGCCCAACCAGGGGTAGGCGCGATATTGCTGTTCGAATGGTTCATCCGGGGGGCCGGCAGTGGCTGGCCGACCGCGCGGGCTCGGAATCCCAATGTTGTGTCGGCGCCTCCGACCCCGAGCTGCGCGACGTCAAGCTGCGGCATCCTCCGGCTAGATCAGCAGTGTGCTTGGTGACTCGTGTGAATGGAGCGCTTCCCGCATTGCGCGGTACGAATTCGTGCGCCGTGGGCAATGTTTCACGTGAAACACGACCTTCACGTGCCGGTGGGGCGGGTGTGGTGCAAAAGAAACCAATCCGGGTCGGGATTGGCCCCTTTGTACCGATCTTCATAGCTGTATTGGGTCGAAGATCTAAACTTGCGCGGTCCCCGCCCTTCCTGATGTGCTACCGCCGCCGGGCATGGTCATGTTTCACGTGAAACCGTTGACCGGTTGCTGGTTCCGAGAGGTTCCGTGTTTGCGCGTCTTCGCCAGCGCCACCTTCGAAACCGTGCATTGCAGGGCCCCTAGTGCACAGGGCCCCAGGACGTTGGAAGGGGACAGAGATGCTGTCCAAAATTGCCGCAGCTGCATCTCAACACAGTGTCACCGCACGCGAGCATTCCGCCGGTTGGAGCGTGGATAGGGCGATCTGTATCCCTGATGAAGGTGTTGATAGACGATCGCACAGGACCGAGATCCTAGCGCCGGGCCCATTTACTGCATCAATGCACGTTCCACGCCGCCGCATCATGTTTCACGTGAAACATGATCCTTCGGACACGTCGAACAATCTATCGCCGCTACCCCAGAACGAGAGCAACCCTACATCCTTCCGCTCTTCTGTTTGAGCTGTAACGGTAGTTCACTATCAATACCCCGCTATGGGGCCCTCGGGCGCGTGGTGGCACCGTACGCTCACCCGCAATGCAGCTCTTAGCCAGCCGCCGTCTCGCGGTCCCGTTCCATGAGATGCCGCTAAACGCCAGCGAAACAAGAAACACGCAGCGTAGGGACCCGTCTACGCAGCAAACTGGCCATCGACCTTCCTTCCCTCCGCGCTGCGGAAGTACCTCAGCGCCCATCACAGGCATCCCACCGCTTCCCAACCCTCAGCCCATCCGACGATGTTTCACGTGAAACGCCCGCTCGCCCGCCCCTCTACGACCGCCTAGGAACCCCTTAGCAGTTCTTTTCCGCCCATTAGGTCTCCGCCAGGGCAGTGACAAGTAGCCGCTATGGGTCCGCCAGCAAACGCATTCCACGACACACAGCCTCTACGATGAATCGCCGAAAAGACTTTCCGGCTACCGGTCAGCTTCGGGGTGGTAGCGCTCAAGCGACCGCCCTACGTTCGACACCTCCTAAGCTCCTTGGATAGGCGGATGAATATCTTGCCGGGAAGGCACCTGCCCTCGGCGCCAGGGGACTACGGGCAGTTCGGTCCCATTCCTGCGCAGCACCATCCGCACCCTGGCAGGCGCTACGTTCACCGCAAGGCTATCGATGGGGATATGACGCTGGCCTGCCACTCGGGCAGCAAACTCTGGGGAAGGCCCGCTGACAGGACGGACATGATCGGAAGGCGGGGGGCGCAATGATTTCCGGCGACACTCCGGAGAGCGGGCCGTGGTGGCTGCGGAAGGCATTTTTGGCGCTTGGCTACCTGCGTTCGCAAGCACCGTGAGGGATCCGCGGTCTGACTCAAACCAATCGACCGGCCGTTATAGTCCGACGATCTATACCAAATCTCGCAGCCAGAATCTGGACTCAACGAAGAAGACTATGGCCACTACCGGGAGCCAGGCCCGAAAGCTCACCAGGACAAGTGCAGGCCCGGATCGCTCTCGTCAGCTGGGCGACTGCGGCCCTCCGGCACGGGCCCGGACGCCAGCCCGACGACGTGCATTGAATTGCTCCCGGAGGACTTCTGTACGGCGAAGCAACAGCGCAGGCATCGCCCAGTGCGCCCTCGCGTACGCGGCCGGCACGGGACTCACATGCTCCTCGGGAAGCAAGTACACGACGCCAGACACTGGGGAGGACGTCATCCTTGGGCGGAAGCCGTAGCAACCCCTCCGCCAAATGGCCAGCCCAGAGAGGTACGAGCGCAGGAACCGTGCTCGAGGGCTGGAGTGTCCGTGTGCAGTAGGACCCATGGCGAAGCGACCGTTCCTGCCGGGCGGGGTCCCACGATCTGTCATAGCCCCTACGGGACCGAGAGCGTCCCTACGATCGAATTGGGACAGCAGCTGCGGACGCTGTCCTACCTGGCTGGGCCTGCCCATGATCTTGAGATCCCGATCGCTGTAGTACTCACCGGGTGTTGAGTGAGAGGGAACGAGCGAGTTCACAGCTTCTTCCCCACAGAAGTTATGCACACAGTTATCCACAGAGCACTGAGACATTACGCACAGCGCTATCCACAGGGCCTTTGGCACCAGCCTCTGGGCTGTCAAGGCTCAAAAGTAGGCGTCGACAGGCACCCTGCTTTCAGCACGCCAGATCCGGAGACATCGGACGGCCTGCTTCACCACTCAGCATTGCGCTGGACGGCCGTAAATTTAACCAGACTATGTGGATTTTATAAGCATTTTCGGTCTTCATCCGTGGCGACCGCATGTGGAGCGCTGTGTTTCACGTGAAACAATATGGCCAAACACGGCGGGCCATCGACCGGCGCGTTATGTGGCCAAGACGCAGACCTGCCTCCAGGTCCCACTGTCCACTGACGCCGGGAACTAATCCACAAAGTTATCCACAGCGATATCCACCGCTCCAGTTACAGCCTGCGACGAGTGCCGGTGCACCGCCAGCAGTGGAATCTCCGACCGGAGAGCTATCAAGTAGAGCACTAGCCCTGCCGGCAACGGCATTGGGGAGAGTGGACCTACGATGGCTTCGCAGCCCGCATCGAGGAAAGCCGACCGACTCACAGCGGATATACCCGATCCAGGAATATGCCCGGCCGTGCCAGGAGGGTGTCTAAGAGATGCATTGCTCCCGCTCCGGCCGGATGCCACATTGACGCTCGACCCGGCGTCGCGGCTGGTCGACGGGACAGTCTACGGTGCGAGGGGGAGGACGGGGGAGTCAATAGCTACTGCCCCGCACACCGCGCAGCATCGTCCCACACATCCAGTCTGTGCCGTCACCACGGGTCGCCACTGCGCCTGGGAGGCTCAGCTGCTGCCTGAATCCGGGCATCTCCGCCTGCCGTACTGGACGATCCAGCGAAGTCAGCAGCCACCTGCCGTCTACCGGCGGAGTGGGGAGCTTTGTCATGGCCAGGAAGAGCACGCGGTAGGGCCGGTGAGGTCTCACGACACGCGCGACCCCATACCGCCGAAAAGCTTTTCCGGCGGCGGGGTTCGTTCGGCGCCACGCACGCACCTCCTACCACCGGGTCCTTGGGCCGGCGCAAATGCATCTCCCAAGGCCGGGTCCGTGGGTTGGCGCATGTCTAATGCGGCCAGCCAAGAGGTCGCAGCCCAGGCGCTTGGGCGCCACCTCGACGGATTGAGCCATGCTCACCGACATTCGACGAACACTAACGCATACCCAGGTTCCGGTACGGGAGGGGGAGTGCAGACGCGATTGAGCACGGTACCCGGCCCCAATGCGGCATCGGGGCCCTTTCTCGGCTGAGCTCGGGCCGCGCTAAGTCCAAACCGCCCTCAACGTGGTGCCACTCAGACTTGCGGGGATAGCTTCCGTTGGCGTGATTCCATCAACCGACACAATGTCGTCGGCGAACCTGATCCAGCCCTCGTTATTGGGAGTCCGCACCCTCGGAATGTTTCACGTGAAACACCCGAAGATAATGGAGCGACGGCGGCCAACGTCCGATCCCCTCCGCGGCGCTCCTACCGTGCTGTGACTGCCGGCGAGAACGACCGCGGCTCACTACTACTGCGGTTAGGAGGCTGCGCCAGCCGCCCAACGTGGACCGAGCAACGCAACGGAGATGCCCAAGTTGGGCTGCTAGGGGAACAACAGCAAGACAATCAAACAGGCAAGCCGCTGCGGTTGAGCCCCCATCATGGCATCCATCGGGAGGCCAAAACAAGCTCGTAGGGACGGCAGGACGCCGATCCGGCCATGTGATCGGCTCGTAGCTACCACACCGGGGCCGTTGGTGCGACTTGGGCGTATCCAACTATTGCCACCCGCCCACACAGGACTTGCTAGCGTTGCGACATACTGCCGAAAGTGCCACCAAAGCGGTACTTTTGGTGGTCCGCCTTGCCCCGTTCGTCCCACACTGCGGGACTGCGCGCATCGCGGCTACATTGCCCGTCTCGTCCCACGTGGTTTCACGTGAAACATTCTGTATGGGCCCGCGAAAATACGTAAACCCTCCACCTGCCAGCTGAGGTCATTGCGGCACGTTGCTGTGCATGCAAGGGGACAGCCTCCTGGCCGGCGCGCTCGACAACCGGGCCCGATGAACGACCGAAGGCGCTATAGGGACCATCACTCGCGCCCCGCAAGCGCTTTAGGTACGTTGCTCCGCTCTGCAATGCATCCTGCGTTCTGCAGCACCTTGGCCCGTACTTGAGACCATCCCAGAGCACAGACCACCCCGGAGCACCCTCTAGGGCAATGGAGACGTCCCAGCTGCCGCCGAGCACACGCGGGGCTCCACAAGCGGAACCGACGGGCCCTGCGGGGCCACGGGAGGGCCGAGAGGGGTCCGCGGGCCGGCCCCGCCAGCGTCGGCAGGTATCTGTGGGTGGACGATCCGTACCTCGAACACCGAGTGCGCACAAAACGAACGGTTGCCCCGAAAGGAGTCTCGAGCAACTGAATGCCGGCAAACACACAAAAAAGGGCCTGTTTCACGTGAAACAGGCCCCATCTTGAGCAAATGTGCTGAGAGTTAGCTCGGTGCCCCAGGGGTGAGAACGTCCATGATCCGGTTCAGATCCTCGACGCTAGCGAATTCGATGCTGACGCGGCCCTTACGGGCCCCCAGGGAAATCTTCACATTGGTGTCCAGGCGGTCGGACAACGAAGACGCCAGGTAATCGAGTCGTTCGTGGCGTGCCCCCGGACGGGGGATGTTGTTCTTCGTCGGCGCAGCGGGGCTCTGGTACAGCGTCACAGCCTCTTCCGTGGCGCGGACCGACATACCCTCTGCCACGATCTTCTGGGCAAGCCGTTCCATCGCAGCGGCGTCAGGAAGAGCAAGGAGGGCACGAGCGTGGCCGGCCGAAATCACGCCGGCGCCTACACGACGCTGAACAAGCGGCGGGAGTTTCAGCAGGCGGAGGGTGTTCGAGACCTGGGGCCGGGAGCGGCCGATCCGATCAGCAAGCTGCTCATGGGTGGTTCCAAAGTCCTCCAGCAGCTGCTGGTACGCCGCAGCCTCTTCCAGGGGATTCAGCTGGCTGCGGTGGAGGTTCTCGAGCAGGGCGTCACGAAGCAGGTCATCATCAGTGGTGTCGCGGACAATCGCCGGGATGGTGTCGAGTCCGGCGGCCTGTACGGCACGCCAGCGGCGCTCACCCATGACGAGCTCGTAGGGTTCGCCACCTTCTTCGGTTGATGTACGCACCACAATTGGCTGGAGCACGCCGATTTCACGAACCGAGTGCACCAGCTCCGCCATATCGTCCTCATCGAAGACGGAGCGCGGCTGTTTGCGGTTGGGGTGGATGTCCGAAACAGGGATTTCCGCGAAACGGACGCCAGGAACTTCAATCAGATCAACGCCGTTGTCATCGGCAACCGCGTCCGCCGCGGGCATCGGCCGGGAGTCGGTCTTACCCGCAGTCGGGGAGTCGTTCCGGGCTGCGGAGTCCTTGGGCGCTGCGGCCTTCTTCGCAGCCGCGCCGCCGGTCTGGGCCGGGCCAGGCTGGTTCTTTGTCGCAGGCTTCGTCGCAGTCTTCGTCCCGGAGCGAACCGGCTCAGGCTTTCCAGCCGGCGCAGCGGTTTTGTCCGTGCCGGCAGTTTCGTCCGGGGCAGCCGTAGCCGCGGCAGCGGTCGCAGAAGAAGACGCCGTCGTCTTGTCTGCAGCGGCTTCCGTCGCTTCCGGGGTCTCTTCCGTCAGCATTGCGTCGGGGGTCCGCTTCCTGGCCTCAGGAAAAAACAGATCCACCGGCCGGGACGGGGCAGAACCGCTTCCGGAGGCGTTAGCCGAGGCGGAACTTGGAATCAGTGCGCCAAGTCCACGGCCAAGGCCGCGTCGCTTATCGCTCATGGATAAATCCCTCCAGTGGAAGAGCCCGGCTTTACCCGGCTCTGGCTAGTGCAATGTTGAGAAGATTCTAACGTTCAGCAATTTCCGCTGCGGCTTCCAAATAGGAAAGAGCGCCGCTGGAGGAAGGATCATAGGTCATCACGGTCTGCTGATAGCTCGGCGCCTCGGAAATTCGCACCGACCGAGGAACCACAGCCCCGAGCACCTGCTCCGGGAAGTGTTCACGGACTTCCGCCGCCACCTGGGCCGCGAGGTTGGTACGCCCGTCGTACATCGTCAGCAGGATGGTGGAGACCACCAGATCGGCATTGAGGTGCTTCTGGATCATTTCAATGTTCTTGAGCAGCTGGCTCAGTCCCTCAAGGGCGTAGTACTCGCACTGGATCGGGATGAGGACCTCACCGGCCGCGCAGAAGGCGTTGACTGTCAGAAGTCCCAGGCTCGGCGGGCAATCAATAAAGATGTAGTCGAGGCGTTCCTCGCCGTTCTTGGCGCGTTCCTTGGCGTAGACATCGATGGCCCGCCGGAGGCGCTGCTCACGGGCAACCAGGCTGACGAGCTCGATCTCAGCGCCGGCAAGGTGGATGGTGGCCGGCGCGCAAATTAGTTTGTCGATGTCCGGGCACGGTGCCACGACGTCCTGCAGCGGCACATCGTTGATGAGGACGTCATAGATGCTGTCGACGTCGGCGTGGTGTTCTATACCCAAGGCGGTAGAGGCGTTACCCTGCGGATCGATGTCGATCACCAGCACATTCAGGCCAGCGGCAGCCAAGGCAGCCGCGATGTTGACCGTGGTGGTTGTCTTACCCACCCCGCCCTTCTGATTGGACACGGTGAAGATGCGGGTCTTCTCCGGCTTCGGCAGTTCACGGCCCAGCAGTCGTTCCCGACGCTTGTTCTCATGCGCAAGCTCGCGGGCAATCGGGCTGGAATCGTCGATCGAGTCCAAGACGTTGCCGACGGACGCGACGGAGGTTTCACGTGAAACGCCGGCGGCGACAGTGACGTCCGCAACCGATTTAGCTTGTTTGGACGAGATATTGTGAGCGACCGCGGGCGCGGAAAAGGCCCGTGCTGACCCCAGGGACACAAACGGGGGGATCCGTTGTGTGGAGGCTTCGCTACTGCTCACTTGACACTCTCGCTCTCATTCGGCTTTTGCTGCCGGTTACTAGCCTAACCTCTTCCTAAACAAGACCGAGGGCACCGGGCGGGTGCTACGCAATCTTTCGAGGCTTGTTCACAACGATTCGGACTACGGTCGTGGGTTCCTCGAGGAGGTCTTCGCCGACGATCACAACAGAGGTCTCCACCCCGCCGAGTTTCCGGATGACCTTGGCGGCCTTCTCGATCTCTTCGCCGGCGCTACGCCCCTTGATGGCGACGACCTCGCCCTTGCCTCCGAGCAGCGGAATGGTGAGTCCGGCGAGGTTGGAGAGGGCAGAAACAGCCCGGGCAGTGACGACGTCGGCGCTCACGTGGCCCACGGCCAGTTCCGCACGGGTCCGCATCACGGTGACGTTTTCGAGCCCCAGGTCATCGACGACTTCCTGCAGCCAGATCACCCGCCGCTCCAGCGGTTCGATCAGCGTTAGTTCCAGGTCCGGCCGCGCAATGGCCAGGCAAAGACCCGGGAGCCCGGCCCCGCTGCCGACGTCGGCAACGTGGCTTCCCTGGGCAATCTCGCGTTCAATAACGGCACAGTTAAGCACGTGCCTGCTCCACAACCTGGGCACTTCGCGGGGCCCGATCAGCCCGCGTTCGGTGCCGGACGTGGCCAGGTGCTCAACGTAGCGTTTTGCCAGTTCAAGCCGGTCGCCAAAAATAGACTCTGCGGCCTTCAGTTCGGCCGCGGTAATTTCCACCATCAAGCTACTCCGCGGATTCAGTCTGCGGAGACAACGATGTGCCGGTCAGCGCCTTCGCCTTCGGATTCGCTGACGAATCCGAGATCGGCAACGGCGTCGTGAACAATCTTGCGCTCGTACGCGCTCATCGGTGCCAGCGCGACGGACTTGCCAGTTTCCTTGACCGAAGCGATGGCGTCTTCGGCGATCTGCTGCAGGTCACCGGCGCGGTCGGCACGGTAGCCGTTGATGTCCAGCACGAGGCGGGAGCGGTTCTCCGTGGCGGAGAGCACCGCAAGGCGGGTGAGTTCCTGAAGGGCTTCGAGCACCTCGCCGTCGGCGCCAACGAGGCTCTCCAGTCCCGAGGAGTCTTCCTCGGCAACGATGGAGATATAGGTGCGGCCGTTTCGGACCTCAATATCGATGTCGCCGTCGATGTCGGCGATGTCCAGGAGCTCCTCGAGGTAGTCCGCGGCGACGTCGCCCTCTTCCTCCAGGCGGCTTGCCGAGGTGCCCTTTCCGGAACCGGCAGCGGCGTCCTGAGACTCGTCCCCGGCTTCCTGGGGGCTGTCTACCTGCACGTCGTCCTGGAAAGTGTCCTGATCGGGGGCTTCGGCGGAAATAGCGTGTTCGGTGCTCTCGGCAGACATTACTTCCTCTTCCTGTTCTTGCGCTGGGGCTGGATGCGCTGGCTCTTCGCGGCGACGGCGGCCGCCGCGGCGGCCGCTTCAGCCTCGGCGTCGGCCTTCTTGGCACCCATCAGGGGCAGGGACGGCAGTCCCTTGGCGGCACGGCGCTCGGCCAGGGCCTTCGCGGCGGGCGAGCCCGGCGTCGGCATCCGGCGGATCACGAAGAACTGCTGGCCCATGGTCCAAAGGTTCGTGGTGGTCCAGTAGATCAGGACACCGATGGGGAAGTTGATGCCGCCGACGCCGAAGACGAGCGGCAGGACGTACAGCATCATCTTCTGCTGCTTCATGAACGGGCTCGCCATGGCCTCTTCGGACATGTTCTTCGCCATGATCTGCTTCTGGGTGATGAACTGCGAGGCTGTCATCGCCAGGATCATCACGATCGAGAGGATCCAGACCGCCATCTGGTTGCCGCCACCGCCGTGCAGCAGGGATGCCGAAAGCGGAGCGCCGAAAATGCTGGATTCGTCGAACTGCACCACCTGGTCGTGGCTCAGCGCGCCGATGCCCTTGCCGGTGGTCTTGGCGTTGCTGATGCCCGACAGCACCTGGAAAAGAGCAAAGAAGAACGGCATCTGGATCAGCATGGGCAGGCAGGCCGAGAACGGGTTGGTGCCGTGCTTCTTGTACATGGCCATCTGTTCTTGCGCCATGGCCTGGCGGGACAGCTGGTCGGTCTTGCCCTTGTACTTGTCCTGGAGCTTCTTCAGGTCAGGCTGCAGGAGCTGCATGCCGCGCTGGGCCTTGATCTGCTTGACGAACACCGGAATCAGGGCGGCGCGGATAACCAGCACCAGCCCGATGATGGACAGCGTCCAGGTCCAGCCGTTGGCGGCCGGGAGGCCGATGGCGCTCAGTCCGTCGTGGAAGCCCACCATGATGATGGAAACCAGCCACTTGAACGGAAACATGATTGTTTCAAAGAAGTCCATACGATATCCCTATTCGTCAGGCCGCCGAGCGGCCTTCTCCATCAGACTGAGCAGCCAGGTATTTGTCCGGGTTGTTCAGCACAACAATTCTGGGGGTGTGGCCATCGGGCCACTCCCGATGCCCGGCGGGGACATGGTCCACACCGCCGGAATTCCATGGGTGGCAGCGCGCGAGGCGCCGGGCGGCGAGCCAGCTGCCTTTGACGGCGCCGTGCACCGTGATTGCCTCAAGCGCATACGCCGAACAGCTTGGGAAGAAACGGCAAACCTGCCCGTACAGCGGGGAGATTACCTTGCGGTAGCCCATCAGCAGCACGATCAGGATGTTGCGGGGCAGATTCCAGAGCGCCCGGCCAAGCCAGGCTGCTGCGGAGGTGAGGCGAGATCCAGGTGCAGGGACGACGGCGGCAGTCGAGTTACGCACGCGGGGTCCCTTCCTGTGTTATCTCGTAAGAAACTGTAGAAGCGGCCTGTGGAAGGCGGCTGCCCAAGCGTTTCATGGTCGTCTCCAAAGCGGCGTCATAGTCGCTGCACAGATCATCCCAGCCGGCGGCCGCAGAGGCGGGCAGTGCCCGGACCACGATAGCGAACCCGCTGGGATATTTCTGCAGCGACAAGGCGCCGGCTTCTCTTAGTCTCCTCTTAACGAGGTTCCTGACAACAGCGTTCCCAACACTCTTGGAAACGATGAAACCGATCCGGCTTGGTTCATCGGCAGCGAGAGCTGCCGTATATAACACTAAGTTCCGGCGTCCATTGCGGACGCCGGAACGTACAGTTGTTGAAAAATCGGTAGGGGTCCTCAGACGGTTCCGGGTGGCTAGCACCGTTCAACTCGCATAGGGATGGTGACCGACGAGTCAGTTATTTAGGCCGACAGCTCGGTGCGGCCCTTGCCACGACGGGCTGCCAGGATGGCACGGCCGGCACGGGTACGCATACGAAGGCGGAAGCCGTGCTTCTTGGCTCGACGGCGGTTATTCGGCTGAAAAGTCCGCTTGCTCACGTTAGTTACTCCAGTGGATCAAAGGTGCGCCCACCCGATCAAAAAAGGGGAAGAACTGGCCGACGCTAAGTTTTGTATGTGCCGCTACCCTCGACTCGCAAGACGCAGGCGTCGGGGAGAGATTCAATGAGGCGAAAAGCGGACACAAAGGACTTCACAACGTTAGGGGAAAAGCGCCCCCAGAGTCAAACCGGGAGGTGTTCGGCCGCCTGTCCCCAGCTGTGGTTAACCCGGCCGCCAGCCTGTGGATGAAGTGGCTCACGTCCCCGCATTTGGAACCACACCCGTGTAATTATCCACAGGGCTGATCCCAGCTATCTTCTAGTCTTTTCATCCCCTAGAGTGTCCCAGTAGCCGATTATCCACGGACTGTGCACAACCCTGTGGATTAAGCCGGGGCCAGCAGTCTGGTTCGGGCCTCGTGGCTGCAGGTAACGCAGGCAAGCAAGGTTTGAGGAACTGATTGATGACGGTAGACGAAGCCAACCAAGCAAACACCGTCGGAAGTTCCTGGCGGCGGGTTGTCAGCCTTCTTGAGAACGACCACCGGGTCACTCCCCGGCAGCGTGGCTTCGTGATCCTCGCCCAGGCCCAGGGGCTGATCGGCTCAACCTTGCTGGTGGCCGTACCCAACGAACTCACCCGCGAGGTGCTCCAGACCCAGGTCAAGGAAGCCCTCGACGACGCCCTGCGGGATGTCTTTTCCGACGAAATCCGCTGCGCGATCGACGTCGACACCGATCTGGTGCCACTGCATGTCGAGCCCGAACCAACGGCCGAACTGTCCCTGGTCGCCGACCCCATGGTGGAACTGAAGCCGCAGCCGATGCTGCCGAGCACTTCCCACGAATTCGGTCGGCTCAATCCGAAGTACGTCTTCGACACCTTCGTGATCGGTTCCTCCAACCGCTTTGCCCACGCGGCCGCCGTCGCCGTCGCCGAAGCGCCTGCCAAGGCGTACAACCCGCTGTTCATCTACGGGGACTCAGGGCTGGGCAAAACCCACCTGCTGCACGCGATCGGCCACTACGCCCGCCGGCTCTACAGCGGCATCCGGGTCCGCTATGTGAACTCCGAGGAATTCACGAACGACTTCATCAACTCCATCCGCGACGATGAAGGCACCAGCTTCAAGACCACCTACCGCAACGTGGACGTCCTGCTGATCGATGACATCCAGTTCCTGGCCGGCAAGGACCGGACGCTGGAGGAGTTCTTCCACACTTTCAACGCCCTGCACAACAACAACAAGCAGGTCGTCATCACCTCCGACCAGCCGCCCAAGCTGCTCGCCGGCTTCGAAGACCGCATGAAGTCCCGCTTCGAGTGGGGCCTGCTGACCGACATCCAGCCGCCGGAACTGGAAACTCGCATCGCTATCCTGCGCAAGAAGGCGCTGAGCGAAGGCCTGTCCGCCCCGGACGACGCACTGGAGTACATCGCTTCGAAGATCTCCAGCAACATCCGCGAACTTGAGGGTGCGCTGATCCGGGTCACGGCGTTCGCGAGCCTGAACCGGCAGCCGGTGGATGTGGCCCTGGCCGAAATGGTGCTCAAGGACCTGATCACCGACGACGGCGCCCAGGAGATCACCTCTGCGCAGATCCTCACCCAGACGGCCGACTACTTCAAGCTCAGCATGGAAGAACTCTGCAGCAAGTCCCGCACGCGGACCCTGGTCACCGCGCGGCAGATCGCGATGTACCTGTGCCGGGAGCTCACCGACATGTCCCTGCCCAAGATCGGCCAGGAGCTCGGCGGCCGCGACCACACCACGGTCATCCACGCGGACCGGAAGATCCGCGAACTGATGGCGGAGCGCCGCGTGATCTACAACCAGGTGACTGAACTGACCAACCGGATCAAGCAGCAGCAGCGCAATTCCTGAGTATCGGCGCCGCGCACTCTTACCTTATTAACAGGGGCCTGTGGACAACCCTGTGGATACTTAAGGGGACAACCGCGGTTAATGGGCTTAAAACCCTTAAGGCGCCTGTGGATCGGCGCAACGCCCGAAAATGTTGTCCCCATCCACACCCTGTTTAAAACCTGCTCCACCCACAGTCCATGAACAGGGCTTAACCCCGGAAACGCACGGCCAGGCCGAGTTATCCACAGTTTCCACAGCAGTTATTAACACTACTAATCCCAAGAAAATGAAATTCCCTCAAACAACAGTTTCCTTCCGACCCCCCACCGGCCACCACAGGCCCTCCGGAAGCCTGGCCCGGGAGCCCGCTCCGGAACCACACTGGTGTAACCCGGGGATGGGAGAACTAGGATCTTGGGGCTAAGCTGTCTGCAGTGCGTCCGTCCCGGACACTCTCTTGTCATTCGCAACCCGGAAACGGACAGCGGCGGAGAAAGACCTGGAGTGCATGCACTTACCTTTTTGGCGGATCCGGCAGCGCGCCGGGGTCGCCATGGCACTGTGAGTTTTAGCTTTTGTCAGCAGCAATGAAAGGCGGCACCCTTCCGTGAAGTTCAGAGTCGAACGGGACGTCCTGGCCGAAGCCGTGACCTGGACCGCCCGGTCGTTGTCTCCGCGGCCGCCTGTTCCCGTGCTTTCCGGTTTGCTCCTCAAGGCAGAAGCCGGCACTGTCAGCCTCTCCAGCTTTGACTACGAGACCTCGGCACGCCTGGAAATCCCCGCTGACATCACCACCGAGGGCACGATCCTGGTCTCCGGCCGCCTGCTCGCGGACATTTGCCGCAGCCTGCCCTCCGCCCCGGTCGAAATCGAAACCGACGGCAACAAAGTCACCCTGACCTGCCGCCGGAGCAGCTTCCACCTGGCCACGATGCCGGAGGCGGAATACCCGCCGCTGCCCGCGCTGCCCCCGATCAGTGGCACCGTGCCAGGCGATTCGTTCGCGCAGGCCGTTTCCCAGGTGATTATCGCGGCCAGCAAGGACGACACGCTGCCCATTCTCACCGGCGTCCGGATGGAGATCGAGGACGACCTCATCACGCTGCTCGCCACCGACCGCTACCGCCTCGCCATGCGCGAAGTGCCCTGGAAGCCCGCAACTCCGGGCATCTCCACCAGCGCCCTGGTGAAGGCCAAGACCCTCAACGAAGTTGCCAAGACACTCGGCGGCAGCGGCGATATCAACCTCGCCCTCGCCGATGACGACAGCCGGCTGATCGGTTTCGAGAGCGGCGGCCGCACCACGACGTCGCTCCTGGTCGATGGCGACTACCCGAAAATCCGGTCGCTGTTCCCGGATTCCACCCCGATCCACGCCACCGTGCAGACCCAGGAACTGGTCGAAGCCGTCCGCCGCGTCTCGCTTGTGGCCGAACGCAACACCCCGGTCCGGCTTGCCTTCACCCAGGGACAGCTGCACCTTGACGCCGGAACCGGTGAAGACGCGCAGGCCTCAGAAGAGCTCGAAGCCCAGCTGACCGGCGAAGACATCACCGTGGCCTTCAACCCCCACTACCTCATCGAGGGCCTGAGCGTCATCGAGACCAAGTTTGTGCGGTTCTCCTTCACCACGGCGCCAAAGCCGGCGATGATCACCGCCCAGCAGGACGCCGACGGCGAGGACCAGGACGACTACCGCTACCTGGTCATGCCGGTCCGTCTGCCCAACTAGCCCCCACCGCCACCCTCGCCTCGCAAGCTCGGCCAGGGAACCCTGGCGGCGTGGGCCCAGGCAGTTGTTGTCGTTCTGGGCCCCAAATCGACAACCGACACCCAATGCAGAAAGAGAACCCGCACTATGCACATTGGACTGATCGGCCTTGGAAAAATGGGTTTCAACATGCGCGAACGCCTGCGCAAGGGTGGAATCCAGGTCACCGGTTTCGACCGCAATCCGGATGTCACCGACGTGGCCACCGTTGACGAGCTGATTGCCGCACTGCCGGCGCCGCGTCTGATCTGGGTCATGGTTCCCGCCGGCGAGATCACCGACGCCGTCATCAGCGAACTCGGCAACAAGCTCGACGCCGGTGACCTGGTGATCGACGGAGGCAACTCCCGCTTCACCGAGGACCAGAAGCACGCGGCTGCGCTGGCCGAAAAGGGCGTCCGTTTTGCGGACTGCGGGGTGTCCGGCGGGGTCTGGGGCCTGCAGAACGGCTACGGACTGATGGCCGGCGGTGATCCTGCCGACATCGAACGGGCACTCCCGGTCTTTGACGCACTCCGCCCGGAAGGCGACCGCTCGGACAGCTTCGTGCACGTGGGCGGCGTCGGCGCCGGACACTACGCCAAGATGGTGCACAACGGCATCGAGTACGGCCTGATGCAGGCCTATGCGGAAGGCTACGAACTCCTTGCGGCGAAGGACATCGTGACCGACCTGCCCGGCACCTTCCGGGCCTGGCAGAAGGGCACCGTTGTCCGCTCCTGGCTGCTGGACCTCATGGTCAAAGCCCTGGACGAGGATCCCGGACTGGAATCCATTGACGACTACGTCGAGGACTCGGGCGAGGGACGGTGGACGGTGGAGGAAGCCATTGCCAACGCGGTGCCGGCCCCGGCCATCACGGCGGCGCTGTTCGCACGCTTCTCCTCCCGCGAAGACAGCTCGCCTGCCATGAAGATGGTGTCCGCCCTGCGCCACCAGTTCGGCGGCCACGCCACCCGGCCGGCCAAGTAGTCCCTGGCATCCTGCAACCGGCGTGTACCTCGAACAACTTTCGCTGACAGACTTCCGCAGTTATGCCCAGGTTGACCTCGGCCTGGAACCCGGTGTCACGGTGCTTGTGGGCTCCAACGGCATCGGCAAGACCAACCTGATGGAAGCCATCGGCTACTTGGCCACGCTGAGCTCGCACCGGGTCAGCACCGATGCCCCGCTGCTGCGGTTCGGCACCGAGCGTGCAATGATCCGCGCCAAACTGGTCCGCGGCGAACAGTCCACCGTGCTGGAGCTGGAAATCAACGGCGGCCGCGCCAACCGGGCACGCATCAACCGAAGCAACCCGGTCCGGGCCAGGGACATCCTGGGGATCTGCCAGACGGTTCTCTTTGCCCCGGAAGACCTCGCCCTAGTCAAGGGCGATCCGTCCAACCGGCGCCGTTTCCTGGATGAGCTCCTGGTCAGTCTCGTTCCCCGGCACGCCGCCACGCGCGGCGACTACGACCGGGTGCTGAAACAGCGCAACGCGCTGCTCAAATCCGGCCGTTCCGGCAAGTTCACCGCCGGCCACGAGGCAACGCTTGATGTCTGGGACCAGCACATGGCTCGGGCCGGAGCGGAACTCCTGCACGCCCGGCTTGAGCTGGTGGAACTGCTGCAGCCGCATCTTAAGAACGCCTACGCCCAGCTCACTGACGGGTCCAAGGAGGCCGGAGCGGTCTACCGCTCCACCTTGCAGGGGGTGCTCGACGACGACGGCGAAGCGTCAGCGGGCGGAGCCGCTGACGCCCCGGCCAGCCTCGAGGACCTCCGCCGGCTGAGTGTGGAGGAACTCACCGAACGCTACATCCAAGCGTTCGCGGCCTCGCGCCGCAAGGAACTGGAACGCGGAATCTCGCTCGTGGGCCCGCACCGCGACGAGCTGGAACTGGTCCTGGGGCAGGCACCCGCCAAGGGGTATGCCTCGCATGGGGAAACGTGGTCCATGTGCCTGTCCCTGCGCCTCGCCTCGTACTATGTGATGCTGGACGACGCACGCACCGGCGGCTCCGCGCCGATCCTGATCCTTGATGACGTTTTTGCCGAACTGGACGTCCAGCGGCGGCGTAAACTGGCGGCAATAGTATCCGGCGCGGAACAGGTCCTGGTGACCGCCGCCGTCGAGGAGGACATCCCGGCAGAATTGGCCGGACGGCGGGTGAAGGTCATTCCGGGAGGAATCGATGAGCCGGACAAGCGATGAATAAGGATACCGACGGCGGCCTGCAGCCGGGCCGCGACCCCGATGACATCGACGCCGCCCAGGCAGCTTTGAACCGGATGCGCGATGCCGCGGCAGCCCGGGGAGAAATCCGCCGGAAGGCGCCCCCAAGGCCGGGCAGCACCCAAAAGCCGGCCCGCAGTGCCGGCACCCGCGGATTCAGCCAGTTCCACGGCACCGGACGGGACCCGCTGGGGCTCGGCAAGGTGGTGGGACGGCTCGTCGCGGAACGGGGCTGGAGCTCACCTGTGGCTGTCGGTTCCGTAATGGCGCAATGGCCGGCCCTGGTGGGACCGGAAATTTCCGCACACTGCACACCGGAGAGCTTTACCGACACGACCCTCCACGTGCGCTGCGATTCCACGGCCTGGGCCACCCAGCTGCGCCTGCTCAGCTTGAGTCTGCTGGAAAAATTCCGCATAGAACTGGGTGAGGGCGTCGTGACCAGCATTCAGGTGCTCGGTCCCGCGGCGCCAAGCTGGCGCAAGGGTGCCCGGACGGTCAACGGCCGCGGCCCGCGCGACACCTACGGATAGCCCGCGGCGCGGTCCGCGGTCCAGTCAGCACCGCCGGGTATGAAGCACTTCTTCCAAGACTATTGAAAAATCCGCAAGCGCCGTGTAGGGCGCTCCAACGCCCCAGACGCGTATAGGAACCCAACCGGAGGACCCCGGGAGCCGTGCAGCCGGAGCCAACGGCCTCTCAGCGGCACTTTAGCTGCCGTTTGGGCCTCTGGAATGCGGGAATCCCTCCTATAACACGGTAGAATCGTGGTAGATAACTGGGCGCCGGTGAAACGTCGACTGAGTCCGTTTCCGACGCAATTTCTTTGCGCGGAATCGGCTGAGGCGATCCATGCAGCGGTGCCAACAGTGACGTGCCTGTTGGCGGTAACCGTTCCTCTTCGGAAGCGGCGACGGCCGGCCTTCAACGAACATAGAGGAGTCGAAAGCGCCTGTGGCTAACGACAATACAGATTTCCCGGCAGCGGACCCAGCGGCGGAAGGTGCTTCAGCGGCCACCCCTGCGGAGGCGGTGACCCCCCGCGAGTACGGCGCCAGCGACATCACGGTGCTTGAGGGTCTGGAGGCGGTCCGGAAACGCCCCGGCATGTACATCGGTTCCACCGGTCCGCGCGGCCTGCACCACCTGGTCTATGAAGTCGTGGACAACTCGGTTGATGAAGCGCTGGCCGGGTACTGCACGCACATCGAGATCGTCCTGCAGGCCGACGGCGGCGTCAAGGTCGTCGACAACGGCCGCGGCATCCCCGTGGACATGCACCCCACCGAGCACAAGCCCACGGTGGAGGTTGTCATGACCATCCTGCACGCCGGCGGAAAGTTCGGCGGCGGCGGATACGCGGTCTCCGGCGGCCTGCACGGCGTCGGTATTTCGGTGGTGAACGCGCTCTCCAGCCGCGTTGACACTGAGGTGCGCCGGCAGGGCCACGTCTGGCGGATGTCCTTCGCCGACGGCGGCAAGCCCCAGGGCAGCCTGGTCAAGGGCGAGGAAACCCAGGAAACCGGAACCACCCAGACGTTCTACCCGGACGGCACCATCTTCGAATCCACCGAGTTCGATTTTGAAACCCTGCGGGCCCGCTTCCAACAGATGGCGTTCCTGAACAAGGGACTGCGCATCACGTTGACCGACGAGCGCCGCGCGGCCGCGGAGCCGTCCGACGATGACGACCTGGATCTCGACGTCGTCGAGACCGAAGGTGAAGTCCCCGCGGAGTTCCACACCGTGGTGTACCAGTACGACGACGGCTTGCTGGACTACGTGAAGCACCTGAACTCCGGCAAAAAGGTCGACGTCGTCCACGAGGACGTCATCGCCTTCGAAACCGAGGACACGGAACGGCACATCGCCCTGGAAATGGCGATGCAGTGGACCAACGCCTATTCCGAGAGCGTCCACACCTACGCCAACACCATCAACACCCACGAGGGCGGAACCCACGAAGAGGGTTTCCGCGCCGCGATGACCTCGCTCATCAACCGCTACGCGCGGGAGAAGAGCATCATCAAGGAAAAGGACGACAACCTCACCGGCGATGACATCCGCGAAGGCCTGACCGCAGTCATCTCGGTCAAGCTCGCCGAACCGCAGTTCGAGGGTCAGACCAAGACCAAGCTCGGCAACTCCGAGGTCAAGGGCTTCGTGCAGCGCGTCGTCACCGACGGTCTCGGCGACTGGCTGGAACGCAACCCCGGCCCGGCCCGCGACGTGATCCGCAAGGCCATCTCCGCGGCCCAGGCCCGGATGGCCGCCCGCAAGGCGCGCGACAACGCGCGCCGCAAGAGCCCGCTGGAATCGTTCGGCATGCCCGGCAAGCTGTCCGACTGCTCCTCCAAGGACCCGCAGAAGTGCGAGGTCTACCTCGTGGAGGGTGACTCGGCCGGCGGGTCGGCGAAGCGCGGGCGCAACCCCGAGACCCAGGCCATCCTGCCGCTGCGCGGCAAGATCCTGAACGTCGAGCGTGCCCGGCTCGACAAAGCCCTCGGCAACGCCGAAGTCCAGTCCATGATCACCGCGTTCGGTACCGGCATCGGCGAGGACTTCGACCTGGCCAAGCTCCGGTACCACAAGATCGTCCTGATGGCCGATGCCGACGTCGACGGCCAGCACATCACCACGCTGCTGATGACGCTGCTGTTCCGATACATGCGCCCGCTGATCGAGAACGGCTACGTCTATCTGGCCCAGCCGCCGCTGTACCGAATCAAGTGGTCCAACGCCCCGCACGACTACGTCTACAGCGACCGGGAACGCGACGCGAAGCTGGTCTCCGGCCAAGCCGCCGGCCGCCGTATCCCCAAGGACAACGGCATCCAGCGCTACAAGGGCCTCGGCGAGATGGACTACACGGAACTCTGGGACACCACCATGGACCCGGACCACCGCACCCTCCTGCAGGTCACCATGGACGACGCCCTGGCGGCGGACCAGACCTTCTCCGTCCTGATGGGCGAGGACGTCGAATCCCGCCGAAACTTCATTCAGCAGAACGCCAAGGACGTTCGGTTCCTCGATATCTAGCGGCCAAGCCCCTACATATTCCAGAACCGATATATACCTGAAACGGAAAATATAGACTATGAGTGACGAAACACCCGAGGTTCCAGCCGCATCCGGTGCGGAACCCGTGCTCGAAGGCACCGTTCTTGACACCGATGTGCTGACCGACCGCGTCGAACAGGTTGACCTGCAGACGGAAATGCAGCGTTCCTACCTCGACTACGCCATGGCCGTCATCGTCGGACGAGCGCTGCCGGACGTCCGCGACGGACTCAAGCCCGTCCACCGCCGCGTGCTGTACGCGATGTTCGACGGCGGCTACCGCCCCGACCGGTCCTTCAACAAGTGTGCCCGCGTGGTCGGCGAGGTCATGGGCCAGTACCACCCGCACGGCGACACCGCGATCTACGACGCCCTGGTCCGCCTGATCCAGGACTGGACCATGCGCTACCCGCTGGCACTCGGCCAGGGCAACTTCGGTTCGCCCGGCAACGACGGCGCCGCGGCTCCCCGGTACACCGAAACCAAGATGGCACCGCTGGCCATGGAAATGGTCCGGGACATTGATGAGGAAACCGTTGATTTCCAGGACAACTACGACGGCAAGAACCAGGAACCGACCATTCTACCGGCGCGTTTCCCGAACCTGCTGGTTAACGGTTCGTCCGGCATCGCCGTCGGCATGGCCACCAACATTCCGCCGCACAACCTCCGTGAGGTTGCCGACGGCGTCCAGTGGTACCTGGCCAACCCGACCGCCAGCCGCGAAGAGCTGCTCGAAGAACTGATCCAGCGGATCAAGGGTCCCGACTTCCCGACCGGCGCCACGATCCTGGGCCACAAGGGCATCGAGGACGCTTACCGGACCGGCCGCGGCTCCATCACCATGCGCGCCGTCGTCAACGTCGAGGAACTCCAGGGCCGCACCTGCCTCGTGGTCACCGAGCTGCCGTACCAAGCCAACCCGGACAACCTGGCGATCAAGATTGCCGAACTCGTCAAGGACGGCAAGATTTCCGGCATCGCCGACCTCCGCGACGAGACCTCGGGCCGCACCGGCCAGCGCCTCGTCATTGTGCTCAAGCGCGACGCCGTCGCCAAGGTGGTGCTGAACAACCTCTACAAGCACACCCAGCTGCAGGACAACTTCGCGGCGAACATGCTTGCAATCGTCGACGGGGTTCCGCGCACGCTCAGCCTCGACGCGTTTATCCGGCACTGGGTCACGCACCAGATGGACGTCATCGCCCGGCGCACCCGGTACCGCCTGCGCAAGGCGGAGGAGGAAGCGCACATCCTGCGCGCCCTCCTCAAAGCGCTGGACGCGCTGGACGAGGTCATCGCCCTGATCCGTGCCTCCACCACCACCGAAGCGGCCCGCGACGGCCTGATGGAACTGCTGGACATCGACGAACTGCAGGCCCGGGCCATCCTGGATATGCAGCTGCGCCGGCTTGCCGCCCTGGAGCGGCAGAAGATCCAGGACCGCCACTCGGAACTCGAAGCCCTGATCGCCGAATACAACTCGATCCTTGCTTCCGAGGAGCGCCAGCGCGAGATCATCAGCACCGAGCTGGCCGAAATTGTGGCCAAGCACGGCGACGACCGCAAGACCAAGGTCCTGATGGGCTACGACGGCGACATGTCGATCGAGGATCTGATCCCCGAAGAGGAAATGGTCGTCACGATCACCCGGGGCGGCTACGTCAAGCGCACCCGCAGCGACAACTACCGGTCGCAGCAGCGCGGCGGCAAGGGCATCAAGGGCGCCCAGCTGCGCGGCGACGACGTCGTGGAGCACTTCTTCGTCACCACCACGCACCACTGGCTGCTGTTCTTCACGAACCTGGGCCGCGTGTACCGTGCCAAGGCGTACGAACTGGTGGAAGCGGCCCGCGACGCCAAGGGCCAGCACGTGGCGAACCTGTTGGCCTTCCAGCCGGACGAGCACATCGCCCAGGTGCTGGACTTGCGCGACTACCAGCACGCCCCGTACCTGGTGCTCGCCACCAAGCGCGGCCTGGTCAAGAAGACGCGGCTGGAGGACTACGACACCAACCGCTCCGCCGGCGTGATCGCCATCAACCTGCGCGACGGCGATGAGCTGGTCTCGGCACAGCTGGTGTCCGAAACGGATGACCTGATGCTGGTCTCCCGCAAGGGCCAGTCGATCCGCTTCACGGCCACGGATGAGGCACTGCGCCCGATGGGCCGGGCAACGTCCGGCGTCACCGGAATGAAGTTCCGCGAGGACGACGAACTGCTGGCGGCCGACGTCGTACAGGACGGATCGTTCGTCTTCATCGTCACCGAAGGCGGCTTCGCCAAGCGGACCGCGGTGGAGGAATACCGTCTCCAGGGCCGCGGTGGACTCGGCATCAAGGTCGGCAAGTACCAGGAAGAACGCGGACACCTCGTCGGTGCCCTGATCGTCAACGAGGAAGACGAAGTCCTGGTGGTCATGGAAGGAGGCAAGGTGGTCCGCTCCTCCGTGACCGGGGTCCCCGCAAAGGGCCGCGACACCATGGGCGTGATCTTTGCCAAACCGGACAAGAACGACCGCATCATCGCGGTGGCCCGCAACAGCGAACGCGGCCTCGAGACCGACGAAACAGCCCTCGAAAGCGGCGATGAAAGTCGGGCTACGGAGCAGGATGACGTAACGTTGGCTGGAGAGACCGGATCACACGAGGGGTCCGCAGAGACAGAATCAGTACCGGCCCCGGAGTCAGATGAGTCATCAGGCCATGCCGAGCTGGACGAAGACAATACCGGAGGTAACGCGTGAGCAATTCCGACTCATATCCCAAGTCGAGCAGCGGCCCCGGCGGGATGCGGCAGCCGGCTGCCGCCCCGCGGGTGAACGCCCCGTCGCGTCCGCAGCAGCGACCGGCCGGCGCCGTTCCCGGCCAGCGTCCCGCTGTCCCAGGACAGCGGCCGGCCGCTCCGGGCCAGCGTCCCGCAGCAGCCGGACAGCGACCGGAAGCCTCCGGCCAGCGCCCTGCCCAGGGAACTCCGGGACTGGTTAAGCCGGCGCCGAAGGCGAAAGTCCGCCGCGCGCGCCTGCTGATCAGCAAGGTCGACCCCTGGTCCGTGCTCAAGATGGCTTTCCTGCTTTCGGTGGCGCTCGGCATCGTGACCGTCGTCGCCGCGATCGTGCTCTGGACCGTCCTGGACCTGACCGGCATTTTCGACCAGGTGGACGGGCTCCTCGGAACCCTGGCCGGCTCCGAAAGCGGCGGCTTCGAACTGAAGAAGGTCGCCTCCCTCGGCCAGGTTGCCTCCTTCGCGGTGATCATCGCGGTGATCAACGTGGTGCTGCTGACGGCCCTGTCGATGCTTTCGGCGGTGCTGTACAACATCGCTGCCACCCTCGTGGGCGGCATCGGCGTCACCCTTACGGACGACTAGAACCCGTAGTTTTCCCGGATATTCTCCGGGGAAATGCCTCGATTTGAGATCGGGCCGGGATGTGCTGTAAAGTCATATCTCGGCCCGATGAGGCATCGGGGCGTATAGCTCAGGCGGTTAGAGCGCTTCGCTGATAACGAAGAGGTCCCAGGTTCAAGTCCTGGTACGCCCACGGAACCTGTACTGGTTCCTGTAAAGGTCCACGTGAAACTGGACCGGAACGGGGTGCATGTGAAGAAGTTGCTGGTTGTTGCAGCCACGATCGCAGGCGTCCTGCTCTACAGGAAGGTGCAGGAATCCGAAGCCCGGAAGGCAGTCTGGAGCGAGTCGACCGACACGGTTGATTAGCCCGGAACCCCGGCAGGAAAGCTGGCAACGGCTCTCCGGCAGCGGGGTATGATTGACGGGTTGCTTCTTATGGGGGCATGGCGCAATTGGTAGCGCACCTGCTTTGCAAGCAGGGGGTTCGGGGTTCGAGTCCCCGTGCCTCCACCATAGGAAAGGTCCCGGCCAGCGGAAACGCTGGCCGGGACCTTTTGCGTTAAGCCCTCGAGGCTTCCCGTAACGGGCCGGCGCGGAACCTGGACGCCCCCGCCGGCACACTACTGTTGGAGCGTGAACTTCTTCCTCGCCGCCCTCGGCGTGCTGGGTGTCGCCTCCTCCGGCCCGTTGATCGCCGCCACCCTGGGCGCCACGTCCGTCAGCGCCCTCGCAATCGCTTTCTGGCGCAACGCCATCGGAGCGGCCGTGATGGCCGGGCCCGTGCTGGTTCGCCAGCCCCGCCAGTTCGGCCGGGTCACGGGCAGCGAGTTCCGCTGGTCGCTGGCGGCCGCGGTGGCACTGGCACTGCACTTCGCCTGCTTCATCACGTCCCTGCAGCTGACCTCGGTGGCGGCAGCGACCGCCCTGGTCTGCCTGCAGTCGGGCTGGATCGCCGTGTTCCAGCTCTTCCGCGGGGTCCGGCACCGGTGGCAGGTCCTCGCCGGCCTCGGCCTCGCTTTCGGCGGTGTTGTGGCCATCACCGGCTTTGACATGGGCAGCTCGCCGCAGGCCCTGGTTGGGGATCTTCTCGCCGTTGCCGGGGGCGTGCTGGCGGGCATCTACACGCTGGCCGGCGGCAAGGCCCGCCAGACCATGGGCACCGGCGTCTACACGACACTCTGCTACGGCATGTGTGCCGCCGTCGTGGCGGTGCTGGCCCTGGCCACCAGGCAGCCGCTCGCGGGCTTCGACGCGACCGGCTGGCTGGGCATCCTGGCCATCACCGTCTGCGCGCAGCTGGTGGGCCACACGGCGTTCAACCACCTGCTCGCCACGATGAGCCCGTTGCTGGTTTCAATGATCATCCTGCTGGAGATCCCGGGGGCGGCGCTGCTGGCGGCGGCCTTCCTGGGCGAGACGCTGCCGGCCGGGACCTATGCCGGCCTGGGCATGATCCTGGTGGGACTCGCCGTCGTCGTGATGGGCCAGCGACGCTCCCGCGCGGTGCGGCGTGCTGCCGCCCGGCTGGCGGAGCTGGGGACGGACTGACGACGGCGGCGGCCGCGGGTGCGCCGGCGAGCCTTACGGGCCCTACTGGCCGCCGCGGCGGGCCGGCTGGGCCGTGTTGACGGTGTGGATGGCGCGCAGCAGCTTCGCCGGGAAGTACACCGAGAAGAAGACCACCATGGGCGCTTTCAGAGCCATTTTCTTGACGTTGTGCGCCTTGTAGGTGCGGTCGAAGCGTGTGACGTAGTAACGGTAGTCGCGGGGCGAATCCTCGAGCCGGCGCGCTGACATCCCGGACACCATCTGCGGCCAGTACTGGATCCGCAGCTCGTGGTCGGCAAGGTGAAGGGAGAGATCGATGTCCTCATGCATCTCATCCTTCTCATCGCGGCAGGTCTCCAGCCGAATGGTCTCCCACGCGGAACGGCGCAGGGCCATGTTGGAGCCGAAGAGGAAGTGGTACTGGTGTTTGGCCAGCTTGAGCATGAGCTGGCGCATCTTGTCGTCGGCCTTAAGGCCGAAGCGTCGCATTGGCATGTCGTAGTAGACAACGGGCCCGGTGGCGGCATGCACTGACGCGTCCGCGAAGGCCTGCTGGACCTGTTCCACCCAGTCCGGTTCCAGCACCGAGTCGGCGTCGATCCTGCCCAGGACATCCCCGCTGGCGTGGTCCAGGCCGAAGTTCCGGGTCGGGATGAGGCCCTGGTCTGTGTCCTGGCTGAGCAGGATGATCGGGCTCTCCGGGTACTCCAGCTGCATCTGGCGGACGATCTCCGCGGTGCGGTCCTTAGACATGTTGTCCACCACGATGATCTCGTGCGCCGGGACGGACTGGTAGACGGCGGCAATCAGGCACTGCCGGATGACGCTTTCCTCGTTGTACGCCGGAATAACGATGGAGACAGCCGGGGGCTGCTCAGCATCGTGTGGGGCATCCACAGAGGGTTCATCGGGTGACATCCCCCCAAATTTAGCACCTGCACCGTTCTTGCGGCCTGTTGACGGGCATCCCGGGCGGCTAAAGGCAAACCAAAAGGAGGGACCCCGCCGGCGGCGGAACCCCTCCTTGAAGTGCAGTCCTCAGGCTGCCGGCTGGTTCACCGGCAGACCAGGAGCTACTTGGTCTTGTCGTCGCCGTTCAGGCTCGCTGCGATATTGCGAACCGCGGTCTTGGCGTCGGTCGCAACCTTCGCGGAGGAATCCCCCGACTTGGCTGCAGCGGCGTCAGCGGCATCCGCCGAAGCCTCGGCCGCCTTGTCGGCTGCGGCAACCGTCGCGTCGGCGGCGTCGCTGACGCTTTCCTTCACGGTCTCCTTGACGTCGCTGACCGTAGTGGCCGGAACCGGGGCCGGAGTCACGGGCGTGACCGGGGCCGGCGTCTTCCACGGGTCCTCGATCGGCTTGGATGCCTTCCAGGCGGCGACGCCGGCGGCCACGGCCGCGGCGATGACGCCGAAGATAAGGAAGCCGCGGTGCTTGGGCTTCTGCGGCTTGCCAAGCTCACCGGTGACGGCACGGCTGGCTTCGGCGGCGGCGGCCTTGATCTGCTGGCCGGCGGACTGCGCCTGCCCCTGGATGTTGTGGACAACACCGGAGTCAACCAGCCGCTGTGCCACAGCGTCCACGTGCGCCGGTGCGCCTTCCAGGGTGCGGTGCACGGCGTCGGAGGCGTGGCCGATCTGGTCCGAAAGCTTGGGCAGGTATTCGACGACGACGCGGTCACGGGCGTTGGCGATCACCGGGGTGGCCTTGTCCAGGGCATCGTGCAGCCGGGGGGTGGCGCTTTCGACGGCATCGTGGATCTTCGGCGCCAACTGGGCCAGCCCGTCCTGAATGCGGGGGGTCACGGTGGCGACGCCGTCGGCCAGGTTGTGGGCCGCCGACTTGAGGCCCTCCTGGATCTTGGGAGAAGCGGTGTCCAGGCCCTGCTGCAGACGCGGAACAGCCCAGTCGACTGCTGCTTCGACCCGCGGGCCTGCCCAGTCCTTGGCGTTTTCTACTGCGGTGCTGACTGACTGCTCCAGCTCACGGGCAATACGATCCGTTTTCTTCACAACTACCTCCCGATTAATGTGACGGTTCTGCAGTTAGCCTACGTGTCCGGGACCCCACCGGCTATTCTCAGGCCCGATTTCGGCTGGATTTCACCCAGCGCGGAACTGACTCTGCGGCCCTGTGCGCGAACCCCTGCCGTGGAAGAATAGGGCCATGACTGCCATCGCAACCGCAAAAGCAACCATTCACACGAGCCTGGGCGACATCGTCGTCAACCTCTTCGGTAACCACGCGCCCAAGACCGTCAAGAACTTCGTCGGCCTGGCCACCGGCGAGCAGGCCTGGACCCACCCGGAAACCGGTGAGGACAAGACCGGCACGCCGCTCTACAACGGCACCATCTTCCACCGCATCATCAAGGACTTCATGATCCAGGCCGGCGACCCGCTGGGCCGTGGCGTCGGCGGGCCGGGCTACAAGTTCGACGACGAAATCCACCCGGAGCTGACCTTCAACGAGCCCTACAAGCTGGCCATGGCCAACGCGGGCATCCAGATGGGCCGCGGCACGAACGGATCCCAGTTCTTCATCACCACCATCCCGACCGGCTGGCTGCAGGGCAAGCACAGCATCTTCGGCGAGGTCGCGGACGATGAGTCCAAGAAGGTCGTCGACGCCATCGAAGGTGTCCGCACCGGCATGGGCGACCGCCCGGTCGAGGACGTCGTCATCAACAGCATTGACGTAGAACAGCTCTAGCCCACGCCATGAGCTACGGAATTCCGGCGGCAGAGCCGTCCGCGCAGATCCCGGTGTGCCCCCGGCACCCGGACCGGCCCGCCTACGTGCGGTGCCAGCGGTGCGGGCGCCCTGCGTGCCCCGACTGCCAGCGGGCGGCCGCCGTCGGATTCCAGTGTGTTGACTGTGTCAACGAAACCAAACGTACGACGCCGACGGCCCGCTCGGTCTACGGCGGCGCCGCCGCCCTGGGGAAGCCGCTGGCCACCTTAGGGATCATCGCAGCCTGCGTCCTCGTCTACGTGCTGCAGTGGATAGTTCCCAACGACGGGATCTACCAGAACTTCGCCTTCGCCACGGTCTACGCCAACCCCGCCTACGGCGCCTTCGAACCTTGGCGGATGCTGACCTCGGCCTTCCTTCACTCGCAAGGCTTCATCCTCCACATCGTGCTCAACATGTACATGCTGTGGATGTTCGGCCAGGCGCTGGAACCCCTCCTCGGGCGTGTCCGCTTCCTGGCGCTCTATCTCTTGTCAGCCGTTGGCGGATCCGTAGGCTATCTGCTGCTGACACCGGCCTACGCACCGGGCCAGGCCCTCACCGGCGTTGTCGGTGCCTCCGGCGCCATCTTCGGCCTTTTCGGCGCCATGCTGGTGGTCCAGCGCCACCGCGGCGGCGACACCAGGCAACTATGGGTCCTGATCGCCATCAACGGCGTCATTGGCTTTGTCATCCCCCAGATCGCCTGGCAGGCCCACCTTGGCGGCCTCATCACTGGAGCGCTGAGCGCCGCGGTGATCGCCTACGTTCCGCGGGGCCGTCGCCAAGGGCTCCTTCAGGCCGCCGGACTTGCCGTGGTGCTGTGCCTGCTCGTCGCAGCCACCGCCCTGCACGCCGCGGCCACCTCGCTGCCGGCCTAGGCGACCCGCTCAGCGCTACGGCTGTGGGTTTCCGCTACGGTTCCGGACGGAGGCGCCCCGGGTCCGGGATGCGCCGGTCCAAAACCGCCGCGCTTTTCCGTAAGCCCTGCCCCCGTATGTTACGCGCCATCTCCGGCGTGAAACTTTTCCACAGGGGTTATCCACATTGTTGGTAACTTACATGCCTGTAGTTCAACCGACGATGCCGGATCTGACCGCCACAGCTGGCAAATCCCGCGCAGCCCACCCGCCAGTCTCCACACCTGTGGATAACTTGCTGGGGACCGCCTGTGGTTAAGTGGACAACCTCCGGCCGGACGCAGCGCGCCCGGGGACTCTCCGCGCGGACCCGCCACAACCGTCAGCCCAGGCGGACCCGTCTCCCCCCGGCCAGCCCCTGCTCCAGCCGCTGCTGCCGCCGTCAGCCGCCAGGGCCGGAAACACCCTTCCAGGCCCTCCCAGCCCTGCACGCCAGGGGAGCCTAAGCGACTGCGATCGCGGGAGGGGTCCTATTTATCTGATTTATAGACCGTTATTCACAGGGTTGTTCACATTGTTAATAACTTGATCCTCTGAGTTTCGCCGTGGAAAACGCGCCATTCCGGGCTTTTCCGGGGCCGCCGGCCGGCGGCCAGCGGCCACTTATCCCCAGCTGTTGATAAGTTGTGGGTAGCGGCCTGTTATTAAGTGGACAAGTATCCCAAGGCACACCCGATGCAACCCGGTGCACAGAGTGGAGAGCTGGGCGACGGCGCAACCGGCCAGGCAAAGGGTCGAAGGCGGCCACCTCGGCTCCAACTGCGGTTATCCACAGACCGTCCACAGTGTTAATAACTTACAGATCTGTGATTCAGCGGAGGGACCGGGTCTCTATCCCCTGATTTGGGTGCGCGGGCGGGCCAACGCGGACCGTTTTCCCCGGGCCGCGATCCGCCTGGGCTATCAACAGGCTGTGGATAACTTTGGGCTGCTTGTGCACAGCTGTGGACCCGGTGGGCTGCGACTAGCGGAGCCAGACGCCCGAGGTGCCGCGCCGGTGGCTGTCGAGCAGATGGGTGTCGACCATCCCGATGGCCTCCATCAGGGCGTACATCGTGGTGGGGCCGACAAACACGAAGCCGCGCTTGCGCAGGGCCTTGGACAACGCGACCGACTCCGGGGAGCTCGTGGGGATTTCTGCCAGGGCCGTCGGCTCCGGGGTGTTGTCAGGCTGGAAGCCCCAGACGAAGTCCACCAACCCCCCGTCGTCCCTGAGGTCCACAGTGGCCTGGGCATTGGTGATCGTTGCCCGGATCTTGAGCCGGTTGCGGACAATGCCGGCGTCCTGCAGCAGGCGCTCGACGTCGTCCTCGGTAAAGGCGGCCACTGTCTCAGGGTGGAAGTCGGCGAACGCGGCGCGGAAGGCGGGGCGCTTGCGGAGGATCGTCGCCCAGGACAGGCCGGCCTGGAACGCCTCGAGGCTGATCCGTTCGTAGAGCCCCTGTTCGTCCCGGACCGGGAGCCCCCACTCGCTGTCGTAGTAGTCGCGCAGGAGCGGGTCTGTGGCCGCCCAGGCCGGCCGGGCCAATCCATCGTCGCCGATGATGCAGCCACTGACGTCGGGGGTCATCTGGAATCCTTTGCTGGAGAGTATGCCTTCCAGCATTATCGCCCGACCAGCCGACGCTAACGGCGCGGGTTTAACGCAGCAGGCCGACACACTCTGTGTGCCGGCCTGCTGCGAAGGGGAATGCGGGGTTCAGGAACGCCAACGCGTGGTCATCAGGAAGCCGACGATGGCGATGCCGAATCCGGCGACGATGTTCCACGACGCCCACTCCCTGACCGGGAGGGTGCCTTCGCTGATGTAGAAGGTGATGATCCACAGCAGTCCGATGATCATCAGGCCGAACATCACCGGCTTGAACCAGACGGGGTTGGGCTTATAGGCCTGCGTCGCAGAAGTCTGCTGCGCGACGCTGGCAGTCCTCTTTCGCGGCTTCGACTCGGGCACGGGTCCTCCTTGGCGGGCTGGATGAGGAGCGGGTGCCTCGGCTTGATATCCTGCAAGAAAAGGAACAGCCGGCGGTCAACGCGCTCTTGGTGGAGTTTGAAATCCTAATCGCAGCCAATTCTAGCTGTAGTTAAGGCCACACTCCGCCCGCTGCGAACGCCCAGAGGAGAGGCCACGGTGCTGCAGGAGAAGGCGGAATCCCTGGCCGCGCCTGCGCGGGGCGGCGGCGAAGTTCCGCGGAGCGCGGTGTCCCGCGCCCTTCAAGTTGCCGGGGAGTTGCTCCTGACGGCAGGGGTGGTCCTGCTGCTGTTTGTCGCCTGGCAGCTTTGGTGGACCAACCTCGACGCCGATGCCCGGCAACGCGAGGTCGTCAAGGATTTCGCGCGGGAGCTAAACGGACCGGGCGCCCCCCGGCCCAGTGGCGCGAGCACCGGCGTGGACGGTTCGGCCGGCCCTGCCTCCGCCGGCCCGGGTCCAGCCCCTGTCGCTTCCGAGCCGGCAGCCGGCGCTACGATCGGCGTCGTTTACGTGCCGCGCTTCGGCGCCGGGTACACGCGGCCCGTCGTGCAGGGAACCACGCCCGAGGTACTGGACTCGCTGGGGCTCGGACACTACGACGGCACCGCGATGCCCGGCGCGGCGGGAAACTTTGCGCTGGCGGGGCACCGGCAGACCCATGGAGCTGTCCTGGACAATATCGACTCCTTGGTCCCGGGCGACAGGATCTACGTGCAGACCCGGGAGGGCTACTACGTCTACCGGTTCCGCAACAGCGAGATCGTTCTGCCTTCCGCCACGGACGTCCTGCTGCCTGTCCCGGCGCAGCCCTCGGCCAAACCGACGGAAAGCTACCTCACCATGACCAGCTGCAACCCGCGCTTCGGTTCGCAGGAGCGGATCATCGCCTATTCCCTGCTGGAGCGCTGGCAGCCCGCTTCCGCGGGGCCACCGGCCGAAATAGCAGCCCAGGTGGCCCGCACCCTCGGGGAGGGTTAGACGATGTACGGATGGATCTTCCGCAGGCTTCCCGGACCGCTATGGCTGCGTATCGTCACATCGCTGGTGTTGCTGGCCGGCGTGCTGGTATTGATGGTTCAGTTCCTATTTCCCTGGATGGCGCAATTCAGCCCGTTCACTGATTCGACGATTGGCTTAGCAAGGCACCCATGAGCACAACCAAAATCCTGGTCGTAGACAACTACGACAGCTTTGTCTACACCCTGGTCGGCTACCTCCAGGAGCTCGGCGCGGAGACAACCGTGGTCCGCAACGACGACGTGACGCTTGCCGAGGCGATCGAGATGGCCGAAGCCCGCGACGGCGTCCTGGTCTCGCCCGGACCCGGTGCGCCGGCCGACGCAGGTGTCTGCATCGAGCTGATCAAGTGGTGCGGCAGCCACAACAAGCCCATGCTGGGCGTCTGCCTCGGACATCAGGCGCTGGCGGAGGCCTACGGCGGGCGCGTTACGCACGCCCCCGAACTGATGCACGGCAAGACCTCGCTCGTCGAACACCACGGGACCAGCGTCTTCAGCGGCCTGCCGTCGCCGTTCACGGCGACGCGGTACCACTCCCTCGCCGCCGTGCGGGAAAGCATCCCGGAGATCCTGGAGATCACCGCTGAGACGGCCACCGGCGTCGTGATGGGACTGCAGCACCGCACGGCACCGCTCTGCGGCGTCCAGTTCCACCCCGAGTCGGTGCTCACCGAGGGCGGCTACCTGATGCTCGGGAACTGGCTTGAGTCACTGGGCATGGCTGGGGCCGCGGCGCGGGCAGCGGCCCTGAGCCCGCTCATCCAGCACTGAACCCGGCGCGCTGCTAGGCGCCGGGGCCCAGCAGCTTGCCGACGCCTTCCGTGACGTCCGTCTGGGTCGGCGAAGGTGTGGGCGAAGGGGTCGGCGTCGGCGGGGGCGGAGGCGGCGGGGCCTTGGCCACGGTTACGGTAATCGCCTTGCCCTGCTCGACGGCGGCCTGCGCGGCGTCGCTTTGCGCTGTCACCTTGCCCGGCTGGACCTGCGTGTTTTCGACTTCCTTGATGATGGCGAGCAGCCCGACTTTCTTCAGTGCAGCCTGCGCCTCAGCCTTCGGAAGGCCGATGAGCTGCGGCACGGCAACCTTGCCGGTGGACACGATGAGTTCCACCGTGCTGTCCACGGCCACGGTCTGCGCCGGCGCCGGGTTGGTCGTGATGACGATGCCCGCCGGCACATTGGGGCTGTTGTCCAGGGTGGTTTTCGGGGCACCGGTCAGCCCTATCCGGCGCAGCTCGTCCCGGGCATCCGCCTCGGTCCGGCCCGGCAGGTCCGCGGGGATGGTGATCACACTGGGGCCCTCGGAGATATTGAGGGTGATCTCGGAATTGCTTTCCAGCGAGCTCCCGGCCGTGGGCACGGTGCCGACGGCGATGCCCTTGGGGACGGTCTCGTGCTGGATGCGCTTCAACTGGGGCTTGAGCCCGGCGTTGTAGAGCCTTTGCAGCGCCTCGGATTCGGTCAGCGACGTCACCGCGGGGACGTCCACCTTGGCTATGGGCGCAGGCCGCTGGTTGACCATGTTGTAGAGCCACAGGCCGCCTCCGGCCAATACCAGCAGCGTGAAGATCAGCAGCGTCGCCGTCCACATCCGGCGGCGGGACTTTTGCCGGGGGGTGGGTTCGCGTTCGGCCGGAAGGCTCAGCTCGAGACTGTCGGTGTCGGGGTGACCGTGCGGGGCCGAGCCGGACTGGGCGAGTGCCTCGTCCTCCGCGGCGGTCTGTTGCGGCGTGATGCGGCCGGAAGGGACGTCATCGAGGAACTTGGCCCCGGTCAAGGCGAAGGCGGCCGTGGGCGGCGCCTGCTCCGTGCCCGCGACCGTGTTGTTCGGGTCTGTCGGCGCCTCACTGGCCGGCAGGGCCGCCACGGCGACGCCGCTGCGGGCCGCCCGGAGCGCGCGCCGGAATGCAGCCGCGTCCTGGAACCGGTCGGCCCGGTTCTTTTGCAGGGCCTTGGCCAGCACGCTGTCCAGCGCCGCGGAAACGTCAGGGTTCAGGCTGCTGGCCGGTTCCGGAATCTCACGCACATGCTGGTAAGCGACCGAGACCGGGCTGTCGCCGACGAACGGCGGGCGTCCGGTCAGCATCTCGTAGAGCAGGCAACCGGCCGAGTACAGGTCGCTGCGCGCGTCGACTGTTTCGCCGCGTGCCTGTTCGGGAGAGAGGTACTGGGCCGTTCCCACCACGGCCTGCGTCTGCGTCATGGTCGCAGAGGAGTCGGCCATGGCGCGGGCAATCCCGAAGTCCATCACCTTCACGCTGTTCGAATCCGGGCAGAACATGACGTTGGCCGGTTTGATGTCGCGGTGCACGATCCCGGCCTTGTGGCTGTAATCGAGGGCGGCCAAAACCCCCAGCGAGAAGTCTATGGCCTGGTCGATCGTGACTTCCTTGGCCCTGATCAGGTCGCGGATGGTCTTGCCCGAGACGTACTCCATCACGATGTACGGCACCCGCACGGTGTCGTCGTGGCCACCGGGGACGGCATGGTCCCCGGTGTCGAAGACGGCGACGATGGACGGGTGGTTCAGCGCCGCGACGGCCTGGGCCTCACGCTTGAACCGGGCCTGGAACTGCGGATCCCGCGCCAGGTCCGGGCGGAGCAGCTTGATGGCCACGGTTCGTCCCAGCCGGGTATCAATCCCGCGGAACACGTCCGCCATCCCGCCGCGGCCAATCAGCTCACCCAGCTCATAGCGCCCGCTGAGGACGCGCTGGGCCGACGCCGGGCTGCTGTCCTCCCGGTGCGATGGAGTGCGGGGTGAAGTGGACACGGGCGCCTACTTGGTGGTGCTGACGCTCGGCGAGGGAGAGTCCGAGACGGGCGCCGGCGCGGTGGCAAGGTGATAGGTGACCACGGAACCGGCGGGGACCTTCTCGCCTGATCCCGGCTCGGAACTGACAAAGGTGCCCTCCTGCTGCGTTCCGTCGCCTTCGACCGGAGCACCCTTCTGCCAGCGCAGCCCGGCCCCCTCGATCGCGCGCTGGACGGCTGCCTCGCTGGCCCCCGTTTCCAGCGTCGGAACGGTAACCTTCTCCGGTCCCTTGGAGTAGCTCACCGTGATGGTTTCACCCGGCTGTACGGGGCCGGAGGGATCGATGTCGATCACCGTGTCGGGGGCGGAGGGGTCCGCGATGGGGTTGCCCTTGACCTGAAGGCCCAGGCCGTTCAGTTCCGCCCGGACATCGTTATAGGGGCGGCCCTTGTAGGCATCCGGAATCAGGTTGATGGCGGCCGGCGTCGACTCGGTTGGCGTGGCCGAGCTGCTGGAGGGGCTGGGGCTCGGGCTCTTGGACGTCGGCGCGGCGCTTGTCGTACTGGCCTTGGCGCTGGAGCTGGTGGCGGCCGGGGACGAGGGGAACAGGATCCCGGCCTGCGACAGGACCACTCCCACCAAGGCAAACAGAACGAGCAGGATCAGGGCGATCAGCGGCCAGGTCCAGGGGCTGCGGCCTTTCCGCCGTGGCTCTTCCTCTTCCGGTTCGTAGCCGTCATAGTCCTCTTCCTCAGGTATCCAGCTGCGTTCCGCGGCCAGCGCATCCGCGCGGGACAGGGCACTGCGTGCGCCGTGTCCGCTTGCCGCGGCGGCCCCGGCCGCCAGCCCGGCTGCGGCACCCGCGCCGGCGGCGCCGATCACCGGCAGCGCCGACGTCGACTTGTCCTCAGCCGCGCTGGCGCCGATGACACCCGTCGCTGCGGTGGGGACGTTCACCGGTGCGGTAATGGGGCCGGTGGCTGCTTCGAAGAGGAGCATGCCCGGAACGGCCGCGTGCGCGGCCGCGATGTCGCCGTTGCGGATGGCATCGGACGCTTCGGCGAGCTTGATCGCATCGGCCGGGCGATTCTTGGGGTCCTTGGCCAGCATCGACATCAGGAGCGCGCGGACCGGCCTGGGAAGGCTGTCCGGCAATGGCGGCGGGGCGTCGTTGACCTGGGCCAGCGCAATCGCAATCTGGGATTCGCCGGAGAACGGACGGTGCCCCGTGAGGCATTCGTAGCCGATCACGCCGAGCGAGTAGATGTCGGAGGCGCCGGTCGCGGTCTGCCCGGTGGCCTGTTCCGGGGCGAGGTACTGGGCCGTGCCCATCACCTGGCCCGTCTGCGTCAGCGGAACCTGGTCGGCCAGCCGCGCGATGCCGAAGTCGGTGACCTTGACCCGGCCGTCCGGGGTGATGAGCAGGTTGCCTGGTTTGATGTCCCGGTGCACCAGGCCCTGGGCGTGGGCGACGGACAAGGCCCGTGCCGTCTGGGAGATCATCGACAGGGTGCGGTCCGGTGAGAGCACCTGCTCATGCTCGATGATGCTGCTGAGCGGCTGTCCGGGAACGAGTTCCATGACGAGGTAGGCGGAGCCTTCTTCCTCGCCGTAGTCAAAAACGTTGGCGATGCCCACGTGGTTCAGCAGGGCGGTGTGCCGCGCTTCGGCCCGGAAACGCTGGAGGAAACCCGGGTCGCCGGTGTATTCCTCCTTGAGGACCTTGATCGCGACGATCCGGCCAAGGATCAGGTCCTTGGCCTTCCAGACTTCTCCCATGCCGCCGATCGCAATGCGTGTGGTCAGCTGGAATCTGCCGCCGAGGGTGATTCCCGATGTAGGCCTCACTTATTCAACACCGCCTCAAAAATCTTCTTCGCGTTCGGACTGGTTAGATTTGCGCCGGTGGTGATGTCCACGCCTTGCATGACAATCGTGACGGCCACTTGCGGGTCATTCGCCGGGGCGAACCCGGTAAACCATGAATTGTTCAGGCCCGTGCCGAGCTCGGCCGTGCCGGTCTTGCCTGCCACCTCGACGCCGGGCACCGCGGCGCCGCGGGCGATGCCTTCGCTGACGACGCTGGTCATCCATTCGCCGATCTGGCGGGCGATTTCCGGGCTCGTGGAGGTCCGGAGTGCCTCGGGCTTGGGCTCGTTGAGAATCCGCAGATCGGGGGACCGCAGGGCCTTGATCAGGTTGGGCTTCATCTGAACGCCGCCGTTCGCGATGGCCGCGGTCATCATGTTGATCTGCAGCGGCGTGGCACGGACATCCCGCTGGCCGATGGCCGACTGCGCCAGTCCGGCGTCGTCCAGCGGCTCGCTCGGGAAAGTGCTCTTTGCCATCTGGAGCTTCAGCTGGTCGCCGAAGTCCTGCCCGAAGCCGAACTTGCTGGCTTGTTCTTCGATCGCCTTCTGGCCCAAGTCGATAGCGATGCTGGCGAACGGGGTGTTGCAGGACTGCTGGAGGGCGAACGCGAACGAGGCGGTGTTCCGGGTGTAGCAGTTGCCGCCGGCGTAGTTCGGCAGCTTGTACTGGATTCCCGGGAACGGCATCTCGGCCGGGTTGGGCAGCACGCTGTCCTTGTTGTACTTGCCGGAACCCAGGGCCGCCGCCGTGTCGATGATCTTGAAAACGGACCCCGGAGCCAGCAGCGCGCCGGTGGGACCGCTCACTGACTGGTTCAGGTTGATGCCCGGGATCTTGTTCAGCTTGGTGATGTTCGCCGCTTCGGCGTCGGAATCCTGGGTGGCCACCAGATTGGGGTCATACGAGGGCTTGGACACCATGGCCAGGATCGCACCGGTCTTCGGGTTGGACACCACGATCGATCCGCGCTGGCCCTCGGGGATCAGGTCATAGGCAAGCTTCTGGATTTTCGGATCCAGGGTCAGCTCGACTGAGGCGCCCTTGGGCTGGTTGCCGAGGAACAGCTGGCCGACCCGGTCCAGGAACAACTGGTCCGAGCTACCGGCGAGCTGTTCGTTCATGGCCAGTTCCATGCCCGTCAGGCCGTAGTTCTTCGAAAAATAGCCGGTGATGCCGGCGTAGAGCTCCGGCTGCGCGTAGCTGCGCTGGAACTGGCAGCTCTCGCTGCCCGCCACGGACTGCGCCACCGGCTTGCCGCCGACGATGATGGCACCGCGGTCGTTGCAGTAGTTCTGCAGCAAGGTGCGCTTGTTCCACGCGTTGGCTTTGAGTTCATCGGCGCCCACCACCTGGACATAGCTGAGCGCACCGAAGATCAGCGCGAACATCGCGATCGCGGCGATCCAGGAGTTGCGAATGGCCTGGTTCACGGGAGTTTCACCGCCTCGGTGGGAGCGTCTGGACTGGTGCTGGTGCCGCGGGCCGGTGCCGTGGCAGGCTTCGGCGGCATGGCCGGAGTCTCATTCTGCAGCCCAGGATCCTGGCCCGGCGGGAGGGGCGTGGTGTCCACCGGCCCGCGTGCGGTGTGCGAGATCATCAGCAGCAGGCCAACGATGATCCAGTTCGCCAGCAGGGAGGAGCCGCCGGCCGCCAGGAAAGGCGTCGTCAGGCCGGTCAGCGGGATCAGGCGCGTGACGCCGCCGATCACCACGAAGCACTGCAGGGCGATGGCGAAGGACAATCCGGTGGCGAGCAGTTTGCCGAACGCGTCCCGGGTTCCGAGCGCGGCGCGGAAACCGCGGGTGAAGAGCAGCAGATACATCAGCACGATCGCAAAGACGCCGATCAGCCCGAGTTCCTCGCCGAAGGAGGCGACGATCATGTCGCTGTTGGCGAACGGGACGAGGTTGGGGCGGCCCTGGCCGAGGCCGGTGCCGACGAGGCCGCCGTTGGCCATGCCGAAGAGCCCTTCGACGATCTGCCGGCTGCCGCCGAATTCCCGCCCGTAGACCTCCTCGGTGAACGCATTGAGCCAGCCGTCGATCCGCAGTGCCACGTGCGAGAAGACCTTGGACGCCACGAAGCCGCCGGCCACCATCAGGACGACGCCGATGATCACCCAGCTGATCCTGCTGGTGGCGACGTAGATCATCACCAGGAACAGGCCGAAGAACAGGATCGAGGTGCCGAGGTCGCGCTGGAAGATCAGCACGCCAATGCTGACCAGCCAGGCGGTGATCATGGGGCCCATGTCCTTGAACCGGGGGAACTGAAGGGGCCCGATCTTGCGTCCGGCCAGCAGGATGAGGTCCCGGTTGGAGGAAAGGTAGCCGGCGAAGAAGATGGCGAGGGTGATCTTCGCGATTTCGCCGGGCTGGAAGGTCATGGACCCGAGTTTGATCCAGACACTCGCGCCCAGGACCTCGCCGGCGGAGATCCCCGGGACCAGCGGCAGGATCAGCAGCACCGCGCTGACCGCGAGGGAAATGTACGTGAAGCGGCGCAGGATCCGGTGGTCCTTCAGGAACCAGATAACGGCGATGGCCACGGCCATCGCCACTAGGGTCCAGCGCAGCTGGTTGTTGCCGGTGTCTTCCCCGACGCGGTCGAGGCGGTGGATCATTGCCAGGCCAAGGCCGTTAAGCGCGACGACCAGGGGAAGTATTACCGGATCGGCATATTTTGCGCGGATGCGGAGCACCAGATGGAAGGCCAGCGCCGCGGCCGTGAGCAGGCCGGACTGGAACCAGAAATCGGTGTCGAAGGCCTTCTGCCGGTCGACGCCGACGAGGGCGTTGGCACCGATCCCCACCGCGAGGGCAAGGACCAGCAGCACCAGCTCGGCGTTGCGGCGCGGCTTGGGCGTGGGATCGATCGGCGTCATTTGCCCCCCTCGCAGTAACTCGGCGACGGCGAGGGCGTCGGGGTCGGGGAAGCCGATTTGGAACGGGCGGCCGCGCCGGATGTGGCCCGCCCGGTCGCGCTGGCGCTCGGCGTGGGGGAGGGGGTCAGGCACTCGTCGGCCGGCGCCGTCGTGCCGGTGCGCTCAAGGTTCTTGACGATCCGTTGCGCGTCGTAGAGGTCCCGCGCGGGAACGGTCTGGCGTACACGCTGCTGCGAGAACTCTGGCAGGTCAGACATCCGGATATCGGTCACCGTCTCGAGGGTGGAAAGCGGAATGGGGCCCAAGCGCTGGGAAACCCCGTTGAAAATGGCAACTCGCTGATCGTGCTCCCCGATGTAGTACCGGGTCTGCGTCCAGGCGTAGCCAAGCCAGAGGCCGATACCCAGCACGGCCACGATCGCCGCGGCGATGGAGATTGTCAGCCAGCGCCGGCGCCTGACCGGCGGTTTGTACTCGTCGGCGTCTTCCCTGTCCGGCTCCGCCTTGTGCGTCAACACCGTTGCGGCCCGGCGGGCCACCGTGCGGCCAGCGATGGAGGGGATGGAGCCGGAGGCCGCGGCGGAGGCCGCCGCGCCGACGAGTTCATGCGGACGGGTTGAGAGTTCCTCACGCAGGACTTCGGCGGACAGGTGCTCGCCGAGATGCGGATCGGTGGAGGGCTCTGGCTCCTTGGCCGGGCCGGCGGCCTCCTCCGGGGTTTTGTCTGATCTGCCGGCCGAGTTGTCGTCTTTGGCGCTCTCGGAAGCCTTGCCGGCATAGGTGCTGCCGGCACTGCCGGCCGGTGGTGCGGTCTTCGATGCCAGTGCTGTCGCGGCGACAATTGCCGGGACGACCTGGACGGCGGCGGTGTTCACGTCGTCGGGCGTCTGTTCCGCGATGTCCACCATGACGACCGTCACGTTGTCCGGGGAGCCGGCCTCCAGGGTGAGGTCTACAAGCTTTTCGGCGCACTCACGCAGGCTCTTGGTCTCCCGGACCGTGCGCTCAACGACGTGGCCGGCAACGTAGTTCAGCCCGTCGGAGCAGAGCAGCCAGCGTTCCCCGGGTTCGACGTCGAGGACGTCCAGATCGAGTTCCGGGCTGGCGTCGACGTCGCCGAGGACACGCATGAGCACGTTCTTGTGCGGGTGCGTTTCGGCCTCTTCGGGGCGCAGCCGGCCCTCGTCGATGAGCCGCTGGACGAAGGTGTGGTCCACGCTGACCTGCTCGAACTTGCCGTTGCGCAGCCGGTAGGCGCGCGAATCGCCGATGTGCGCGAAGTGGAGCTTGCCCCCGGCCAGCAGCAGCGCGGTCACGGTGGTCCCCATGCCGGCGAGTTTCGGGTTCATGTGGACCAGCTCGGAGAGGAGCGAGTTGGCGGTCTGGATCTCGTCAGCCAGGACGGTGTCGGCCTCGCCGGCCTCCGCGTCGTAGTCATCGCGGTCCAAATGGATCATGTCCAGGACGGTGGCGGCGGATGCCACGTCACCGCCGGCGTGCCCGCCCATGCCGTCCGCGACGACGGCGAGGTGGCGGCCGACGTAGGCGGAGTCATCGTTTTTCGCGCGCACGCGGCCGACGTCGGAGCGCGCGGCGTAGCGCATGATGAGCGGCCGCTTCGGGGCAGTTGCTGCCTTGTCTGCGGGGGATTCGGGGGCAGCCATGGCTACGGCCTCAATTCAATGACCGTCTTGCCGATTCTCACGGGGACACCCAGCTCCACCGGAAGTGCCCGGGTCAGCTGTTGATCTGCCAGATACGTGCCGTTGGTGGAACCGAGGTCCTCGATGAACCAGCGGCTGCCCTGCGGGAACAGGCGTGCGTGCCGGCCGGAGGCGTAGTCGTCCTCCAGGACCAGGGTGGCTTCCTGTGCCCGGCCCAGCAGGATGGGGCTCGCGGCCAACGGAAGGGTGGTGCCTTTCAGCGGGCCTTCGGTGACGACGAGCTGGCGGGCCTGCTGCTTCACCGGGGCCGGGGCAGGTTCGGCCAGTGCAGGGTTCCGGCGCACCTGCCGTGCGGTGGGGGCACCGGCGGCGGCTTTGCGGCCGATCATGAGGTCGCGGCGCATGGCTGAGACGATGCTGAAGATGAGCACCCAGAGCAGGATCAGGAAGCCAAAGCGCAGGGCGGTGATGGTCAGTTCACTCACGGGCGGCCGCCCGGGTTGGCGGGCATCAGGCGGAAAATGATTTTGGTCCGTCCCATCGTGATCGTGGCGCCGTCGGTGAGTTCCGAACTGCCCACCACTTTGTGGCCGTTCACGTAGCTGCCGTTCGTTGAGCCCAGGTCGATGGCCTGCGCTGCGCCCTGGCCGGTACGGATCTCCAGGTGTCGGCGCGACACTCCAGTGTCGTCGATCAGGATGTCCGCTTCGGAGGAGCGGCCCAGGACCACCGAGGGTGCATTCAGCGAATACCGCTGGCCGTCGATGTCCAGCACCGGCTGGAGGCGGCGGGGCGGCCGGGTCGGGGCTGCGGGCATAGTGCCCTGGCCGCCGGGCTGGGCGGGGGCTCCACCGGCCTTTTCGGTCCGGGACGTGATTTCGAAATCGCCGGCCCGGCGGTCCTCGTCGCGGCGGAAGCTGATCCGCACCGGACCCTGGAGGGTGTATCCCTGGCTGCGGACGTGGTTGATGACGACGTCGCACAGTTCTTCCGCGAGCGGGGTTCCCCACTCCTGGGCCCGCTGGAAATCGTCGCCGCTGAGCAGGACATCGAAAACGTTGGGTGCAAGGGTGCGTCCCGCGGCGACGGTGAGGGCCTTGTTGTCCACTTCGCGGCGGAGGTGGCTGGCGATCTCGACCGGCTCAACCTGGGCGCGGGAACCGGTGGAGAAGACTCCGCGGACGGCCTTTTCGATGCCGCGCTCGACTTTGTCCAGCAAGCCCATGGTCCTTCTCCTTTCCTGGCAGCTGCGGGGCAGCGTTTGTTCCGGAACTCGGTTTCCAACATTCGCAGGAGTCCGCCGTAACCGGGCACTCCTACATCAGATACTACTGGGCAAGGCTGGGAATGGCCTTAATGCGGCCCGCCGCTGCGGTCGGGATATTTGCGTCTGACCGGCCCTGACGTGCGCGGATGTCCGGGAGCCCACTGCGGGTGGGCTGGCGCCGCGGGGGACTGGGCAGGCGGGTTCCGGGTGCCTTCGTTGCGGCGGTTTGGCGCCCCCGGAGTCCCGATTGGTGTTTTCCCGCAGTTGTCCGTTATGCTTGATCTCGCTGCTTTTACGAGGTTGCTGGTCCGGATTCCGGGCCTCTGCCGGGTGAAAGAAGTTGCGCGCGAGTGGCGGAACGGCAGACGCGCTGGCTTCAGGTGCCAGTGTCCGAAAGGGCGTGGGGGTTCAAATCCCCCCTCGCGCACGCAAATGAAAGAACCCCGGTCTTAGGACCGGGGTTCTTTTTTGTTTGATGCCGCGTCTCAGTCAGATTCCGGGCTTCGTTGGGCCGCCCGGCCGGTCCGGCGCCGCCGTCCTACCCCCGCAGCGCCCCGAAGCCCTCGATCAGCGCTTCGAGTCCCAGGCCGAAGGCCACGTCCGCCTGGTTCGCGTAGCCCTGCTCGCCCAGGCTGGCGACGGCGGCGGAGAAGTTCGGCGTCTCGGCCGCCAGGCTGCCGGAATCAAAGATGTCCGCCGGTGCCGTCACGTCGTAGGCGGAACCGAAGATGAAGGACTCCAGGGCCACGATTGCCGAGATGATGCGTTCCTGCGGGAACCCTGCCCGGCGGAACCCCGCGCTGACGGCCTCGTACATGGCGAGGGTCTTCGGGGCGTCGGCCACCGGAAGCACCGCAATAACGGGGATCAGCGGGGTGTGCCGCGAGAAGACGTCGCGGTAGCTCCAGGCCCAATCGCGCACCGCCTGGTCCCAAGGCTCGGTCTCGAAGGCAGACACGTCCACGAATGACGTCAGGTGGTCCTGGATGAGGACCAGCACCTCCCGTTTTGAGGACACGTGGTTGTACAGCGCCGACGGCGCCACGTTCAGCGAGCGGGCCAGGGCTGCCATGGTGAAGCCGTCGTAGCCGCTTTTGCGCACCAGTTGCAGGCCGGCCGCGGTGATGCCGTCCTGGTCGAGGACGGCCGAGGGGGGCCTGCCCACCCGGCGGCGCGGTTTGGCGTCGGGTCGGTGCGGATCCGCGGTGGCGCTTTTGGCTGCCGGCATTGCGGGCCTTTCTACTGGGCTGTCCTCTCGACTATTCCACGGATTATTCCACCGGATGCGATCTTGCGCCGGGGTCTTCCCTCTTTCCAACGTTACCTCTATAGTCGTACTAAATGAATGGCATTCATTTAGTGGTTCGCATCACTCCGCGGCCACAGAGAGGACATCATGCTGGAACTTGACCGCGACGTCGTCATCGTTGGAGCCGGGCCGGCCGGGCTGACCGCAGCACGGGAGCTGCAGAAGGCCGGCCTGAGCGTTGCCGTGCTGGAAGCCCGGGACCGGGTGGGCGGCCGCACCTGGACGGACACGATTGACGGCGCCATGCTGGAGATCGGCGGACAGTGGGTTTCGCCGGACCAGACGGCGCTGCTTGAGCTCCTCGATGAGCTCGGCCTGAAGACCTACGACCGCTACCGTGACGGCCAGTCCGTCTACATCGGTGCCGACGGCAAGCGCACGCTGTACACCGGTGACTCCTTCCCGGTCAGTGACACCACTGCCGCTGAGATGGACAAACTGACCGCGCTGCTGGACTCGCTCGCCGCGGAAATCGGCGCCACCGAGCCGTGGGCGCACCCCAAGGCCCGTGAACTGGACACCATCTCCTTCCACCACTGGCTGCGCCAGAACTCCTCCGACGAGGAAGCCTGCAACAACATCGGCCTGTTCATCGCCGGCGGCATGCTGACCAAGCCCGCGCACGCTTTCTCCGCCCTGCAGGCCGTCCTGATGGCGGCTTCGGCGGGTTCCTTCACCCACCTCACCGATGAGGACTTCATCCTGGACAAGCGCGTCGTCGGCGGCATGCAGCAGGTCTCGCTGCTGCAGGCGGCGGAACTCGGCGACGACGTCGTCCTCTCCAGCCCGGTGCGCACGATCAACTGGGAGGAGAGTGGCACCGGACACCGGGTGACCGTGGTGTCGGACCGCGCCACCGTGAACGCCCGCTTCGTGGTCATGGCTGTGCCGCCGAACCTCTACTCCCGGGTCTCCTACAACCCGCCGCTGCCCCGCCGCCAGCACCAGATGCACCAGCACCAGTCCCTCGGCCTGGTCATCAAGGTGCACGCCGTCTACAGCACCCCGTTCTGGCGCGAGGACGGACTGTCCGGCACCTGCTTCGGGGCGGACGCGCTGGTCCAGGAGGTCTACGACAACACCAACCATGAGGACCCCCGCGGCACCTTGGTGGGCTTCGTCTCGGACGAAAAGGCCGACGCCATGTTCGAGCTCAGCGCGGCGGAGCGACGCCGCGCCATCCTTGAATCAATCGCCGGCTTCCTGGGCGAGAAGGCCCTCGAGCCGGAGGTCTACTACGAATCCGACTGGGGTTCGGAGGAATGGACCCGAGGCGCCTACGCCGCCAGTTATGACCTGGGCGGCCTGCACCGCTACGGCAAGGACCAGCACGCGCCGGTGGGTCCGATCTACTGGGCTTCCTCCGACCTCGCGGCCGAGGGGTACCAGCACGTGGACGGCGCAGTGCGGATGGGGCGCCGGATAGCCGCCCGGATCACCGCCGCTGCCGACCGCATGCCGGCCGCCCGCTAGCCCCCGAAAAGCACGTCCCTTCAAATCAATCCTTGTCCCAGAACCCTATCCAAGAAGTCAGAGAGGTCGGCCAGATGCGTTACGTAGTGGGGTATTCCGCCAATGCCAGAGGCCGTGATGCCGTCAATCTGGCCGTCTCCCTGGCCCGCGGCCGTGGAGCGAGCCTGGACCTGGTGGTGGCCATCCCGGATGCCGGAGTGTTCAACGCGGCCCACGCGCCCGCCGCGGGCTATGACAGCTACCTGCACCAGCAGGCGGGGGAATGGCTCGACGAAGCCCTCTCCCTCATCCCGGCGGACGTCCCCGCCAAGGCCCATGTGCGCAGCGGGGAATCCGACGCACAGACCCTGATCGAGGCCTGCGACGAGTTCCAGGCCGACATGCTTATCATCGGGGCCACCAGCAGCGGGCTGTTCAAGCGCTTCACCGTCGGCTCCGTGGCCAGTGCGCTGCTGCACGCTGCAACGGTCCCGGTGGCCCTGGCTCCGCACGGCTACCACCGCCGGGACGCGCTTACCCGCGTCAGCTGCGGGCTCGGCAGCCGTGCCGGCGCCGAGAAGCTGCTGGATTTCGCCGTCTCCATGGCGGTGAACCGGGAGGTGCCGTTGCGCGTCGTGTCGCTGCTGACCCTGGATGCCGGTGACTCGGACGAGGCGGCAGATGCCGCCCGCGAGTACGCCAACAAGCACCTCGCGGCGGCCCTCCCGGCCGACTCGTCGGACGCCGCGCCGGCCGCGAAGGCCGACGTCGTGGTGGCCCAGGGCCGCAGCGTCGAAGAGGCCGTGGACCGGCTGGACTGGGAAGACGGCGAGATCCTGCTGATCGGATCAAGCCGCCTCGCCCGGAGCCGCTCCATCTTCCTGGGCAGCACGGCCAACCGCATCCTGCGCGCCCTGCCGGTGCCGATGATCGTGGTCCCCAGCGACTACGAGCTCAAGCACCAGAACCAATCACCGTCGATTGACACCTCCCGAGAGGCACAAGCATGAGCACTGAACACGCGACCGCCAAGGCCGCAGCACACAGCAAGCAGGACCACGGCCTGAGCGAGAAGGGACTGAAGGCCGGATCGGTGGGGCTGATCGGCGCCGTCGTCATCGGCGTCTCCTGCATCGCACCGGCGTACACCCTGACCGCGGCCCTGGGCCCGACGGTTTCCGAGGTCGGCGTCCACCTTCCGGCGATCTTCCTGGTGGGCTTCCTTCCCATGCTGCTGGTGGCCTTCGGGTACCGCGAACTGAACAACGCCATGCCCGACGCCGGCACCTCGTTCACCTGGGCCTCGCGGGCTTTCGGCCCGTGGATCGGCTGGATGGGCGGCTGGGGGCTGATCGCGGCGACCATCATCGTGCTGTCCAATCTGGCCGCCGTCGCCGTGGACTTCTTCTACCTCATGCTGGCCCAGCTTTTCGGCAACCCGGAGCTGGCGGACCTGACCACCAACCTGCCGCTCAACATCGCCACCACGCTGGTCTTCATTGCCCTGGCGTGCTGGATTTCCTACCGGGGCATGGAAACCACCAAGACCGTCCAGTACGTCCTGGTCGCCTTCCAGCTGCTCGTGCTGGGCTGGTTTGCCGTTGCGGCCTTCAGCCACGTGGCGAACGGCACGGCTTTTGACGCCACCGCCATCGCGCCGGACTGGTTCAACCCCTTCGCCGTCGAATCCTTCTCCGCCTTCGCGGCCGGCGTTTCGCTGTCCATCTTCATCTACTGGGGCTGGGACGTCACCCTGACCATGAACGAGGAGACCCGGAACCCGGAGAAGACCCCGGGCCGCGCGGCCACCGTGACGGTGCTGGTCATCGTGATCATCTACATGACCGTCGCGCTGTCCACCCTGGCCTTCGCCGGCGTCGGGACCGAGGGCCTCGGCACCGGCAACCCGGAGAACCAGGGCAGCATCTTCGCCGTCCTCGCCGGACCCGTGATGGGCCCCTTCGCGATCCTGATGTCACTGGCCATCCTGAGCAGCTCGGCCGCATCGCTGCAATCCACCTTCGTTTCCCCGGCCCGCACCCTCCTGTCGATGGGCCACTACAAGGCGCTGCCGCACAAATTCGGCAAGATCAGCCCCAGCTACAAGTCCCCGAGCTACGCCACCATCGCCTCGGCCGTGGCCGCCGCCGTGTTCTACGTCGTCACCCGGACCCTCTCCGAAAATGCGCTGTGGGACACCATCACGGCCCTCGGCATGATGATCTGCTTCTACTACGGCATCACCGCCCTGGCCTGCGTCTGGTTCTTCCGCGCCCAGGCCTTCAGCGGAGCGCACTCCTTCTTCTTCAAGTTCCTCGCTCCGCTGCTGGGCGGCGTCATCCTGCTGGTGATGTTCTTCAAGACCGCCTACGACTCGATGGACCCGGAGTACGGCTCCGGTTCATCCGTCGGCGGCCTGGGCCTGGTGTTCATCCTCGGGATGGGCGTCATCCTGCTGGGTGCGGTGCTCATGCTGGTGATGGCCAAACTCCGCCCCGAGTTCTTCAAGGGACAGGTCCTGACCCGCGGCAACTGACCAGAAGTAAGCCGGAATCCGGACAGTCGAAGGTCCTCCTTCCACCAGCCCTGCGTGTGCGCCTTGAAAAGTAAGCACACTTATCAATAGGCTGGCGGCAGGAGGACCTTCCTCCATTGGATCAAGGACGAGGTGAGCGCATGTCGGACGCACAGGACATCAGCAAGGTGACGGACATCATTAACGATTCGCGGATCGGGATGTTCACCACTATCAACGGGCAGGGCGCCCTCGTCAGCCGCCCGCTGGCCGTCCAGGACGTCCAGGACGACGGCGACATGTGGTTCTTCACCTCGGAGGGCACCTCGCAGGTGGCACACGTCAAGGCCAACCCCGCGGTGAATGTGTCCTTCGGCAAGGGCACCGAGTGGGTGTCGGTGGCCGGTACGGCGGAAGTGGTCACGGACCGGCAGGCCATCCGCGACCGGTGGAACCAGGCTGTCGAGGCATGGTTCCCGGACGGGCCGGACACCCCCGAGGTGGTACTGCTGCGCGTGGACTCCGATTCGGCCGAGTACTGGACCAGCCCGGGCGGAACGGCCGCGACTGTGCTGCAGTGGGTGAAGTCGAAGGTCACCAACAGCCGGATGAGCGTCGGCGAAAGCGGTACGGTCGAACTTTAGGCCGGCCCGGCCGGCGGCGCTGCTCAGCCGATCATCTCAGTCGATGATTTTGAGCGCCGTCCCCCAATTGAAGGATTCATAGGCCGGGTTCAGCTGCAGGCCGATCACCAGCAGCTGCATCCCCTCCAGTTCGCGGGCGTGCCGCAACGCCCCGACCTGGAGGGGCCGGAGTCCTGCCGCGGCGACAAAGGCCGCCACCTCATTGCGGGCCGCCTCTGAGTCGGAGGCGATAAAGACATCCAGCGCCATGCCCTTCGCCGAGCCCTCCGCCAGGGTGCCCGCGAACGTCGTGTTGAAGGCCTTCACCACCCGGGCTCCGGGCAGCAGCCGGGCGATCTCTTCCGCCGCCGAGGTCCCCGGTTCGACCTCCAGCGAGTCCCCGGTTTCCATATTGACCGGGTTGCTGATCTCGATCACCGTCTTGCCGCTGAGCGTGTCGCCGTAGTGGGTTGCGACTTCCTTGGCCGGTTCGAAGTAGAGGGCCAGGACCACAATGTCGCCCTCGGGCACATCGCCGAGGCCGCCCGACGTCGTAGCCGGACCCAGCTCCGCCGCAAGCTTGGCGGCGTTGTCCGGACTCCGGTCCAGGACCTGGACGGAGCGTCCGGCCGCGACCGCCCTCAGGCCAATCGCCCGGGCCATGTTGCCGCTGCCGATAATCGTGACGTCAGTCATCGTGCCCCTTCAGTGGAAACCTGCAACGCGCCGGCGGCGCGCTCTGCCTCCGCCAGTGCCTGTTCCAGCCGGTCGACGGCGGTGCTGTAGCCGCCGGGTGCCTGGCCGTCCGGGCCGGATCCGTGGCGTAGCCGTTCGGCCGCCTTCATCGCCTTCAGCATCGCGGCGGTTTCCGGCCGGGCCGGATCGCTCATGGCCGGGAAATCGATGCAGAATGCGGGATCCAGTTCGTAGCGCTGCCACCGTGCGAGGACCGCGCGGTGCCGGATGGCCGCGGCTGCATCGGCGGCTGCGGCGCCCCGGGCGGTACGCCTTGCTTCCTGCCAGCGGAACAGCCTAGGCGTCCAGCGGTAGCTGGCAGCAGCCGTCATAACGGCCACGGCTGCGAGCATGAGCCCGGTCCACGGGGAAACCAGCGATGGCAGGAGCACAGCGGGGGCGACGACCGCGATCCCTGCGAAACCGTCCCAGAACACAGCGTCCGGTAGCCCGCCGTCGGACGCCCGGTGCTTCCGGACGAGGTAGACCGTGCCGGCCACCGCGGCCGCGACGAGGAAGGCAAGGGACGCGAACTGCCACGCCCCCAGCGGGGCGGAGCCTGATAGTGACGGCATGGCGCACCTCCTGCGGAACCCGTCCCGGGCGGGTGCAGTTCCGCTGCTTCCATTGGAATCCATCCCGCGCAGGCCGTCAATGGCCGGTTCCCACGCGGTTCCCACCCGGGTGCGTCCCGGGTAGCCTAGGGCCCATGCGACTGAAGATGTGCAGTATCCACGTCAAGGACCCGGCGGCGGCCCACGAGTTCTATACCGGAATCCTGGGGTTCGAAACGCTCATGGCGCTGCCGGAACAGAACCTTTACATCATCAAGGACCCCGGCGGCGGAGAGTCCGCGGGGCTGTTGCTGGAGCCCAGCGACAACCCTATCGGCGCCGCGTACATGAATGCGGTTCACGACGCCGGTCTGCCCGCGATCGTGCTCGGCGTACCGGACGTGCGGGCGGAGTACGAGCGGCTGACGGCCAAGGGTGTCATCTTCCAGGCGGAACCTTCAGACGGACCCTGGGGTACGAGCGTGGTGCTCGACGACGGCTGCGGGAACTACGTCCAGCTGCACCAGGACTAAGCGACGGCAGCGCCGTTTCGACGGTTGTCTGCCGGCAGGGCGGTTAGCGGCGTCGAGTGGGCGCGGAACCGTCGAAACGGCAGCGGCTACTCGGCCTTGGCGCGGGCCTTCTTGGCGTCCTTCTTGGCAGCCTCGTCCTTGACGCGCTGGGCTTCGGCGCGGACCGCGGCGTGGGTGGCGCGCTCGGCGACCAGCCAGGCCGGGGGGGCCTGCAGCAGCGCGGTGATTTCCGCCGTCGTCAGCGCCTCCTCGACGCCGCCGCGGGCGAGGCCGCTGATGGAGACGTTGAGTTTCTGCGCGACAACCGGGCGCGGGTGCGGACCGGTGCGGCGCAGTTCGGCGAGCCACTCCGGCGGATTGGCCTGGAGCTCGGCGAAATCAGCGCGGGTGATAACCGAATCCTGGAACTCCTGGGGTGTAGCGGGCAGGTAGATGCCAAGCTTCTTGGCAACGGTGGCCGGCTTCATGGACTGGGAGTTTGCAGAGGTCATGCTTCAAGGGTATCCGGCGGGGCGCCCGCAGGGCACCAAAGCGGCACCAAAGCAGGACCAAAGCGGCAGCAAAGCAACACCAAGCGGCCGCCGGGGCGGGAGCATCCTGCGGCACTGACGGTACTGTGAACCTGTGCCCGCAGAAGAAGAAACAGCCCAGCCCCACGACGAATCGGTACCCGAGAGCCGGGAACTGAGGTTCGCGTATGTTGCCGGCGTGACTCCCGGTAAATGGATCCGACGCTGGGAAGAGCGGATGCCCGATGTTCCGCTGCACTCGTTCATGTCCGACGACGGCGCCCAGCTCGCGGTGCTGCGCGACGGCTCGGCGGACCTGAGCTTCGTCCGCCTGCCGGTGGAGCGCGAGGGCCTGAGCGTCATCCCGCTCTACGAAGAGCAACCCGTGGTGGTGGCGCCGAAGGGCCATGAGATCTCCGTGTTCGAGGAGGTCGCGCTGGCTGACCTGGCCGCCGAGACGTTCCTCGATGTGGCTGCCCTTGGCGGACCCGAACAGGCGCTGCAGGTGGTGGCCACCGGTGCCGGGCTGGCCATCCTGCCGATGTCCGTGGCGCGGCACTTCAACGTCAAGGACACGGTGGCCCGGAAGCTTACCGGCGCGCCAACGACCGAAATCGCCCTGGCCTGGCCCAGCGACTCAACGGATGCGGTGATCGAGGAGTTCATCGGGATCGTCCGCGGCCGCACCGCGGCCAGTTCCCGGCAGCCCTCGGCCCAGCAGGAGAAACCCAAGCGCGAGCCGAAGCCGGACCGGCGCGGGCCCGCAGTCAAGAAACCCAAGGTGGCGCAACGGTACGCGCCGAACCCGGACAAGGGCCGCGGCAAAGGATCCCGGAAAAAGGGAAAGCGCTAGCCAGCCCACCCAGCTGGCTCGCAACAACTGCCAGCTACTTGGCGCAGGCGTCCTGTAGGGCCTTGACCGAATCGGCCGGCACCTGGTCGCCCGAATCCGCGATCTGCTTCAGCGGGGTGGTGATCTCCGCAGGCACTCCGGCGCCCTGGGCACCGGCCACCAGGCCGCCAAGGGCCTTCTTGTCCTGGACGCTGACCAGGCCGTCCGCCACGAGGGAGCAGGCCTGCTTCTTGATCTCGCTGCCGGCCGCGGTCGCGACCTGGGAAGCGCCGTCGTTGACGGCCTTCTCGGCGGCCTGCTGCACCTGGCCGCAGCCGGTCAGGACAACCACGAGGACGGCAAGGGAAACAGCGGCGAGGGGACGTTTCATGTTTTCAGCCTAGCAAGCCGCCGGTGCCGGACTTTGGCGGCCGGCATTCGTCCGTGAAAATCGGGCCGCGACGCGGAAAATTCCTGCCGACCCCGGAATTCGGGGGTCGACAGGAATTTTGCGCGACGACGGGTCAGGGGGTGGGGACGGTCGCGGTCCGGGCCGGTTCCTCAGCGGCGCCGGCGGGACGTGCCGCGGGGGGAGCGGCAGTCTCGGTGGCCGGGGGAGTGGTGTTGCGCTTGAAGCGGTTCCCCAGGGCGCTGCCCCCGCCGCCGCGGTTCTTGTTGAAGATGTCGAAGCCGACGGCGATCAGCAGCACCAGGCCCTTGATGAGCTGCTGGTAGTCGGTGCCGAGGCCCAGGATGGACATGCCGTTGTTGAGCACACCCATGATGAGGCCACCGATCATGGCGCCCGCCACGGTGCCGATGCCGCCCGTGACCGCGGCGCCGCCGATGAAGGCCGCCGCGATGGAATCCAGTTCGAAGCCGGTGCCGCCGGCAGGCTGCGCGGAGTTGAGCCGCGCGGTGAACACCAGGCCGGCCAGCGCGGCGAGGACGCCCATGTTCACGAACAGGCGGAAGGTGACGGCCTTGGTCTTGATGCCGGACAGCTCCGCGGCGTGCAGGTTCCCGCCGATCGCGTAGGTGTGGCGGCCGAAAACGCTGTTGTTCATCAGGGCGCTGTAGACGATCACGAGGACCGCGAGCACGATCAGGACAATCGGGGTGCCGCGGTAGCTGGCCAGCAGGAAGGTGATGACCAGCATGAGCAGCGCAATGAACGCGGTCTTAATCACGAACCAGGTCATGGGCTCGTTCTCCAGCTCAAACTTCGCGCGGATCCTACGTTCCTTGATGGACTGGATCAACAGGGCCAGCGTGGCTCCGACGCCCAGGATGACGGTGAGCCATTCCAGCACCGAGGTCCCGCCGGAGATGTCGGGAAGGAATCCGCCGCCGAGGGCGCGCAGCTCCGCCGGGAACGGGGTGATCTGCTGGTTCTTGAGCGTGATCAGGGTCAGGCCGCGGAAGATCAGCATGCCGGCGAGGGTGACGATGAATGCGGGGATGCCGACGTAGGCAATCCAATAGCCCTGCCACGCGCCGACCAGCGCGCCGACCAGGAGGCAGGCCGGGATGGCCGCCCACCAGGGCCAGCCCCAGTGCACGATCATGACGCCGGCGACGGCGCCGATGAAGCCGGCGACGGAGCCCACGGACAGGTCGATGTGGCCGGCGATGATGACCATCACCATGCCGATCGCGAGGATCAGGATGTAGCTGTTTTGAACGACTAGGTTGGTGACGTTTTGGGGCTCCAGCAGGATGCCGTCGGTCAGGACCTGGAACAGCAGGACGATCAGGATCAGGGCGACGAAGATGCCAACCTGGCGGAGGCGGCTGGTCAGGAAGCCGAGGGATTCTCGTAGGGCGGACATGTTCGCTATTCCTTCTCTTGGGTCATGTAGTGCATGAGGGTTTCCTGGGATGCCTCGGCGATGGGCACCTCGCCGGTGACATGGCCCGCGGACAGGGTGTAGATCCTGTCGCAGATGCCCAGCAGCTCCGGCAGCTCGGAGGAGATGACGATGACCGCCTTACCCTCGGCGGCCAGCTTGGCGATGATCGTGTAGATCTCGAACTTGGCGCCCACGTCGATTCCGCGGGTGGGCTCGTCGAGGATGAGCACATCCGGATCGGAAAACATCCACTTGCTCAGCACGACCTTCTGCTGGTTGCCGCCGGAAAGCTTCCCGGTGATGGCCGCCACGGAAGGGGCCTTGATGTTCATGCTCTTCCGGTAGCCGTTGGCCACCAGGGTTTCCTTGTTCTTGTCCACCCAGCCGCCCTTGGCAAGCTTGCGCAGCGCGGCCATGGAAATGTTGCGCTTGATGTCCTCGATGAGGTTCAGGCCATAGAGCTTGCGGTCCTCGGTGGCGTAGGCGAGGCCGTGTTTGATGGCTTCGGCAACGGTGGAGGTGTTGATCTCCTTGCCGTGCTTGAACACCTTCCCGGACGTCGCGGTGCCGTAGGAGCGGCCGAAGACGCTCATGGCCAGCTCCGTCCGGCCGGCACCCATGAGGCCGGCCAGTCCCACCACTTCACCCCTGCGGACATTGAGGCTGGCGTTGTTGACCACCATGCGGCTGTGGTCCTGCGGGTGCCGGACAGACCAGTCTTCGATCCGGAGGACTTCCTCGCCGATCACGGGCTCACGCTCCGGGTACAGGCTTTCCAGGTCGCGGCCCACCATCCCGCGGATGATGCGCTCCTGGGTGACGCTGCCTTCGTCGAGGCGGAGGGTCTCGATGGTCTTGCCGTCCCGGATGATCGTGACGGCGTCCGCAACCTTGCGGATCTCGTTGAGCTTGTGGCTGATGATGATGCTGGTGACGCCCTGGCCCTTGAGGTGCAGGATCAGGTCCAGCAGGTGGCCCGAATCTTCGTCGTTTAGGGCCGCCGTCGGCTCATCGAGGATGAGGAGCTTGACCTTCTTGGAGAGCGCCTTGGCGATTTCGACCAGCTGCTGCTTGCCGACGCTGATCTGCTGGACCGGGGTGACGGGATTCTCGCTCAGGCCCACCCGGGCCAGCAGCTTGGCGGCCTCGAGGTTGGTCTTGCGCCAGTCCACCCAGCCGTTCGTGGCCTGTTCGTTGCCGAGGTAGATGTTCTCGGCGATGGACAGGTACGGGCTGAGCGCCAATTCCTGGTGGATGATGACGATGCCGCGCTCTTCGCTGTCCGAGATGTCGGAGAAATTGCAGGGTTCGTTTTCGAAGAGGATCTCACCGTCGAAGGAGCTGTGCGGGTAGACGCCGGACAGCACCTTCATGAGGGTGGACTTGCCGGCGCCGTTTTCGCCGCAAATCGCGTGGACCTCGCCGCGGTTCACCTCCAGGGTGACGTCCTGCAGGGCCTTCACGCCCGGAAAGGTCTTGGTGATTCCTCGCATTTGAAGAATGGGTGTTTTCATCGTCAATTCCCACTGACTGGTCGAAACTGGACCGCTCTGCGGTTAATAAGGGGCCTCTGCACAGCGGGTGCGGCCGGTGGCCCGGCCGCACCCGCTGGTTCGGCTATTTGACGTCGGCGTCGGTGTAGTAGCCGGAGTCGATGAGTTCCTTCTTGTAGTTGTCCTTGGTGATGATCACGGACTTGAGCAGGTAGGCCGGAACAACCTTGACCTTGTTGTTGTAGGTCTTGGTGTCGTTGGTCTCCGGCTCCTGGCCCTTGAGTACGGCGTCGACCATCTTTACGGCCTGGGCGCCAAGCTGGCGGGTGTCCTTGAAGATGGTGGAATACTGCTCGCCGGCGATGATGGACTTCACGGAGCCCTTCTCGGCATCCTGCCCGGTGACGATCGGCAGGCTGCCCTTGGCGTAGCCGCCGGTGCTGGTCAGTGCCGAGATGATGCCGATGGACAGGCCGTCATACGGGGAGAGCACGCCGTCGAGCTTCTTGCCGGAGCTGTAGGCCGCGGTCAGGATGTCCTCCATCCGCTTCTGGGCCACGGGAGCCTGCCAGCGGAGGATGGCGGCCTGCTCGAACTTGGTCTGGCCGCTCGGAACCTTCAGGGCGCCTGCATCGAGGTACGGCTTGAGCGTGTCCATGGCGCCGCTCCAGAAGAAGTTGGCGTTGTTGTCATCCGGGCTGCCGGCGAAGAGCTCCACGTTGAAGGGACCCTTGCCGTCCACCTTCTTGCCGCTCGCGTCGACCAGCCCCAGGCCGGTCAGCAGCGACGTGGCCTGCTGGACGCCCACCGTGTAGTTGTCGAAAGTGGTGTAGTAGTCCACGTTGGGCGAGCCGTTGATGAGCCGGTCGTAGGCGATGACCTTGACGTTCTGCTCCTTCGCCTTGGCGAGGACATCGGTCAGCGTGGTGCCGTCGATCGCGGCGATGATCAGGGCCTTGGCGCCCTTGGTGAGCATGTTCTCGATCTGCGAGACCTGCGTCGGGATGTCGTCGTTGGCGAACTGCAGGTCCGCCTTGTAGCCGAGCTTCGTGACGGATTCGGAGACGTTCTTACCGTCCGCGATCCACCGCTCGGAAGTCTGGGTGGGCATCGAGATGCCGACCAGGGCGCCGGCGGCATCCGAGGCCGCAGCCGACGACGGGGCGGCGGCGCCGCCGCGGCTCCCGCAGCCGGTGGCCCCGGCGGTGATGGCCAGGACGACGGCGAACGCGCCCAGGAGTTTCTTCATTCTCACGATATTCTCCTTCCGCGGACAGCACAGTCCGCGAACTGATACGGGCTCTGGAAGCGCCTGCGCAACTAGAGAGCCCAGTATGGATGAGGTCCGGTTAGCCATGTCCCGACGAGCCTAGATTATGCCCGCTTGTGTTAGCGCTAACAAGTCTGTTTGATGAACGTAGCACCGGCCCGGCTTGTGAGTCAAGTCACAGAATGGGCGCGGCCGAGGGGGCTTCGGCTCCGGCCGTAGGATGTTGACAACACATTGCACAGGGAGTGGAAGATGCCTCAGCCGGGGAACGCTAACGAACGACGTCCGCCACGACTTGAGGACGTGGCCTCGCGGGCCGGCGTGTCCCACCAGACGGTGTCGCGGGTGGTCAACAACCACCCCAACGTCAGCAAGGCCACCCGGGACCGGGTCGAGGCAGCCATCGCCGAGCTCGGGTACCGGCGCAACACCGCGGCCCGGAGCCTGGTCACCCGCCGCTCCCAGACCATCGGGGTCCTCGGCGTCGAGCTCGCGCAGTACGGCCCGGCAAACACCCTGGTGGGGGTCCAGCAGGCCGCCCGGGAGGCCGGGTACTTTGTCAGCATTGCGGCCCTCAAGGACTCCAGCGCGGATTCCATCGCCGACGCCGTCCGGCATTTCACCGACCAGGGCGCCGACGGCATCATCGTGATCGTCCCGCACGGCGGAACAGTCCAGACCCTCGAGAGCCTCAACCTCCAGGTGCCCGTCGTCGTCGTGGGCGCCGGCAGCCCCGGCCGGTTCAGCGGCGCCATGGTGGACCAGAAGCTCGGCGCCCGCATGGCGGTGGCGCACCTGATCAGCGAGGGGCACCGCCGGATCGGGCACATTTCCGGACCGCGGGACTGGATGGATGCCCACGCGCGCGCCCAGGGCTGGCGCGAGCAGCTGGCGGAGATGGGACTCGAACCGGACCTTGAACTGGAGGGCGACTGGAGTGCCGGCAGCGGGTACCGGCTTGGCCGCAAGCTCGCCGCCGACCGCACCGCCACTGCGGTCCTGGTGGGCAACGACCAGATGGCACTGGGCCTGCTGCGGGCCTTCACGGAGGCCGGTGTCAGGGTGCCGCAGGATGTCTCGGTGGTCGGCTTCGACGACCAGCCCGAGGCCGCGTACTTCACCCCGCCCCTGACCACCGTCCGGCAGGACTTCCGGGAGCTGGGGCGGCGCTGCGTGGACGTGATTCTGGCCCAGATCGAGCACGGTGCGCCGAGCGGGAATACCGTAGTGGCGCCCGAGCTGGTAGTCCGCGCGAGCACCGCCAGCATCGCCTAGTCCGCCCCGCCCGCAATCCCCGACTGCCGCCGCCGGCTGCGCACCCAAGCCGGCGCACTCCTTGACAGCCAAAGTGTTAGCGCTCACAATTGAGCTCAGCCCGCGGTCTGGCGGGCACGTAACTGGAGGATTTCATGGACGTCACAGCTGACGGCACCGAAAACTATGTCATCGGGGTGGACTACGGCACCCTCTCCGGCCGGGCCGTGGTGGTGCGGGTGCGCGACGGCAAGGAACTCGGCAGCGGCGTCTTCGACTACCCGCACGCCGTCCTGACCGACACCCTCCCCGCCGAGTTGGCCGGCGCTGACGCCGCCCGTCTGCCGGGGGACTGGGCGCTGCAGGTTCCCGACGACTACCGTGACGTCCTCCGGCACGCGGTCCCCGCTGCCGTCGCCGACGCCGGGATCGATCCGGCCGCCGTCGTCGGGATCGCCACCGACTTCACCGCCTGCACCATGGTGCCGGTCAAGGCCGACGGGACGCCGCTGAACGAACTGCCGGAGTTCGCGAACAGCCCGCACGCCTACGTCAAGCTCTGGCGTCACCACGCGGCGCAGCCGCAAGCGGACCGGATCAACGCCCTCGGCCGGGAGCGCGGCGAGGAATGGCTGCCGCGCTACGGCGGCCTGATCTCCTCCGAATGGGAGTTCGCCAAGGGCCTCCAGCTCCTGGAGGAAGCCCCCGAGGTCTACGCGGCCATGGACCGGTGGGTCGAGGCGGCGGACTGGATCGTCTGGCAGCTCTGCGGAAGCTACGTCCGGAACGCCTGCACGGCCGGCTACAAGGGCATCTACCAGGACGGCAAATACCCCTCGGAGGACTACCTGGCTGCGCTCAACCCGGACTTCAAGGATTTCGTCAGCAGCAAGCTGGAGCACACGATCGGCCGGCTCGGCGACGCAGCCGGCTACCTCACGGCCGAGGCCGCCGCCTGGACCGGGCTGCCGGCGGGGATCGCCGTCGCCGTCGGCAACGTGGACGCCCATGTCACCGCCCCGGCAGCCCGCGCAGTCGAGCCCGGACAGCTCGTCGCGATCATGGGCACCTCCACCTGCCACGTCATGAACGGGACCGAGCTGAGCGAGGTGCCGGGCATGTGTGGTGCGGTCGACGGCGGGATCGTGGACGGACTCTGGGGCTACGAGGCGGGCCAGAGCGGTGTGGGCGACATCTTCGGGTGGTTCACGGGCAACGGCGTTCCGCCCGAATACCACGCAGCGGCAGCCGGACGGGGGCTCGGCATCCACGAGTACCTCACCGAACTCGCCTCGCGCCAGGCGATCGGCGAACACGGCCTGATCGCCCTGGACTGGCACTCGGGCAACCGTTCCGTCCTGGTCGACCACGAGCTCTCCGGCGTCATTGTCGGCCAGACGCTGGCCACCCGCCCCGAAGACACCTACCGGGCCCTGCTGGAGGCGACGGCGTTCGGTACCCGCACGATCGTGGACGCTTTCCGGGACTCCGGGGTTCCGGTCCGCGAGTTCATTGTGGCCGGGGGACTGATCAAGAACCAGCTGCTGATGCAGATCTACGCCGATGTAACGGGGCTGCGGCTCTCCACGATCGGGTCCACGCAGGGCCCGGCGCTCGGTGCGGCGATCCATGCGGCCGTCGCCGCGGGCCGCTACCCCGACGTCCGGTCCGCGGCCGAAGCCATGGGCGCCGAACCGGGAGCGGTCTACACGCCGATCCCGGAAAACGTGGCAGCCTACGAGGAACTGTTCCACGAATACCGGGCCCTGCACGACTACTTCGGCAGGGGAGCCAACGAGGTCATGCACCGGCTCAAGGCGATCCAGCGCAAAGCCGCCGCCCCGCTGCTGTCCGCGGGGGTCCCGGCATGAGCTCCGGAGCGGAAGATCTGCCGGAAACCATCGCCCGGCTCCGCCGGGAAGTCTGCTCCCTGCACGCCGAACTGACCCGGTACGAACTGGTCGTCTGGACCGCCGGCAACGTCTCGGCCAGGGTCCCCGGCCACGACCTGATGGTGATCAAGCCCTCGGGCGTCTCCTACGACGAGCTCTCCCCTGACCTCATGGTGGTCACGGACCTGCACGGCAACCCCGTAACCGCGGCCGCGGGTTCCCCGGCGCAGTGGCAAAACCCGGAGCTCACGCCGTCGTCGGACACCGCCGCGCATGCATACGTCTACCGGCATATGCCGGAGGTGGGCGGGGTGGTCCACACCCACTCCACCTACGCCACCGCGTGGGCGGCCCGGGGCGAAGCGATCCCCTGCGTGCTGACCATGATGGGCGACGAATTCGGCGGCAGCATCCCGGTGGGACCGTTCGCCCTGATCGGCGACGACGCGATCGGACGCGGGATCGTCGAGACCCTGTCCGGCTCGCACTCCCCGGCGGTGCTGATGCAGAACCACGGACCCTTCACCCTCGGTGCGGACGCCCGCGCGGCCGTCAAGTCCGCCGTGATGTGCGAAGAAGTGGCCCGCACCGTGCACATCTCCCGCCAGCTCGGCGAACCGCTGCCGATCGACCAGGCCAAGATCGAGGCCCTGCACGCCCGCTACCAGAACGTCTACGGCCGCTAGGGCCCGGACCAGCCCAAGAATTTCCAGGAGAAACCCATGACCCACGCCCACAACACCTCCCTTGAGCCCTACGAGGTCTGGTTCCTCACCGGCAGCCAGCACCTCTACGGCGAAGCCGTCCTAAAGCAGGTGGCGGAGCAGTCGCAGGAGATCGCCCGCCAGCTCAACAGCTCCTCCGACGTCCCGGTCCGGGTGGTCTGGAAACCCGTGTTGACCGACTCGGACGCGATCCGGCGGACCGCCCTCGAGGCGAACTCCGACGACGCGGTGATCGGCGTGACCGCCTGGATGCACACGTTCTCGCCGGCGAAGATGTGGATCCAGGGCCTGGACCTGCTGCGCAAGCCGTTGCTGCACCTGCACACCCAGGCCAACGTGGAACTCCCCTGGGCGGAGATCGACTTCGACTTCATGAACCTGAACCAGGCCGCGCACGGCGACCGGGAATTCGGCTACATCCAGTCGCGGCTGGGCATCCCGCGCAAGACGGTGGTGGGCCACGTGTCCAACCCCGAGGTCACCCGCCAGGTGGGGGTGTGGCAGCGCGCCTCCGCCGGCTGGGCCGCGGTGCGGACGCTCAAACTGACCCGCTTCGGGGACAACATGCGCAACGTGGCCGTCACCGAGGGCGACAAGACCGAGGCCGAACTGCGCTTCGGCGTCTCGGTCAACACCTGGTCCGTCAACGAGCTCGCGGACGCCGTTCACGGCGCCGCGGAGTCCGACGTCGACGCGCTGGTGGCGGAGTACGATCGGCTTTACGAGGTGGCCGCCGAGCTGAAGGCCGGGGGAGCGCGGCACGAGTCGCTGCGCTACAGCGCCCGGATTGAGCTGGGCCTGCGGCATTTCCTTGAGGCCAACGGCTCCGCCGCGTTCACCACCTCCTTCGAGGACCTTGGCGCGCTGCGGCAGCTGCCCGGCATGGCCGTCCAGCGGCTGATGGCGGACGGCTACGGCTTCGGCGCCGAAGGCGACTGGAAGACCGCGCTCCTGGTCCGCGCGGCCAAGGTCATGGGCGCCGGCCTGCCCGGCGGAGCCTCCCTCATGGAGGACTACACGTACCACCTCACCCCCGGCCAGGAGAAAATCCTGGGCGCCCACATGCTGGAGGTCTGCCCCTCGCTGACCGCCTCCAAGCCGCGCGTCGAGATCCACCCGCTCGGCATCGGCGGCAAGGAGGACCCCGTCCGGATGGTCTTCGACACGGACGCCGGGCCCGGCGTCGTGGTGGCGCTCTCGGACATGCGCGACCGCTTCCGCCTGGTCGCAAACGCCGTCGACGTCGTGGACCTGGACGAACCGCTGCCGAAGCTTCCTGTGGCGCGCGCCCTCTGGTCGCCCAAGCCGGACTTCGCCACCTCCGCGACTGCCTGGCTGACCGCCGGCGCGGCCCACCACACCGTGCTGACCACCGCCGTCGGCATGGAGGTCTTCGAGGACTTTGCCGAGATCGCCCGCACCGAGCTGCTGGCCATCGACGAGGGCACCACGATCAAGCAGTTCAAGAAGGAACTGAACTGGAATGCGGCGTACTACCGGCTGGCCGGCGGCCTGTGACCTGGGCCGACCACCGGATCGAGGCGGACGGGTACAGTGCCGTGTTTACCGCGCGGGCCGGCGCCCTGCGCCAGTTGCGGCACGGGGACCGCGATCTGGTGCTCCCGTTCCCGGCCGGCGGCCCGATCCCGGACTTCCGCGGCATCATCGCGGCCCCCTGGCCGAACCGGATTCCCGACGGCCGCTACAGTTTCGACGGCGGAAGCCACCGGTTGCCGGTCAACGAACCCGAACGCCGCTGCGCCCTGCACGGCCTGGGCCTCGGCGAGGACTGGACAGCCGAGGCCCGGGGGGAGTCCTCGCTGGTGCTGGCCTGCACCCTCGGCCCGGCGCCGGGCTACCCCTTCGCGGTCCGGCTCACCGCCAGCTACCGGCTGGACGGGGACGGCCTGCACGCCGAGGTGACCGCCACCAACACGGGGGACCGGGCCGCGCCGTACGGCATCTGCCCGCATCCGTACCTGCTGGCCGGTCCCGCACCGCTGGACGAGTGGACCCTGGAATTTTCGGCCGACACCTTCCTGGCGGCCGATCCGGAACGGCGCCTGCCCCTAGGGCCGCAGCCGGTGCGCGGGCACGCCTTCAACTTCCGCACCCCGCGTCCCATCGGCGCGACGAAGATCGACAACGCCTTCACCGGGCTGGGCTTCGACGACGCCGGCCGCGCCCGGCTGACCGTCCGGGACCCCGGCGGCAACGGCGTCGGAATGTCCTGGGACCGGAGCCTGCCCTGGCTGCAGCTGTTCACCGGCGACACCGAGCCGCGCGCGACCGGCAGGGCCGGGCTCGCCGTCGAGCCGATGAGCTGCCCGCCGGATGCCTTCAACAGCGGACAGGACCTGGTGCGGCTGGAGCCGGGGGCCTCGCACCGGGCCTCGTGGAGCATCTTCGCCGTTTAGCGGCGGCCCGCCCGGCCCCGTTTCGCATCCCGCCTCCCCGATTTCCGCCCTCCCAATTCCGCTTCACCCAATCCGCGCAAGGACGACACCATGACCAGCAGCACCAGCCGGGAAGATGCCCCCGCATCGCTGACGGCGGTCAGCAGCACGCGCCTCGCCGACGGGCGGGAGCTGCTCTACTTCGACGACGGCGCGCGCGCCCAGCAGCGCCGCACGGAAGACTCCCGGGCGCTGCCCGAGCGGGGCCCCTCCGGTGAGCTCCGCTTCGACGCGCTGACCGGGGAGTGGGTGGCGGTGGCGGCCCACCGCCAGCACCGGACGCACCTGCCGCCGGCGGACGAATGCCCGCTCTGCCCCAGCACCCCGGACCGGCCCTCGGAGATCCCGGCGCCGGACTACGACGTCGTCGTCTTCGAAAACCGTTTCCCCTCGCTGGGGCCAGACCTCGCCGCCGCACCGTCCTCGCCCGGCTGGGGAACCCGCGGGACTGCCGGCGGCCGCTGTGAAGTGGTGGCGTTCACCCCTGACCACACCGGCGCTTTCGCCGATCTGGGCACCCGGCGGGTCCGCACCGTGATCGACGCGTGGGCGCACCGTACCGAAGCCCTCAGCGCGCTGCCCGGGGTCCAGCAGGTGTTCTGCTTCGAAAACCGCGGCCAGGACATCGGCGTGACCCTGCACCACCCGCACGGGCAGATCTACGCCTACCCGTACCTCACGCCGCGGGCCGCGGTGATGGCCAGGGCCGCCGAGGCCTTCCTCGCGGACACGGGACGGACCCTCACCGGGCACATCCTGGCCGGCGAACGGGCCGACGGCTCGCGGATGCTGGTCGAAGGCGAGCACTTCAGCGCCTATGTGCCGTTCGCGGCGCGCTGGCCGCTCGAAATCCACCTCGTCCCGCACCGCCAGGTGGCCGACCTCGCGGCGTTGAACGGTGCCGAACGCGACGAGCTGGCCGTGCTGTATCCGGACCTCCTGGGCCGCCTCGACGGTCTCTACGGCACCCCGACGCCGTATATCAGCGCCTGGCACCAGGCTCCGGTGGACCCGGTCCTGCGCCGCTCCGGATACCTCCACCTGCAGATCACCTCGCCACGCCGGGCCGCGGACAAGCTCAAATTCCTCGCCGGCTCCGAGGCCGCGATGGGCGCCTTCATCAACGACACCACACCGGAACAGGTCGCCGCCGCGCTGCGGGACACCGTCCCGGGCAGGACAGGAACGCCATGACACCGACGGAAACCGCGGGACCCGCCGTAAAGCTTGCCGACGCCTTCACCGCGCACTTCGGGCATGCCCCGGACGGGCTGTGGCAGGCTCCGGGCCGGGTGAACCTGATCGGCGAGCACACCGACTACAACGAGGGCCTGGTTCTACCGTTCGCGATCGACCGGGCGACGACGGTCGCGGTGGCCGCACGCAATGACCGCCGCGTGCTGCTGGCATCCGCCTTCGCCGGGGCGGCGCCCGTCGAGTTTGACCTGAACACCTTCGACCCCGCCACCTTCGCACCCGGGCCAGCGGGGGCTTGGTCCGCCTACCCGGCCGGCGTTGCCTGGGAGCTCGGGCGGGCCGGGGTTTCCGTCCCGGGCTTCGAGCTGTTGGTGTCCTCGGACGTCCCGGTCGGCGCGGGGCTTTCCTCGTCGGCGGCGCTGGAGTGCGCCGTCGCATCCGCCCTCGCCGAGCTCGCCGGGGCGAAGTTGGGCGCCACCGAGTTGGCGGACGTCGGGCGGCGGGCGGAGAACAACGTGGTCGGAGCCCCCACCGGGATCATGGACCAGTACGCCTCGATGCTGGGCGCCCAGGACTGCGCGGTTTACCTGGACTGCCGCGACGGAAGCTTTCGCCGGGTACCGCTGGGACTGGAGGGGGCCGGCCTGGTGTGCCTGGTGATCGACACGAAGGTCTCGCATGCCCATGCCAACGGAGGCTACGCGGCGCGGCGGGCCTCCTGCGCCCGGGGTGCCGAGCTGATGGGCGTGGGTGCCCTGCGGGACCTCGACGTCACTGATCTAACCCGCGCCGAAAGTATTCTCGACGGGGAAACCTTCCGGAGGGTCCGCCACATCGTCCACGAAAACGACCGCGTGGCACGGACCGTCGCGTTGCTGGAGAGCCGGGGCGCAGCGGCGATCGGCGAATTGCTGGACGCGAGCCACCGCTCCATGCGGGACGACTTTGAGATTTCCTGCGCGGAACTGGACCTCGCGGTGGACGCCGCCCGCGGCGCCGGGGCCATCGGCGCCCGGATGACCGGGGGCGGGTTTGGCGGCTCCGCCATCGCGCTGGTTCCCGCGGCCGAAGCCCGGGGAGTGGAAGAGGCCGTGCTGCGGGCCTTTGCCGGGCAGGGATTCGGGGCGCCGGAGATCTTTGCCGCGCGCCCCGCCGCGGGAGCCCGGCGGCTCTGAGCCGGGGGTCTGTCGCGGAACCCGCGGGGCCTTCCGGAAGCCCCTCCCCGGGCGTAACCTGTGCGCACTTGCAGGACGCTAGTTGATGGAGGTGGGCACAATGTTGGACAAAAAGCAGGTGCTGGGAGTCGGGGCAGGAGACCTGCAGTTCGCGGTTTCACGGGAGACCGCACGCATCATGCGGGAGGCCAAAGGCGACCGGCTGAAGGCAACCAAAATCATCCTGGACAAGCTCCTGGAGATGGGGCTGATCACGGAAGCGGACCTCCCGGTCCTGGTCCGGATTTGTGAGGAAGGATTTGCCGCCAGCTCCGGCAAGAAGGAGGCATCCGCGGCGTACCACGAGGTCCGGAAATCCTATGACCAATTGCTCCTGCAACCAGGTGCCAGCCCGGTAGCGCTCGCCTTCGCATCGGCGTCGGCCGGCTCCTATCTGTCCGGCGACGTTACGGAGGACGGTGGCGGAGGCAGCACCGGCGTTGTCTACAAAAAGTCCGGCGGGAACTGGCAGGAGACCTTGGCGGGGGCGGGCGCCGCGATCGGCGGCATCCTCGGGGGGGCCGCTGGTGCCGGGCTTGGCACCATCATCGGCGGAGTGGCCGGCAAGATCGTGGACGAATGCCTGTGACATCCGCCTGACGGCCGCCGCCCGGGGACCTCACGCGCCGTGGACGGCGCTCTGCTTCTGTTCCGAGCGGTCGAGGTAGGCCAGCAGGAGCTCCGCTGCGCGGTCAGGCTCGCCGGCTTCCAGTGCGGCGCAGATGTGCTCGTTGTCGTCGAGGTAGCTCCGGTAGAAGTGCGCGTCCACGGTGGCCTTGTGGAAGAACAGCCGCATCTCGGCGAGAACCTGCGACATGATCGTGTCTAGTCGGCGGCTGCCAGCCAGCGCCACGATCGCGCGGTGGAAGTGCTGGTTGGCGGTGCCCAGAGCCTCCTCGTCGTCGGCGGCCGCCGCGGCCTTGCCTTCCTCGACCGCGGCACGGACCGCGGCCACCCGCTCCGGAGTGCCTCCGCCGCGCAGGGCTGCGACCTCGACGGCGCGCCGCACCGTGTACACATCGTGGATGTCGCCGGGGGCCAGGCTGGCCACGAACACTCCGCGGTTGGGCTGCCGGACCACCAGGCGCTCCGCGGCCAGTTCGGCGAAGGCCTCCCGCACGGTGTTGCGTGAGACGCCCAGGTCTTCGGCAATCGTCGACTCGGTCAGCCGGGTGCCCGGCAGCAGCACTCCGTCGGCCAGTTGCTGGCGGAGTTCGGCCGCGACCCGGTCCGCCACGGAGGGGACGGCGATGCGCAGCCGCGCGGCGGCCGCCAGGGCGCGCGGGCTGGCTTCGGAAGTCGTCATAGTGCCGAATGTACACGATTGTCCAAAACGGGAATCGTCGGATTGTTGAACAATCCCACGGGATAGTGCATCCTAAGAGGGGGCCAAGCACTGAGACGAGGATCACAAATGGCACACACCGGGCTAAACACCATCGACCTGAACAGCGACGTCGGCGAGTCTTACGGACGCTGGAGCCTCGGTGACGACACAGCAATGTTCCGCTCCGTTTCGAGCGCCAATGTGGCCTGCGGCTTCCACGCCGGAGACCCAAGCGTCATCCGGCGGACCTGCCGCGAGGCGGTCGCCGCCGGCGTCAGGATCGGCGCCCACGTCGGCTACCGCGACCTGGCCGGCTTCGGTCGCCGCTTCCTCGACATCGATCCGAACGAGCTGGCGGACGACGTCGTCTACCAGATCGGTGCGCTGCAGGCCCTGGCCGCCGCGGAAGGCGGCCAGGTCAGCTACGTCAAGCCGCACGGCGGCCTGTACAACGCGATCGTCGCGCACACCGCGCAGGCGCGGGCCGTCGTCGACGCGGTGAAGTCCGTGGATCCGAACCTGCCCATCCTGGGCCTGCCGGGCTCGGAAGTGCTTCGCCTGGCAGAGGCGGCCGGGATCCGGGCGGTTACCGAAGCCTTCGCGGACCGCGCCTACAACCGCGACGGCACCCTGGTTTCCCGCACCCTCCCCGGAGCCGTGCTGCACGACCACACCGAGGTCACCGAACATGTCCTCCGGATGGCCACCGATTCAGCCGTCCGCACCATCGATGGCTCCATCCTGAAAATCCGGGCCGAAAGCATCTGCGTCCACGGCGACTCCCCGGGAGCCGTAGCCATGGCAGCCGCGGTTCGCGAAGCGCTTAGCGCTGCCGGCATCGGCACCGCCTCATTCATCTAGGAACACCAACAGCCTCACCGGCGCTGCGTCTTGAGCCCGGCGCGACTTCAGCACACCCACCCAGCACAGGCAGCACCCGCATCTGGAGGAACATCATGACCGCACCGCACCAGGCCGCCCCGGCCGCAAGCAAGAGGCCCGGCAAGAGGCCTGGCAAGAGGAACCTGCCCCCTGGCGCCCTCAAGGCCTACATCGCAAGCCTCACCGGCACCTCGCTGGAGTACTACGACTTCGCGATCTACTCCGTGGCGTCGGCGCTGATCTTCCCCAAGATCTTCTTCCCGGTGGGCGACGAGCTGGTCGGCCTGTTGCTGTCCTTCTCCACCTTCGCCGTCGGCTACCTGGCCCGCCCGATCGGCGGCGTCATCTTCGGCCGGCTCGGCGACAAGATCGGCCGCAAGCACGTCCTGGTGGTCACACTGATGCTTATCGGCGTCGCCACGGTGCTCATTGGCGCCCTCCCCGACTACTCCGCGATCGGCGTCGCGGCTCCGGCGATCCTGGTGCTGCTGCGCCTGGCGCAGGGCATCGGCGTCGGCGGCGAATGGGGCGGAGCCGTCCTGCTCTCCAGCGAATTCGGCGACGCCCGCAAGCGCGGCTTCTGGTCCTCGGCAGCCCAGATCGGCCCGCCGGCCGGCAACCTGATGGCCAACGGTGTGCTGGCCCTCCTCGCGGCAACCCTCAGTAACGAGGCGTTCCTGTCCTGGGGCTGGCGCGTGGCCTTCCTAGCCTCCGCCCTGCTGGTGGTCTTCGGCCTCCTGATCCGACTCAAGCTCGAAGAAACCCCCGTCTTCAAGGCCATCCAAGCCCACGGCGAGGCCCCCAAGGCCCCCATCAAAGAGGTCTTCACCAAGGAACCCCGCGCGCTGCTGGCAGCCGCCCTGTCCCGCATCTGCCCCGACGTGCTCTACTCCCTCTTCACTGTCTTCGTCGCCCTCTACGCCACCAAGCAGCTGGGCATGACCACCGGCAACGTCCTCGGCGCCATCCTGATCGGCTCGGCTTTCCAGCTCGCCCTGATCCCGGCCGCCGGCGCGCTGACGGACCGCTTCAACCGCCGCCTCGTCTACGGCATCGCCGCCGTTGGCACGGCCCTCTACATCCCGCTGTTCTTCCTGATGATCCAAGGCAAGTCCGTGCTGATGCTCACCATCGGCGTCGTAATCGGCCTTGCCTTCCACGCGGTCATGTACGGCCCGCAGGCCGCCTACATCACCGAGCAGTTCCCGGCCCGGCTGCGCTACGCCGGCAGCTCGCTGGCCTACACCCTCGCCGGCGTGATCGGCGGCGCCATTGCCCCGCTGGTCTTTACGGCGCTCTACGCCGCCACCGGCAACTGGTTCCTGATCGCGGGCTACCTCGCGGTCTCCGCCGTGGTGACGGTGGTAGGCCTGGCGATCGGCCGGAACCCGCAGACAGCCGAGGAAGAGCGGCTGCTGCAGGAAGCCCGCGCCTAAACGGCGCGGACCCTGGAGACGGCGGCAATGATGGAGACAGCAATGGAAACGGTGGCAGCGCGGCAGGCGGCCGTCCACAAAGTGAACGCGGTGCGGGCGGTGGGCACCCGCGCGGTGCTCGCAGAACTCACCGGCACCGAAGGCGTGCTGGCGCTGCAGGCGCTGCTCCTTGAGCACCCGTTGCCCGGGCAACTGGACGTGCTCGCCGCCGCCGAAACCGTCATGGTTACGGCCGACTCGCCCGTCGCCGCCCGCCGGATCGCCGCGCAGCTGCTGCAGCTCGACCTCACCGCCCCGGTGCAGCGCGACGGCGGCCTCGTGGTCATCGACACCGTGTACGACGGCGCGGACCTCGCCGAAGTGGCGGAGCTGACCGGGCTCGGGATCGAGGGCGTGATCGCCGCCCATTGCCGCCAGCAGTGGACGGTGGCCTTCGCCGGATTCGCCCCGGGATTCGGCTACCTCGTCGGGGAGAACGAAGTCCTCAACGTTCCCCGCCGCAGTTCCCCGCGCACCGCCGTTCCCGCAGGTGCCGTGGCGCTGGCCGGAACGTACTCGGCCGTGTACCCGCGCCGCTCACCCGGCGGCTGGCAGCTGATCGGCCACACCGCCGCCCGGATGTGGGACCTGGACCGCGAGCAGCCCGCCCTGGCCGCGCCCGGCCACCGGATCCAGTTCCGCGCGGTCCGGGAGACGGTGGCGCTTGCCCCGGAACCGCAGCCCGAGACCCCCGCGCCGGAGGTGACTTCGGGACTCCGGATCGTCTCGCCCGGCCTGCAGAGCCTGATCCAGGACCTCGGACGCCACGGCCACTCCGGACTGGGTGTCTCCGCCGCCGGCGCCCTGGACCGCGCCTCGCTGCGCCGCGCCAACCGCCTCGTCGGCAACGCGCCCGGCGCAGCCGGTATTGAGACAGTGGCGATCGAGACCGTCGCCGGCGGACTTACGGTCCAGGCCGTCGGGGACCAGGTCCTGGCCGTCGCCGGGGCGCCGTCGGAACTGGCCATCACCACCCCGGGCCGCCCTGACGCGGAGCCCGACCGCCGTACCGTGCCGATGGCCACGCCCTTCGCCCTGCTTGACGGCGAGACGCTCAGCATCGGCGCGCCGGAGAGCGGCTTCCGCAGCTACCTCGCGCTCCGCGGCGGAGTGGATGCCGCGCCGGTCCTCGGCAGCCGGTCCACTGACACGATGTCCGGGATCGGCCCGGCGCCGCTGGCCGCGCGGCAGCTCCTGCCCTCGGGCGGCGACTCCGAGTCCGGCGTCGTCGGCCACCCGGAACTGCAGCCCGAGTTCCCCGGCACCGGGGTGACCGTGCTCGACGTCGTCCCCGGCCCCCGCGCTGACTGGTTCGACGCCGAGGCGCTGGAGTCGCTTACCGCCCAGGAGTGGCTGGTCAAGCCGCAGTCCAACCGGGTGGGCATGCGGCTCGACGGAACACCGCTGCGGCGCACCCGGGGCGGGGAGCTGGCCAGCGAAGGGACCGTCGCGGGTGCGCTGCAGATCCCGCCCGAAGGCCTGCCGGTGCTCTTCCTGGCCGACCACCCCATCACCGGCGGCTACCCCGTGATCGCCGTCGTCGTCGACTCGCAACTGGACCTCGCCGCGCAGGTCCCGATCGGCGGCCGGATCCGCTTCCGCTGGGCGGACTCCGGCACCACCGGCCCCGCCACCTCCGACCACACCCCCGCCGACATCCCCGCCGAACAAGCCCCCGACGAAGAAGTGAGTAACTGATGCGCAAGGTCCTGATCGCCAACCGCGGCGAAATCGCCGTCCGGATCGCCCGGGCCTGCGACGACGCAGAGCTGGCGTCCGTCGCCGTCTACGCGGACATTGACGCCGATGCGGTGCACGTCTCCGCGGCGGACGAGGCCTTCGCCCTGGGCGGCAATTCGCCCGCCGACACCTACCTGAACATCCCCAAACTGCTGGCCGCGGCCGCCGAATCCGGCGCCGATGCCATCCACCCCGGCTACGGCTTCCTGTCCGAGAACGCCGAGTTCGCCCAGGCCGTCCTCGACGCCGGACTGACCTGGATCGGGCCCGCGCCCGACGCCATCCGGCTGCTTGGCAACAAGATCACCGCCCGTGAAACCGCCGTCCGCGCCGGGGCGCCCCTCGTGGCCGGCAGCGACGGCCCGGTCGGTTCCGCCGCCGAAGCCCGCGCCTTCGCCGAGCAGCATGGACTGCCGATCGCGATCAAGGCGGCGTTCGGCGGCGGCGGCCGCGGCATGAAGGTGGTCCGCGCGCTCGACGAAATCGAGGAGGCCTTCGACTCCGCCGTCCGCGAGGCCGTCGCCGCCTTCGGCCGCGGCGAGTGCTTCGTGGAGCGCTACCTTGACCGACCCCGGCACGTGGAGGCCCAGGTCCTGGCGGACACCCACGGGAACGTCGTCGTCGTCGGGACCCGCGACTGCTCGCTGCAGCGCAGGCACCAGAAACTCGTCGAGGAAGCCCCCGCACCTTTCCTCACGGAAGAGCAGACCGAGCAGATCTACCAGGCGTCCAAGGCGGTCTGCCGGGAAGCCCGCTACTCCGGCGCCGGCACGGTGGAATTCCTCGTCGCCGCCGACGGCACGGTCGCCTTTCTGGAGGTCAACACCCGCCTGCAGGTGGAGCACCCCATCACCGAGGAAACCACCGGGATCGACCTGGTGCAGGAGCAGTTCCGCATCGCGGCCGGGGAGCTGCTGCGGCTCACCGGGGACCCGGCACCCCGCGGCCACTCCTTCGAATTCCGGCTCAACGCCGAGGACGTGGGCCGCGGCTTCCTCCCCTCGCCGGGTACCGTGACCGGGTTCTCCGGCCCCACCGGCCCGGGGGTCCGGCTCGACTCCGGCGTCCGCTCCGGCTCGTTTGTCCCGCCGCAGTTCGATTCGCTGCTGGCCAAGCTGATCGTCACCGGCGCGGACCGGCAGCAGGCCCTGCGCCGCGCCCGCCGCGCCCTCGCGGAACTCAGCATCACCGGGGTGGCCACCGTGCTGCCGTTCCACCGGGCCGTGCTGGAGTCCCCGGACTTCACCTCCGAGGCCGGGCTGGGAATCCACACCCGCTGGATCGAAACCGACTTCGCTGACCGGATTCCGGCCGACCCCGGCTACAGCACCACGGCGCCCGACGGCGAACGCCGCACCATCACGGTCGAGGTCGACGGCAAGCGTCTCGCCGTCGGGCTGCCGGCGGATTTGCTGGACGGCTGGGCGCGGTCCGGCCGGGCGCTGCCTGCCGGAGTTTCGCTTGGGGGCTCGCCGGAGGGCTCACCGGGGACCGCGTCCGACGGCGGCGCTGCCGCGCCCGCGGATCCGGGGGAACTGCGGGCCCACATGGCCGGGACCGTGGTGAAGTGGCTCGTCGCGCCGGGGGCCGAGGTCGCGGCGGGAGAACCCGTCGTCGTGCTCGAAGCGATGAAGATGGAAACCCAGGTCGCCGCACACCGGGACGGAACGGTGACCGACGTCCGCGCCGAAGCCGGCGGCCTGGTCACGGCCGGAGCGGTGCTGGCGCTGATCGGGTAGCCGCGGGACATGCCCACCTCCCGGGCCGGCGGGTGGACATAGTGCCACTATGTCCAACCCCGGCGCTCAGGGCTGGGCATGCTCGTCCGTCGAGCGGGCCGCCTTCCGAGCTTTCGGCCGCACCGCCGGGCAGTCCGGCCCTACCGCCACGCGCGTCCCGGGAACATAATCGGCGGTATCAACCCCGTACGGAGAATGGAAGGCGGCAGCCATGTCTGTCTACACGCTTGGAATCTGGCTGGTCCACCCGGGACGCGAGAATGATTTTGTCCAGGCCTGGCGGGATTTGGCGAGGAAAACGCAGGAGGACTATCCCAACAACAAGGCCGTGCTGATGCACGACCATGACGTCAGGAACCGGTTCATCAGCACAGGCCCGTGGGAATCACTCGAACAGATTGAACAGTGGCGGGCATCAGCCACCTTCACCCAGGGCGTGGACGCAATGCGCGAGATGCTGGAGCACTTCGAATCGCGCACGCTCGACGAGGCAGCCAGCATCGGCTGAGGCAGCCGCCGTCGTCAGCCCAACGCCAGCGCGTCCAGCACGGCCGCCAGCAGCACACCGTCCCGGCCCCAGACGGGGTCGAAAATCTCGACGTACCAGGACTCGGCCAGCACCAGCGCCAGCGATTCGTTGGCCTCGGCGGACCAGTCTTTGAGCTGGTCCGCTTCGATCGGGCTTTCGCTGGTGCCCAGCACGGTAACGATCTCGGCGTCCCGCAGTGTCACGGGAATCGAGGCGCGGCTCATTTCCCCCGGGGCGTGTGCCACCGTCACCAGCTCCGTCCGCGAGGAGAGGTCCAGGAGGCTGCCCGCCGACTCCGGGGTGCAGTAGCCCGTCACGTAGGCCCGCTGGACGTTGCCGCCCTCGCGGAGCCCGGGCTGCGACTCCTTGGTGAACAGCCCGTTCCGGTTGAGTGCCGCCAGCTGGCCGGCGATCGCCTCCGTCTCCGCATCGATGCCGGGGGTGAACGTTCCGGGCTGGTACTGGCTCCGGCCCTCCAGCCAGCGTGCCGTCAGTTCGCCGGCTGCTGGGATCGTGGTGGCCTGCCGCCAGACCTGCCGGTCCGCCAGCAGCCTGCCGAAGCTGTCCCGTTCAGTTGTGTACTGGTCGTCCATGAGCGAGTTCCACCTCCCTGCCGTGCATTGAATCCGGTCTACTTCATCCTGCTGACCCCGGGCTTCCACCGCAAGGCAGGTTTCGCGCCGCGTCACGCAACGGCTGCCGGAGCATCGACGTCCGCTCGTCAAACGTCGATTGCTCCGTAACCGCCGTTATGAGGCTTGAAAACGGCGGTTACGGAGCAATCGATGGGAACCGGGAAGGGCCCCGGCAGGAATCAGGCGTCGCGCAGCGGGCGCCGGGCCAGCCAGGCGGCCACGATGGCGCCGGAGATGTTGTGCCAGAGCGAGAACACGGCCGACGGCAGGGCCGCCAGCGGGCTGAAGTGGGCCGTGGCCAGCGTCGCCGCGAGGCCGGAATTCTGCATTCCCACCTCGAAGGCCAGGGCGCGCCGGGCCTTGTCGTCCAGGCGTCCGAGCCTTCCGGCCAGGTAGCCCAGGCCCAGGCCGAAGCCGTTGTGCAGCACCACGGCGAGGAAGACGATGCCGCCGGCGGCCACGATCTTGTTCGCACTGCCCGCCACCACGATTGCCACAATCAGCGAAATGACCACGGCGGAGGCCCAAGGCAGCGCCGGAAGCACCTTGGCGACAACCTTCTTCAGGAACAGGCGGGCCAGCAGGCCGGCGACTACCGGCAGCAGCACGGTCTTGACGATGTCCAGCACCATGCCTGCGGCGTCGATCTGAAGGTAGGACCCGGCCAGGAAGAGCACGAGCAAAGGCGTGACGATCGGGGCGATCAGCGTGGACACGGAGGCGACGGCCACCGAGAGGGCCACATCACCCTTGGCCAGGAACGCCATCACGTTCGACGCCGTGCCCGACGGGGCGCAGCCGACCAGGATCAGGCCGACGGCGAGTTCCGGCTCAAGGTGCAGTGCCTGGGCGATCAGCCACCCGGCGCCGGGCATGATGACGTAGTGCGCCACGATGCCCAGCACCACGGCCCAGGGGCGCTTCGCCACGGAGGCGAAGTCCGGCGGGGTCAGGGTCAGGCCCATGCAGAACATGATGATGCCGAGCAGGTACGGCACGCTCGGAGCGAGCGGTTTGAAGGCGCCCGGCAGGAGGAAACCGGCGACGCCGGCCACCACCACCAGGAGCGGGAAAACGGTGACCGCAATGCGGGCGATCTTCGCCTCGGCGGCGAGGGCCGGATTATCCGGGGTGGCCGCGTCAGTGCGGGACTCCGGTGCGGACTGTGGGGATTTGGTTGCCTCAAGCATCCAAGCATGGTGCCACCAGCGTCCGCCATGCGGCCACTTTATGACCAATCGGCGGACGAGTATGTCAGATTTAAAGCCCCGGTGCCGGGCTAGCGGGGTTAGGCGACGGGGTTCGCTGGCCCAGCATGGCGATGAACTCCTCCGCCTGGCGCAGGTTGCGGGCCATCTTGGCGCGCTGGTGTTCGGCCCGTTCCAGGAATTCAGCCAGCCGGGCGTCGGCGCCAGCAGTGTCAGCGGGGCCGGCGGCCTCCGTATTTAGCAGGCCCAGGATTTCGGCCATCTCCTCGAGGGAGAAGCCCAGCGGTTTCATTTGCTTGATCAGCATCAGGCGCGCGGCGTCAGCCTCGGAATAGACCCGGAAACCGCCCCCGGTGCGGGCCGTCGCGGGGAGCAGCCCGACGTCGTCGTAATGGCGAATAGTGCGCAAGGACAGTCCGGTGCGTTCTGCCAGTTCGCCGATGTGCATGGTGCTGCGGCTTGCGTCCGTCAATGGGGCCCCTTCCTTCGTCCGATTGAAACTCTACCATCACGTTAGGGTAGGGTTTGTGGGGAGTGGTGCGACCGCCAAGGCCGGTCCCGCTCCCTGCCGGCGCAGTGCTGCGCCCCCGCATTCTTCGCAACTGAGGGGCCCTGCCGCGCCTCCTGACCCTGAACGGAGCCAGCGATGGCCGTCAAAACCGCCGGGAATTCCCCGGCCTTCACTCCCGAACAGCTGCAATCGGTCCGGGGCGCCCTGCTGTCCCCTCGGCGGCTGAAGACAGAGGTCCTGGGCGGACTCGTCGTCGCGCTGGCCCTGATCCCGGAGGCGATCGCCTTCTCGATTATCGCCGGCGTCGATCCGCGAATCGGGCTCTTCGCGTCCTTCACCATGGCCGTCACCATCTCCTTCGTCGGCGGCCGGCCGGCAATGATTTCGGCTGCGACCGGAGCCGTCGCCCTGGTGATCGCCCCGCTGGTGAAGTCCCATGGGCTGGACTACCTAGTCGCCGCGGTGATCCTGGCCGGCCTGTTCCAGATCATCCTGGGACTCTCCGGGGTTGCCAAGCTGATGCGCTTCATCCCGCGCTCGGTGATGGTGGGCTTCGTCAATGCGCTGGCCATCCTGATTTTCCTCTCGCAGTTGCCGGAGTTGATCGGCGTCCCGTGGCTGGTCTACCCGTTGACGGCGCTGGGGCTGCTGATCGTGTTCGGGCTGCCCAAGCTCACCAAGGCAGTCCCTGCCCCGCTGGTCGCCATCGTGGCGCTGACGCTCATCACGGTGTTCGCCGCCGTCGCCGTCCCTACCGTGGGGGACAAGGGCGCACTGCCCGATTCGCTGCCCGCGCTCTTCATCCCGAACGTGCCTTTCACGCTCGAGACCCTGCAAATTATCTTCCCATTCGCCCTCGCCATGGCCTTCGTGGGGCTGCTCGAATCCCTGATGACCGCCAAACTGGTCGATGACATCACGGACACCCGCTCGCACAAGACCCGGGAGGCCTGGGGCCAGGGCGTGGCAAACGTCGTCACCGGGTTCTTCGGCGGCATGGGTGGCTGCGCAATGATCGGCCAGACCATGATCAACGTGAAGGCCTCCGGCGCCCGCACCCGGATCTCCACCTTCCTGGCCGGTGTCTTCCTGCTGATCCTGGTGGTGGCCTTGGGCGGCATCGTCTCGCTGATCCCGATGGCCGCGCTCGTTGCTGTGATGATTTTCGTCTCCGTGGCCACCTTCGACTGGCACAGTATCCGTCCGCGGACCCTGAAAATGATGCCCAAGAGCGAAACCGCCGTCATGGTCGCCACCGTCATCGTCACCGTCGCCACCCACAACCTGGCGATCGGCGTCGGCGTCGGGGTGCTGGTCGCGATGGTGATGTTTGCCCGCCGGGTCGCTCACTTCGTTACCGTGCACCGCACCGTGGCAGAGGTCGACGGCGGCCCCGTCGCCACCTACCGGGTCGACGGGGAACTCTTCTTCGCTTCCTCAAACGACCTCTATACCCAGTTCGAGTACGCCTTGGACCCCCAGCGCGTGGTCATCGACCTGCATGCCTCACATCTGTGGGATGCCTCCACCATCGCGGCGCTGGACGCCATCACCGAGAAGTACCACCAACACGGCAAGGACGTGTTGGTCGTCGGCCTCAACGACGCCAGCGTCCACATGCGCGAACGCCTCGGCGGCAAGCTCGGCGCCGGGCACTAGGAACCGGGCACTAGGAACCGGGCGCTACGAGGACGGCTTGGACGCCTTCCCGTCGAGCCAGAGCGTGTCAGACTCGTCGCTGTGCGCGCCGGTGGCGCCAACGTGCTTGCTGCTGATGCCGGGGCCCTGCCGGATGACGTGGACGAGTGCCATCCCGTGGCCGCGGCCCAGCCCGTAATCCGTCTTCAGCCAGTCGAGGATCTCCCCGGCCTGCGCGGGCGCGTCCGCGAAGCCCTTCTGCCGGGCGAGCTCGAGGAGCTGGCGGGGAGTAAGCCCGGTCTTGTCCTCGATCGTGTCGAGGTACGCCTGGAATGACATCCTTGGATTCCCTTCAGCGGTTCTTGAGTTCCGGCCACTCTAAGGACCGGGATCGGTTACCGCCAGACCCGTCTGGCCCTAATTTGGGGTCCTTCAACCGGGTACCGGGAGGGGCTACGCTCGGGACTATGGCGCAGACATGGGAACCGGGTCAACCCGGTGTGCTCAGTCTTCCTTCCGGACGCCTGATCCGTGGCCGGGGCCTGCTGGCGCCGTTCCCGTCCGGTCCACGGCCCGAATTCGGCTTGTACCTGCTGGGCAGTCGCCCGCATCCGACGGAGTGGGACTCCCGCTGGGTCCGCTGGCGGGACCTGCATGTTCCCGCCGACGACGCCGATGCCCTAGACGCCTTCCGGGAGGCGTGGCGGCGCGCGGAGACGGAGCGGGTCGAGGTGGCCTGCTGGGCAGGCCGGGGCAGGACCGGCACCGCTCTTGCCTGCATCGCGGTGCTCGACGGCGTCCCGCCCGCCGAAGCTGTCGCCTTCGTGCGGCGGAACTACCGGCGCACCGCCGTGGAGACGCCCTGGCAGCGTCGCTACGTCAGGCGCTTTGGCGGGGCAGTTTCCTAAGCCGCAAACGCATCGGCGAGGCGCCGATTCCCCAGCCCTAGCCCTGCGTCAGCCGGTAGCGCTCGATCTGCTTGAGCCGGCGCAGCAGGCTGTCGCGCCGCGGGTGCGGGACGGCGTCGGCCGGTTCCGCGGTGAGGTCGATGTGCGCCGTTCCGTACTGCCACAGCAGCAGGTCGTCCAGCAGCCGGTCTGGGCCGGGGGAGTAGCGGTGGTCCAGGGCCTTACGGACCTCGGTGATCCGGTTGGCGCTGAGCAGGCCCGCGAGCTGCACGGTCTGGTTCAAGCCGTGCGCGGCCATCAACTCGGCGGCCCAGCCCCAGTCGTCGTCGACCTTGCGGTCCACGTGCGGCAGCAGTGTCCGCCAGACGTCCCGGATCCGGTTCGGGGTGAGCTGCGCGGCGCCCTCGCCGTCCATGTCCCAGTAGCTGCGGACCTCCTCGTAGCGCTCATGCAGGTCCGCGAAGGCGCCCTCCACGGTCTCCAACATGGCGGCCGTGGCGGTGAACTGGCGGTCGAAATGCGGGGTCCATGCCCGCGGATCCTCGGCCTTGAACCGGATGTCGTGCTCAATTTCGCTCCAGGCGTGCGCGAAGACCGTCCGGATCTGGCATTCGAAGAAGTAGCTGCCGTTGGGCTGCGCCTCTGGGTTGAAGGCCTGCTGGTACTCCTTGACGGCATCATTCTGGATGGTCCGCAGGATCAGGTGCCGGCTGGAGTAGCCGTAGGTTCCGGACTCGATCGAGCCGATGTCCTTCTCGCGGTCGCCCCGGCAGTCGAAGAGCTGGCGCTGGCGCTTGATCAGGTTGGCGACGACGGCGTTTTCGGCCGGGAGCTTGGTGATGACGCGGATGCCGACCATGTCATTGAGCGTGCGGAACGGGTCCGGAAATTTCAGCACCGGCGGCCCGCCCGGCTCCAGCGGTTCCTCAATGCGGGAAATCTTCTCGCGGAACGACTCCACCGTCTTGGTCCGGCCGGTCACGAACAGCGGTGTCACCTCCGTGCCCTTGAGCATGGCACGCAGCGTCAGCAGCACTTCGCGGGTGACCAGTTTCAGGGCAGGACGGACCCGCTCATAGAGTTCCACGTTGTCCTGCACGGATTCGCGCAGCGCGGGGTCAAGGCGCTCCCAGTTGCTAGCCATGGGCCTAGCTTACGGCGCAGCTGTGACAGCCAGCCCGGCCCGTCACCGTGTGGCGGCAATACAGCGCCGGCTTCAACGGCGCCGCGCGGCGCCCAAGGTAGGCTCTGCAGATGGCTGATGTGCGGCGTCGGACTCTATTGGCGGCCGCAGCGGCGGCGACACTGGGGGCGGTCGCTGCCTGTTCACCGGGCCCCAAGGAGGACACAGTGAAGCGGCAGAAGTACCACTACGGCGACGACCCGAGCCAGTGGGGGGAACTCTTCCTCCCGGACGCGGCCGAGCCCAGGGGCGTGGTCGTGGTGATCCACGGCGGCTATTGGCGTTCGCAGTACGGCGCCGAACTCGGCGAACCGCTGGCCAAGGACCTCGCTGCGCACGGCGTGGCCGCCTGGAACCTGGAGTACCGGCGGGCCGGCAACGGCGGAGGCTGGCCGCACACTTTCGCGGACATCCTCGCCGGAATCGACAAGCTGCGCGACATCGCCGACGAACACGGCCTCGGCCTGGACCGCGTCGTCGCGCTCGGCCACTCCGCCGGCGGGCACCTGGCCGTCTGGGCGGCCGGCCGCAGCCGGCTTGGCCAGCTCGGCGCCCCGGACGCGGACCGCCAGCTGCAGCGCAAGGACGACGACGGCGCGGTGCACCTTACCGGTGTCGTCAGCCAGTCCGGGCTGCTGAACCTGGCCGAGGCGGAGCGGCTCAACCTGAGCAACGGCGCGGTGAGCAACTTCCTGGGCGGTTCCTCGGAAAAATACCCCAAACGGCATAAGTTCGCCGACCCGATGAGCGCCGTGCCGCTGCGGGTTCCGGTGTACGCCGTGCACACCACCGAGGACGATACTGTGCCGATGAGCCAGTCCGAGGCCTACTCGGCCGCGGCCAAGGCCTGCGGCGCCCCGGTCCAGTTCCTCAGGGTCCCCGGCGACCACTTCGCGCTGATCGACCCGAAGGCGGCCGCCTACCGGAAATGCCGCGAGCTCGTGCAGCAACTGCTGGGCTGAACCGGCCGAGGCGGCCCCGGGGAGCGGCCACCCGAATAGGCCCGGCGAAGCAGCCCGGCGCCGGTGATAGCGTGGCCCCATGCATGTGAAAGTTCCCGCGGTGCTCCGTGCCCCCGTGGCGGGCTTCACCAGGTTCGCGCGCGCCTTCGCGCCCAGCCATCCCGCCCAGGTGATCGTCCTGGGCTTTGCCGGCGCCGTCGCCGCAGGGACCGGACTGCTGTCCCTGCCGGTGGCGAAGACCGGCGACGGCGGGGCCACCTTCCTGGAAGCCCTCTTCACGGCCACCTCAGCCGTTTGCGTGACAGGCCTGAGCACCGTGGACACGCCCGTGTTCTGGAGCGGCTTCGGCCAGGTGGTCATCCTGGTGCTGATCCAGATCGGCGGGTTCGGCGTGATGTCCTTCGGCACCCTGCTCGGGGTCCTGACCGCCCGTCGGCTGGGCCTGAAATCCCGGTTGTCCGCCGCCGCGGAGACCAAAAGCACCGGTTTCGGCGACGTCCGCGGGGTGCTGGTGGGGGTCCTCGGCATCAGCCTGATCGTGGAAACGCTGTTGGCCGCGATTCTCGCGGCCCGCTTCATGGCCGGCTACGGCTACCCGCCCGGCGAGGCCATATGGCGTGGCATCTTCCATGCGGTGTCAGCCTTTAACAACGCCGGCTTCGCCCTGTATTCGGACAACCTGATGGGGTTCGTCGGCGACCCCTGGGTGTGCCTTCCGATTGCCGCGGCGGTGATCATCGGCGGCCTTGGTTTCCCTGTCCTCTTTGAACTGGTCCGGCAGTACCGGCGCCCGATCTTCTGGGGCATGAACACGAAACTGGTCCTGGTCGGCTCGGCGGTGCTACTCACCGGCGGGACCGTTTTCCTGACCGCGGTGGAGTGGACCAACCCGGCCACACTCGGCGCGCTGCCGGCCGGTGACCGCGTGCTCGCCGGCTTCTTCCAGTCCGCCATCACCCGCACCGCCGGCTTCAACAGCATCGACATCTCGCAGATGCATCCCGTGTCCTGGCTCGGCATGGACATCCTGATGTTCATCGGCGGTGGCCCGGCCGGAACCGCCGGCGGCTTGAAGATCACCACCTTCGCCGTGCTCTTCTTCATCCTCAGCACCGAACTCCAGGGCGGCACGGCCGTGAACATCTTCGGGAAACGGCTCTCCCGGGCCGTCCACCGCCAGGCGATCACCGTGGTGCTCCTCGCGATCGCCCTGGTGGTCGGATCCACCATGTTCCTGATGCTCATTACCGACTTTGGCCAGGAGCGGATCCTTTTCGAAGTTGTCTCCGCCTTCGCGACGGTGGGCCTGTCCACGGGCATCACCGCCGCCATGCCGCCGGCCGGCCAGCTGGTCCTGATCCTGCTAATGTTCGTCGGCAGGCTGGGGCCGGTGACCCTCGGCGCCGCCCTCGCGTTGCGCGAACGGCCCCTGCTTTACGAATTCCCCAAGGAAAGGCCGCTCATTGGCTAAGAACATTTTTGCCGCCCGCACTGCGGCCGCCAGCACCAAGGCGTCCTCGGTGGTGGTCATTGGGCTCGGCCGCTTCGGCGGCTCCCTGGCCCTGGAGCTCGAGGCCCAGGGGACCGAGGTCCTCGGGGTGGACGCCAGCGAGGAAATTGTCCAGTCCTTCAACGGGCGCCTCACCCATGTGGTCAGGGCCGATTCGACTAAGGAGGAGGTGCTGCGCCAGCTGTCCGTGCACGAGTTTGACCGCGCGGTGGTGGGCATCGGCTCCGACATTGAAGCCAGCATCCTGACCACCTCGCGGCTGCTGAAATTCCAGCGCCCGCAGATCTGGGCGAAGGCAATCAGCGAGCCGCACGCCGAAATCCTCGCCCAGCTCGGCGTCGAGCACGTGATCCGGCCTGAGCATGACATGGGCAGGCGGGTGGCCCACCTGGTCCTCGGCTCCATCCTCGACTACGTGGAATTCGAGGACGATTTTGTGATGATCCGGACGGGCCCTCCGGCTATCGTCCGGGACCGCCCGCTCGGGGTCGTGGGACTGCGGGAGAAATTCGGCGTGACCGTGGTGGCCGTCAAGCGCCCCGGCGGGATCTGGGGCCACACCACGGCGCAAACGGTCCTCTATGAGGAGGACCAGATCATCGTCCAGGGTGCCAAGTCACAGGCGGAACGATTCAGCACGATGCCGTAGGCAAGTAGACTGGGATCTGGTGCGCCGGGAAGTCTGGTCGGCATAGTTCAGTCGACCCAAATTTTAGGACTTCCGCATGAGCCACACACCTCCTCCCGCGCCCCAGGCCGGCACGCCGCGCCTGACCATCTTCGGTCGCGGCAGTTACGCCGAATCCCTGCGCATCGGCGAAATCCTCCGAAAGGAAACCGTCGGCGGAGCCCTGCTCGTGTTCGCGGCCGTCGCCGCGCTGATCTGGGCCAACTCGCCGGCGTCGGAGAGCTACTTTGCGCTCCGCGACTTCAAGATCGGCTACGAACCCTGGCACCTGGACCTCAGCCTGGGGGCCTGGGCGGCCGACGGACTGCTCGCCATCTTCTTTTTCCTGGTCGGCCTGGAGCTCAAGCGCGAGTTCGTGGCCGGCGATCTTCGCCAGCTGGACAAGTCGATCGTGCCGGTCGCCGCGGCCGCCGGCGGGGTGATCATCCCGGCGGTGATCTACGCCGTCGTCAACCTCGGCAGTCCGGAAACGCTGCGCGGCTGGGCGATCCCCACCGCCACGGACATAGCCTTCGCCGTCGCGGTCCTCGCGATCATCGGCTCGCACCTGCCGAGTGCGTTGCGGATCTTCCTGCTCACCCTCGCCGTGGTGGATGACCTGATCGCCATCACCATCATTGCCGTGTTCTACTCCAGCGACCTCCAGCTTGCCCCCCTGCTGCTGGCCCTGCTGCCGCTGGGCGTGTACACCTACCTGGCGCACCGGTACCGCCGCTTCTTCGGGCTGAAGGCCCCCGCGGCGTGGTTCATCCTGCTGCCCCTCGGCCTGGCCACCTGGGCCCTGGTGCATGCCTCGGGCATCCACGCGACCGTGGCCGGCGTCCTGCTCGGCTTCGCGATCCCGGTGCTGCGCTCCCAGGCCAGCGGGGGACCGGAAGCCGGACCGGGGCTTTCGGAAATCTTCGAGCACCGGTTCCGGCCGATCTCGGCCGGCGTCGCGGTGCCGGTCTTCGCCTTCTTCTCCGCCGGCGTTGCCGTGGGCGGCTGGGGCGGGCTGGGCTCGGCGCTGGCGGACCCGGTCGCCGTGGGTGTCATCCTGGCCCTCGTCCTGGGCAAACCGGCCGGCATCCTGGGCACCACCTGGCTGCTCACCAAGGTAACCAAGGCGCGGCTGGACAACTCGTTCAAGTGGATCGACGTGTTCGGCGTCTCGATCCTGGCCGGGATCGGCTTCACCGTGTCGCTGTTGGTAGCGGAGCTCAGTTTCGGCAATGGCAGCGTCCATGACGACCACGCCAAGGTCGGCATCCTGGCGGCGTCGTTGCTGGCCGCCCTGCTGGCGAGCGTGGTGCTCCGCACCCGCAACCGGCAGTACCGGCAGGCGGAGGAAGAGGAGCGGCGGGACTCGGACAATGACGGGATTCCCGACGTCTACCAGGAGGGCGGCGCGGAGCGCTGAACCTGCGCGGGCCGGTGCTAGGCGTGGTGGTCGGTGCCGCGCATCCGTACCGCGACGACGAGCCCGGACGCCGCCGTCAAAGCGGCGACGACGGCGATCGCCACCGGAATGCCGTAGGCGTCCGCGAGTATCCCGGACAGCAGCGCGCCCACGGCGAAGCCGCCGTCGCGCCACAAGCGGTAGATGCCGACCGAACGCGCCCGCCACTGCGGGTGGGCCACATCGCCGATGGCCGCCAGCAGGGTGGGGTAGACCATCGCCGTGCCCACGCCGAGCAGGACGGCCGCGAGGAGCCAAATTTCGAAGCCATGGCCGGCCGCCACGATGGCCAGGCCCACGGCCTGGATAAACATGCCGCCCGCGATCAGCCACTTGCGCCCCAGCCGGTCTGAGGCGGCGCCGGTGATAAGTTGCACCGCTCCCCAAACCGCCGGGTATACCGCGGCGAGGATGCCGATGCGCTCGATCGAGAGGCCGGCGCCGGCGAAGAGAACCGGGAACAGGCCCCAGGCCAGGCCGTCGTTGAGGTTGTTGACCAGCCCGGCCTGGCTCACCGAGGAGAGCGAGCGGTCCCGGAAGCTGGTCAGGGTAAAGATTTCGCGGGTGCTGAGCGCCGCGCCGGCACCGCTGTGCGCGTCGACGTGGTTTGCGGCCTCGGTTTTCGCATGGTGGTGCGTTTCCTTGACGGCGAGCACGGACAGGCCGAGCCCCAGGGCGATGTAGGCGGCGCCGAGCAGGAACGGCGCCGGCCGCAGGCCGTAGGACGCCGCGAGGTAGCCGGTAACCAGGGCCGTGCCGGCCACGCCAAGGTAGCCCGCGGCCTCGTTGAATCCCATCGCGAGGCCGCGCCGGTTCGGGCCGACCAGGTCCATTTTCATGACCACCGTGGTGGACCAGGTAAGGCCCTGGCTGATGCCCAGGATCACGTTGGCGGCCACGATCCAGGACCAGCTGGTGCCGAAGATCAGCAGCAGCGGCACGGGCAGCGCGATCAGCCAGCCGGCCACCAGCACCGGCTTGCGCCCATAGCGGTCCGAGAGCGTCCCGGCGAAGTAGTTGGTGGCTGCCTTGGCCAGTCCGAAGGCCAGGACGAAAGTCAGGGCGCTCGTGTATTTGTCGAGATGGAACACGTCGCTGGCGAGCAGCGGCAGCACGGTGCGTTCCTGGCCGAGGGTGCCCCCGACGAGGGCGTTGACCGCAACGAGCAGCATGAACTGGGCAATATTCTGGCGCAGCCCCAGGATCACGGCGCCGGGCGCGCCGGCGCGGCGGGGCGAGGGCTGGGTGTCAGGGGTGGGCACTCCTTAAGGCTATACCCCTGGGGGTATCGTACCAAAACACCGGTTGGGGCGGCGCCGGGCGGCGTTCTCTGGCAGAGTATGAGCATGCTCACAGTCATTGGTGAGGCCCTGGTTGATGTTGTCCAGCGCTCCTCAGGTATCCAGGCCCACGTCGGCGGCAGCCCCTTGAACGTCGCGGTGGGCCTGGCCCGGCTGGACCACCCGGTGCAGTTCATCGGCCGCTACGGCCGGGACGCCTACGGGGAATCCGTCGCGGCGCACCTCAAGTCCAGTTCGGTGCTGCTCCCGCTGGGTCCGGACGAACTGCCGACGTCGGTGGCAACCGCCTTGATTGACGACGACGGCGCCGCGAGCTACACCTTCGACCTCGCCTGGGAGCTCCCCGGCCTCGCGGACCGGCTGCCGTTCATGCTGCAGGGCAGCACGCTGCTGCATACCGGCTCGATTGCCACGATGCTGGCGCCGGGTGCCGCGGAGGTGCTTGCCGCCGTCGAGCATGCCCATCCTTCGGCGACCATCAGCTTCGATCCCAACTGCCGGCCCAGCATCATTACCGACGCCGACTACGCCCGCCACCAGGCCGAAAAGTTTGTCACGCTCGCGGACGTGGTCAAGGCCTCCGACGAGGACCTCGAATGGCTCTACCCCGGCGTTGATCCGCTGGATTCGGCCCGCCGGTGGCTCTCGCTCGGCGGCTCGGAGGGCCCCGCCATGGTGGTGGTCACGCGCGGCGCGGCCGGACCGTGGGCCGTCAACGCCGCCGGCGAGGCGCGCGTCGCGGCCCCGTCGGTGAAGGTGGCGGACACCGTCGGTGCCGGGGATTCCTTCATGGCCGCGCTGCTCTCCGGTGTCGTGGACCTGGGCCTCAACGGAGCCCAGAACCGCAAGGAGCTGCGCGAGCTATCCGCCGGGAGCCTGCGCGAACTCCTGGGCCACGCCGCCGCGGCGGCCGCCGTTACGGTCTCCCGTGCCGGGGCCAACCCGCCCACCCGGGCCGAACTTAACCGGATGGAACTGGGCCCGGAAAGTGCGGGCCTAACCAGCAATTGAGAGGAAGCCATGGCAGCCTTCAGCCTAAGCAGCGACACTTTCGAGGACGGCCAGATCCTGCCGGCGGCCCAGCGCGGCGCCGCTACCGGTCCCGGTGGCAAGGATGAATCGCCGCCGCTGCACTGGAGCGGCGCTCCGGCCGGCACCCGAAGCTACGCCGTCACGGTGTTCGACCCCGACGCGCCGGGCCACGGCGGCTTCTGGCACTGGGCCGTGCTGGACATCCCGGCGGACGTCACCTCGCTGGCCGCGGGGGCGGGGTCGCGGCACGGCGGCGGCCTGCCGCTGGGCGCCTTCCAGCTCCGGAACGACGGCGGTTCCGCAGGCTACCTGGGGGCCGCCCCGCCCAAGGGCCACGGCCCGCACCGCTACGTCATCACGGTGCACGCCCTGAACGTGGAAAAGTCCGGGCTCGACGCCGGCGCATCCCCGGCCAAGCTGGAAGCCAAGCTCGGCCCGCACACCCTGGCCCGGGCGAGCCTGACCGGACTGTACGAACGGCACTGACCGGCGTCGTCGTACGCAGCGGAACCAGCCCACCCACGCCCCCGTTTCGACGCTTCCCTGCGCCCTCGACGATTCCAACCACCCTGCGGGCAGGGAACCGTCGAAATGGCGCGGGCGCGGCCAACGTAGACTGGCAGTATGCGGCTGGTAGCAAGTGATATTGACGGAACGATCCTGGGCCACGACGGCAAGATCAGCGACCGGACCGTGCGCGCTTTCCACGCCTGCCGCGACGCCGGGGTGGAACTCGTGTTCGTCACCGGCCGTCCGCCGCGCTGGCTGCACCCCCTGCAGGAACAACTCGGCCACACCGGAACCGTGATCTGCTCCAATGGCGCGGTGGTGTGGGACCTGGAGGCCGACCGTATGGTGTCCGCCCGGGCCCTGGAGCTCGACGCCGTCTTCGAAGCCCGCCGCATCATCCAGCGGCTGCGTCCTTCCGCGTTGTTCGCCGCGGAAACCCTCACCGGCTTCCACCTGGAACCCGGGTTCCTGGGTACCGGTTCCAGCGGACTGCTCGCCGAATTCACGCCCGCCCCGCTGCAGGACACGCTCCGCGCCGACGACGCCATCGTGAAGTTCCTCGCGGTCGTCCGGGAAGGCACCGCGGATGAGTTCCTCGCCGAGGTTTCGCCCGCTGTCGCGCATCTGGCCGCCGCCACACACTCGGCCCCCAACATCGCGCTGCTGGAGCTGTCGCTGCCCGGCGTCAACAAGGCCGTGACCCTCGCCGAATACGCGGCGTCCCTGGGCGTTCAGGCGCAGGAGGTCGTGGCCTTCGGCGACATGCCCAACGACATCGAGATGCTGCGCTGGGCCGGGCACGGCTACGCCATGGCCAGCGGACACCCGGAAGCCATCCGTGCGGCCGGCCAGCAGGCACCGCATTTCGACGACGACGGCGTGGCCCAGATCCTCGAAGCCAAGCTCGCCGAGCTGGGCGTCCGGCTCCCGTAACCCACGCCGCCCGGCGGACACGGGATTCCCAGCTGACGGACAACTGCCGTTCACCTTGGCCGCCTAGGCTGGCGTGACCGAACGGATCTCTTGACTGATGGTGGGGCAATCATGGCCAGGTACGGCAACCGACATACTGATGACCAGCCGCTCCGACGGGTGGATCCCGACGCGCATTGGAAGAGCCTGCGCCAGGGCGACCGGGTCCGGGTGCGGCTCACGCCCGGGTTCGAGACCGGCGGGTTCGTCGACGCGGTGACGCCGGACCACACCACTGTGTGGGTGGACCTCGACGGCGGCGGCCGGACACTGCTGCACTGCAGCGACGGGGTGGAGATCCTGCCCCACGGCTCCTGAGCCCGCGTTCCGGCAACGGCCGGCCCGGCTCCGGTACGCTTCAAGAGTGACCCTCCCGCACCCCTTCCTCGCCCCCGGCGGCGCTGCCGGCGCGCCCGTGGCGATGGCCCACCGCGGCTTCTCGCCCGAGGGCGCCGAGAACTCGATGGCCGCCTTCCGCGCCGCCGTCGCACTCGGTTACCGCTACCTGGAAGCGGACGTGCACACCACCGCCGACGGCGTCCTGATGCTCTTCCACGACGAAACCCTCGACCGGGTCACGGACGGCAGCGGCCGGATTTCCGAGCTCCCGGCCGAAACGGTGGCCCGGGCCAGGATCGCCGGCACCGAGCCGATCCCGCTGCTGGAGGAGCTCGTCGCGGAGTTTCCGGAGGTCCGGCTGAACCTCGACGTCAAGGACTGGAACTCGGTGGCCACCCTGGCCGCGGCGATCGAGCAGTATGGCCTGCATGACCGCGTCCTGATCGCGAGCTTCTCCGACCGCCGCCGGCGCGCCGTGCTGCGCCGCCTGAGCCGGCCCGCCGCAAGTTCCGCCGGCATGGCCTCCAACGCCCTCTTCGTGCTGCTGGGGCCGCTGCTCCCGGCGACACTGCTGCGCCGGGTGACGGCCCGTGCGCTCCACGACGTGCACGCCCTGCAGGTCCCGGTCCGTTACGGGGCCGTGCCCGTGGTGACGGCCGGGTTCGTCCGCCGCGCCCACCGCCACGGCCTGCACGTCCATGTCTGGACCATCAACTACGCGGCCGAGATGCACCGCCTGCTGGACCTCGGCGTCGACGGGATCGTCACCGACCGCGCGGACGTGCTGAAGGCCGTCCTGCAGAAACGTGGGCAGTGGCCGGACTGAGGCCCTGCCCTGACCAACGGCGGCCGCGCGCACCGCTTAACTGCTGAGTTCCACCATCAGCGCCGGCAGCTCATCGCAGAGCTCGCGCGCCAGATAGCCGAGTCCGCCCAGCCTGCTCGCCAGCCGGTCGCCGGCAGCGGCATGCAGATGGGAGCCCCAGCAGGCGGCCTGCGCATCGGTGGTCCCGCGGGCCCGCAGGCCGGCGATGGCTCCGGCCAGTACGTCGCCGCTTCCGGAGGTGCCCAGGCCGCTGTGTCCGGTGGTGATTTCCCAGAGGTTCCCGCCGGGCTCCGCGATCACCCCCTGGCAGCTCACCACCGCCTGGTACTTGTCGGCGATCCGAGGCACGTCCCGCTGAAGATCCTCAATGTCCCGGCCCAACAGGATGCCGCCTTCGGTGACGTTGGGGGTCAGGATCAGCCGGCCGGCCCAGGGCTGCAGTTCGCCGGCCAGTTCGGGCAGGCAGCCCAGTGCATAGGCATCGAGGACGACGGCGGGTCCGCGCTTCGGCCGCGACCGGCCCGGCAGCAGCAGCGCCCGCAGCAACGACAGGGTCTCGTCCTTGTCGTCCAGGCCGGGTCCGACGAGGATGGCGTCAGCGGCGCCGGCCTCGTCTGCCAGCAGCGACGCCCCGGAGCCCTTAACCGACCCGTGGCCCGTTTCCGGCAGCCCCACGACGCCGGACTCCGGGAACGCCACCGCCAGCTGCACCGCCGTCGACTCTGCCACCGCCAGGGTCAGCCGGCCGGCGCCGGAGCGCAGGGCCGCGACGCCGGCGAGGAGGGCGGCCCCCGGCGTCTTGCGGGCGCCTCCCACCACCAGCACCGAACCGCGGTCGTCCTTGCCGGAGCCGCCGCCGGGCAGCGGCCAGCCGCGCAGCAGAGTGGGTGTCAGCTGCACCGCGAGCGATGACTTAGCGCGGGTGGACATCGGCGTCCCCTGCGTGCTCGGTGACGGGAACGCCCTGCTCCGCCAGATGGTCTGCCATGTTGAAGCTCTCGAGCTCCCACGCCCCCGTCCCGTCGGTGCGGACAAAGCGGCTGACGGAGGCGTTCAGAATGCTGGTCGTGGCGGCAATGTCCAGCAGCTCGGACTCCGAGAGGCCCTGCAGAATGTAGCGGAACAGCACGATCAAGGCATCGTGGCAGACCAGCAGAACCTCTTCTCCGGCATGGTCACGATCCAGGTCGGCCAGCAGCGAGCGAAGCCGCAGCACGACGTCGGCCCATGATTCGCCGCCCGGCGGCCGGTAGTAGAACTTCCCCAGCCACCGCCGGCGCTGGGCTTCCTCCGGCAGCCGCGCCTCCACCCCCGCGGAGGTCAGCATGTCCAGGATGCCGAGTTCGCGGTCGCGGAGCCGCTCGTCCAGCCGGATCTGCACCCGCCATCCGCCGGTCTGGACTGCGAGTTCGGCGGTCTGCCGGGCGCGGGCGTAGGGGGAGGACCATACGGCGGTGCGGCCCGGCTCGGGGACGCGGGCCAGCAATCGGCCCAGCGCCAGCGCTTGTTCCCGGCCGGTGTCCGAGAGTCCGACGTCGGCGTCGCGCGCCGGGACGTTTATGACCTGGGCCCCGGCCTGATGCGCGAGGGTGGCGGCAACGTTGCCTTCACTTTCCCCGTGCCGGACCAGTACGAGTCCCGTGATGCCCGGCAAGCTGCCGCCGGTGTGTCCGATGTTGCTCACCGCTACCTCCTGCTCGCCGGCCCGCGGGGCGGGCCGGAACTGCCACGGCCGTCCGCGGGAGGATCCCGGGCGGCCCGGAAGTGCCCACGTTACTCCGGCGCTCCCGGCCTTGTCTCGGAAAGGAATTGTCGGCGCGGGCTGGCAGGATGGAGCCATGCGTATCCTGATCGCCCCTGACAAGTTCAAGGGCTCCCTGACTGCCGCCGAGGCCGCCGCCGCCATTGCCGAGGGCGCCCTGCGCGTCTACCCCGAGGCCGAGGCCGTCCAGTTCCCCGTGGCCGACGGCGGCGAGGGCACCTTGGAGGCGGCGGTCGCTGCCGGGTACGAGGAGCGCCTGAACGCCGTCGTCGGGCCGATTCTGGCGCCGATCGGCGCGGCCTGGGCGATCCGCCAGGACGCCTTCGGCGGGGCGACCGCCGTCATCGAGACGGCACAGGCGTCCGGGCTCGCACACATGGAGCCGACGCCGGCCAACGCCCTGCGGGCCCACAGCTACGGGTGCGGACAGCTGATCGCGGCCGCGCTGGACGCCGGCGCCACCGAAATTGTGCTTGGCGTGGGTGGCTCGGCCATGACCGACGGCGGCAGCGGCGCCCTGCGCGCCCTGGGCCTCAAGCCGGTGGACGCCGCCGGCAATGTGGTGCCGCTCGGCGGCGGCTCGCTCGGCGACGTGGTCGCCGTGGACCTCAGCGGACTGGATCCGCGGCTGGCGGCCGTGAAGTTCAGGATTGCAGTGGACGTGCAGAACCCGCTCTACGGCGCCGACGGCGCCGCGCACGTCTTTGGCGCCCAGAAGGGCGCCGACGCGGAGGCCGTGGAGGTGCTCGACGCCGGGCTGCGCAACTGGGCCTCGGTGCTGCGGCAGGCCACCGGCCGTGACGTCAACGTCCCCGGCGGTGGCGCCGCCGGCGGCTTCCCGGCGTCGTTCCTGGCCTTCAGCAACGCTGCGCTGGAGGGCGGCTTTGAACTTGTCGCGGGGCTAACCGGGCTTGCCGCGAAGCTCGCGGACGCGGACCTGGTGATCACCGGGGAGGGCTCCCTGGATTCCCAGTCGCTGGCCGGGAAGGCGCCGATTGCCCTGGCCGACGCTGCCCGCGACCTGGGCATCCCGGTCATCATGGTCGCCGGCCGGATTCTCGTCACCCCCGAGGACCTCGACCGCCACGGGGTGGTCGCCGCCGCCCAGTTGCTGGACGTGGCGCCCAGCGCCGCCGATGCCATCGCCAACGCCGCGAAGTACCTGGCCTGGGCCACCAGCCAGGTGCTCGAAGGGGCCTGAGCCGCGAAGCCGGAGAGCCTCCGCCCTAGGCGCCGGTTTCGTAGTGCGGCTCGGCCACTGGCTTGGACTCCGGGGATCCCTTCTCCCGCAGATACACGGAAGCGCCGACCAGCACCGCGACGGCCAGGAACTCGCTCTGCCAGTTCTGGAATGACTCGAACCAGAACCGGCTCGTCGCGAGGTAGCCCAGCACGGTGACCGGGGGCTGGCCATGGGCCTGCTGCTCCTGGCTGTACTCCTCGCTGCCGCCTACCGCGTGGAGCGCGACTGACATCAGGAACAGCAGCAGGAACATGATCGAGAGGGAGTGCTCATAGATTTTCAGCACCCAACCGCCGCGGCGCACCGGCCACGGCGTCGCCGCCTTGATCGTGGCCTGCCGCGGATCCTCGTCCTGCGGGGCCTTTTTCCCCATCGGCTTCGACTCGGAGGAACCCTTCTGGAAGAGGAAGACCGTCAGGATGACGTACATGCCCATCTGCAGGAACTCCGACTCCCAGTTCTCGAAGGTCGCCTCCAGGAACGCTCCGGTCCCCAGATACTCGAAGATTCCGACGGCGGCCTGGCCGTGGGCGAGCTGGTCCTCGCTGTAGTCGGCGGCCCCGCTGATGACCATGCCGCCGAAGAAGACGACGAAAAGTCCGATGTTCGCCAGCAGCAGTCCGTGTTCCTTGGCCCACTTGCGCATTCTTGCTCCCGATTCTGGGTGGATCGTGTGAGGTGCAGTTCCGTTCATGGCCTACCCCCGTCCGGTCTTGCGGCGGAGCCTGTTGGGAATCAGCACGAGCAGGATCAACAGTACGGCCAGCAGCGCGCCGCCGGCGGTAAGTCCGGCGGTCCGTCCCGCTGTCACGTCAAAGACCAGCGCAGAAGTACCCACGCTCAGCAGTGCGACGCCGGCCAGGGCCACTTTCGCGATCCGGTCCGCACTGGCCACGAGGGTATCCTTGAGCCCCTTGCGGAAGAGCCGGCGATGCGCGCTCACCGGCAGCAGAATCAGTGCGGTGGTTAGGGCGGCCACGACAACGTTGGTGAGGTAGAGGGTCAGCTGGAATCCGTCCAGCGTCTCGAAGCGTGATTGKAACGGCAAGGTCAGCAGGAAACCGGCCAGGATCTGGACGCCGGTCTGCAGAACCCGCAGCTCCTGCAGCAGTTCGGCCCAGTTGCGGTCCATCTTCTCGTCGAAGGTTTCGTCCCGGCCATCGTTCCGGGTTTCTTCGGCGTTGGGCATCGTCGCTCCCTTTCAAGTTTCACCTGCGACCCCCTTTGCGTGCGCCCGGCACGGGATGGCGGTCAACTTGGCCCGAAACACAAATTCAGGTCGGTACTAAGCTTACTGAGGATTTTTCGGGTACGGTGGAAAACACGGAAAGGCTGCGCTCCCGGGCGCGGCTGGACTCCAGATCCGATCATCCAGATTCGACCGGCCGAATGCCAGAAAGCAGGAGGAACGACATGACTCAGGACCAGCAAGGACGCCCCATCGAAGAGGAAGCGGGCGGCTACGGAACCCCCACCGCCGAGCAGGAACTGCCAGGCGGGGACGCGAAGACGTTTGCACAGCCCCGCGATGAAGAGGCCTTCGATGCCGCGGGCCTCAACCAGGACAGCCCGGACGGCGAAACCTACCCGGCGGGGACGCCGGACCTGAGCCAGTTCGGGGCCGAAGACCAGGACAGCGCAGGAGAACCCGGAGCCGGACGCTTCGGAGGAACAGAGGAACAGATGAACGCGGAAAACGAAAGCAGCGAAGCCGGATTCGAGCAGGGCAACGAAGCGGCAGCCGAAAGCGGCGGCGCGGTGCCCTCCTCGGACGCGGAGATGGACGCGGCCAACACGGAGGAACCGGAGCCGGGCCGGCCGTTCTCCTCGGAGTCCGGCCAGGACGCCGCCGGAATTCCGGACGGCAGCGGCACGGACCTGCCGGATGAGAAGTCACCGAAGGATCGTGACAGCGAAGACAAGGAATCGTTCGACGCCGGCTAGACCGCCGCGGACACGCCGAAGGCCGGCGCCCTGCCACCGCATGGTGGGAGGGCGCCGGCCTTTTGTGCAGCGGGTTGTGTGCCTGCCGGCGGCTAGCGGCGCTTCTTCGGAGAGCGCTTCGCCGCGGCGTTGACGGCAGCCCGGGCCGCTGCGACGGGCGCGGCGTCTTCGGTCTCCGGTTCGGCCACGGTGCCGCGGGCCTTCGCGATGGCCTTCATGCCGTGGTAGATCACCAGGGCGGCCGCGGAGCCCAGGGCGATGCCGGTGAACTTGAGGTCGCCGATGGTCCAGGTGTAATCGGCGATGCCGACAATCAGGGCCACTGCGGCGGTGGTGAGGTTGATCGGGTTGGAGAAGTTGACCTTGTTCTGCACCCAGATCTTCACGCCCAGGACGCCGATCATGCCGTAGAGCATGGTGGCTGCGCCGCCGAGCACGCCGGCCGGGACGGTCGCGATGAGTTCGCCGAACTTCGGCGAGAAGCTCAGCACGACGGCGAAGATGCCGGCCACCCAGTAGGCCGCCGTCGAATAGACCTTCGTTGCGGCCATGACGCCGATGTTTTCGGCGTAGGTGGTGGTACCGGATCCGCCGCCCAGGCCGGCGAGGACAGTCGCGGCGCCGTCGGCCATCAGTGCGCGGCCGGACACGCCGTCGAGGTTCTGCCCGGTCATGGCGGAGACCGACTTCACGTGGCCGATGTTCTCCGCCACCAGCACCAGCACCACCGGGACGAAGAGGCCGACGACGCCGAGGTGGAATTCGGGGGTCTGGAAGTGCGGGAGCCCGACCCAGGCGGCGGCGTCGACCTTGTCGAAGTTGATCTCGCCGCGGATCATCGCGACGAGGTAGCCCACCACGACGCCGACCAGGATGCTGAGGCGGCCAAGGATGCCGCGGAAGAAGACGCTGACCACGATGATCACCGCGAGGGTGACCAGGGCGGTGATGGGGGCGGCGTCGAAGTTGTTCTTGGCGGCGGGGGCCAGGTTCAGGCCGATCAGCCCCACGATGGCGCCGGTGACGATCGGCGGCATCAGCCGGTTGATCCAGCCCGCGCCGAACTTCTGCACAATGGCGCCGATGATGGCCAGCCCGACGCCGGCCAGCACCACGCCGCCCAGCGCGCCGGGAATCCCGTACTGCTGTTGGGAGGCCATGATCGGGGCGATGAACGCGAAGGAGGAGCCGAGGTAGCTGGGCACCCGGCCCTTGGTGATTACCAGGAACAGCAGGGTGCCGATGCCGGAAAAGAACAGCGTGGTGGCCGGCGGCATGCCGGTGATGATCGGCACCAGGAAGGTGGCGCCGAACATGGCGACAACGTGCTGCATGCCCACGCCGATTGTCAGGGGCCACGCGAGGCGCTCATCCGGCCGGACGACCTCGCCGGGGCGGATGGACTTGCCGTTTCCGTGGAGCTTCCATTTGGTGCCGAGCATGCTCATTGCAGCGAGCCTTTCAAGAATGTGTGGCGGGACCGGGAAGGAATCTTCCGGTGACACTTTACCGCGCCGGCCGGACGGCATTGGTGCCGGAAGCATCGATATAGTGCCGGTATGCCAGCCCTGACTGTTCCTTCTCTAGGTTTGCGCGCTGCCTGGCTTGAGGCCCACGCCGAGTGGGGGCCGGGTCTTCACGAGGATGGCTTCGTTGTGCCACCCGGACCATCCCCGGTGAGAGATCCACGCCTGTAACGTCGAGCCCCGCTTCGGCTAAGCGGACACTCAATCGTCCGGCGCCGCATCCGGCGTCGATCACTTTCCGTCCCGGGGCAGCGCGAAGCCGCGCGCAGAAGTCGTTGATCATCGCCATATCGAGCCGCGCTTCAAAGCTGGTGTCCGGGAGCGCCTCTGAATAAGCCTCGGCCACCGTGTGATATGCGGTTCTTACGCCGGCCAGGTTCTCGGAGTTTCCCATTGCCCGAGCGTACCGACCCTGGGTCTTCCCGGCGGGCCCGTCACTCTCCCAAAAACCGGCCGCGCCTGTCTGCTACGGCGTGTGGTCGGAATGGTCGCTGCTGCTGCCGCTGCCGGTGCTCGCCGCGTCCGCCACCCGGTACCGGACCGACATACCGGCGGTCAGATGGTCGTTGACGTGGCAATGAAAGAGCCAAGTACCCACGTCGTCGGGAACCATATCGGCCACCACCATGCTTGCCGGCAGCAGGCTCACGACGTCGGTGCGCATACCCAGCGCCGTTGCGGTGTTTCCGTGCCAGTGCGGTGTGTGCAGGTCCACCTCGGTACCCATGCCCATCAGGTACCAGCGGACCCGTTCGCCTTTTTTCATAGTCAGCGCATCTAACGGCAGATTGCCGTACACGTACCCGTTGATGGAGTGCATCAGATTGCTCTCGACGAACTCTTCATCAGCCGGCGCCACCGAACGCGGGTCGCCGGCGAAGCGGTCGATATTGCGCTTGAGGTACGGGCTGGCGTTTTCGTTACTGACTTTGAACTGGACAAAGAACTCGCGGTCCACATCGTTCGGGGTACCGTCCGCGCGGGCGGCGCCGGTATTGGTGATGACCATCGGACCGACTAGGCCGGCGTAGTCGTCTCCGACTTCGTCCTTGTGCGAGTGGTACATCCACATCACGGAACTCCCGTCCATCGGGCCGGGACCGGCCCGGTCCGGCACTTTGTAGCTGTAAATGTAGGAGTGTCCCGGAGGTACGGCGTCGTCCCCGTGGTCCGCCGCCCCGGTGCCGTCGTCGTACGGGGCGCCCTCGCTGGCCTTGTCGTAGAACACGCCGTGGACGTGCACGGAAGCCGGACGGTCGAGGTTGTTCTTGAAGACCACCTTGATGGTGTCGCCGACGACGCCCCGGATGACCGGGCCGAGCATGCCGAGATGCCGTTCGGCGGCGCTGCGCGGCTTGAGCTTGGTGAAGGACGCGTCCGTGTACTCCCGGTACAGCGCCTTCACGTAGGTGGCGCCAATGCGCCGGGGGCCGCGCTGGGTGAAGACGGCCGCTGTTTTGTCGAAGGCTGCGCCCGTGACCTGGTTCATTCCGGACGGCGCATAGTTCCAGTCGACCTCGTCCGCCCCGATGTAATACGTCCGGGTCTGCGGAACGTACTGTCCCTTCGCGGACGTTGCCATCGCCGTGCAGCCTGCGAGGGCAACAACCGTCGCCAGTGCCGCGGCCATTGCGGCGTGCAGCGCAACCAGAATCCTTCGCGGCCAGAAGAGAGGGCTCCGGTGCACTTGCTCCATTGCCATGAGATGACTGCCCATTAGGTGGCCCACCTTCGAATCCATGCCGAGCGGAGAGACTTGAGCCTTAGGCTCTTAAGCGTAGGACGGAGGCCACAATAAGCGTAGGGCCGGGGCCGAGGATTTTCCTTGCGGGATACCCCTGACGGAGCGTGCTGCTTTCCCTCCGGACTCCGCCAGGACGCTGCTGCGGTTTCGGTCAGCGCCTGCAGGTGCCGGGCCGGGATCGGATCCTAGCTCCGTGCGGCGAGGAAGGCGTCTTCAGCGGCGTAGTCGGTGAGGTGGTCGAAGAACGGCTCCGCGGGGCCCGGCTGGTTGGCCGGGTTGGCGAGTAGCCAGTCGATTTCCGCAGTGACAGTTTGGGCGTAGGTTCCAACGGGCTGGTAGCCGAGAGCCGTGGACGCCTGCGTGTCGAGGATCAGCGGCGGAGTGAAGTTCCAAGGGTGCGCGCCGAGGTCCTGATGGGCGTCGGAATCGAGGAGGATTTCTTCCCACTCGTGGTCAAGGCGGTCCGCGACCGTGCGGGCGATGTCCAGACCGGTAGGGGCGTCGGGGTCTGCGCTGTTGAGGATCCGTTGGCCGGGGCGGGCTGCGATCGTTTCGACCAGGGCCGCTGTGTTGACGGCGGCTGTGGTGTGGTCGCCTCCGGCCCCTTTAGAAGCCAGGAACACCGCAGGCCGTCGGTCGAGGACCCGCTTGACGAACATCCATTCCCGCGGCCGGGCAGCTCCTTCACCGTGAACCTTCGAGGCGCGGATTACAGTCACGGGATAGCCGCTGTCCAGGAGGACGTGCTCGGCAGCGACCTTGTTGGCGCCGTATCCCTCGCGGGATTCGTAGTCACCGTTCCCCGGCTGCATGGTCGCGTGGTCTTCCCTGATAGGAAGCGGGAAATTTGGCGGCACGTCGGAATTCACATGGTTGCCGGCGTCGTCGATGTAGACGGCTTTGCTGGATAGCATGACCGCCGACCCGACAGCGGCCAGATGGGGGAGTAGCAGAAGGGCGTCCGCCGCCGTGTAACAGGCGGCGTCTACCAAGAGGTCCGCTCCGTTGCCCACGGTTCGTGCAAGGTCTGCGTCGTTCCTCCGGTCGGAGGACTCGAATGTGGCCCCCGCCTCGCGCAGCACTGCCGGCATCTTCGACGCGTCCCTGCCCGTGATTTCCACCTGCCAACCGGCATCCAGCAGGCGTCGCGCGATGGCCCGTCCCAACACACCTGTACCCCCAAGAATGACAGCTCGCTTCATCACGCCAACCCTAGCGGGCGATGACCACGAATCCTGCCATCAGATCCAGTGACGCGGCCCGTAACTGCGGCGTCGCTGTAGCCTGAGGTCCGATGACGAATTTGAAACTCCTTACGGCGTACGATCAGCAACTCCGCACCGATGCGGAGACCCCTAGTGCGGTCGCCGTCGAGCGTTTGGGCCCGCTGCGGCTGGTGACCTTCGCGGGCGGCCGCGGATTCGTGACCTATCAGGATCTGGCCGGAGCCGACGCGTCGAAGATCGCGCGGTGGGTGGCAGAAACGGTGGCGTTCTACCGCGCGGATCCGGAAATCGTGCGGGTCGAATGGAAAACCCGGGGCCACGACAATGCGCCCGGGCTGCACGAGGCGCTGCTCGAGAACGGGTTTGAGCCAGACGAGACAGAATCGGTCATGATCGGGGATGCCAGCGCGCTCGACGTCGACGTGGACCTGCCGCGCGGGGTGAGCCTGCGGCGGGTTACGGACGAAACGGACATCCGCGCCATGAGCGCCATGCAGGACGAAGTCTTCGGCAGCCCCGCCTCTGACGGAAACGCTGAAGCAATCCTGCGCCGAATGGCCCGCGGCGACGGGATGGAGCTGTGGGTCGCCGAGCACCAAGGCGTGATCGTCAGCGCCGGCCGCCTGGAACCCGTGCCGGACACCGACTTCGCCGGCATCTGGGGCGGCGCCACACGCGAGGAATGGCGCGGCCGGGGAATTTACCGAGCGCTCACCGCAGCCCGTGCACGCGCGGCGATGTCGCTGGGCAAGACGCTCATCCACAGTGACTCGACCGAATATTCACGTCCGATTTTGGAGCGCTACGGCCTGGTCCGGGTGTCCACGACGACGCCGTACCGCTGGCGCCGCTGAACGGCGAAGACGTCGGCGACCGCCATGGCAGACTGATTCCGTGACCCACGGACCGGACTATGCCGCCTACGCCGCCAAGATGCGCGGCCTGGCCGTCTCTGGTTGCGACCTCCAAGTCGACGCCCGGTTCGTTGACATGCTGAGTCCAAGGGGTGCCCGCATCCTGGATCTCGGCCGTGGGATCGGGTCGGCTGTCGGTGCCCTTCGAAACTGCGGCCATCTAGCCTACGGCGTTGATCCGACCGAAGCCGTTCTGGCTGTGGCCCGCGACCTTTTCGCCCCCGGATGGTTTCGGGGCATGAGCGCCGAAGACGTTTCTGCCGCCGCGCTGCGCGATCAGGGCCTGCCCGGAACCTACGACCTCGTACTCATGTCAGGAAACGTCCCGGCCTTCCTCACGGAAGACGGCCTTGCAGGGATCTTCGAGCAGCTCCCCTCCATCCTGGACCCGGGCGGTTCCCTCGTTGTCGGCACCTCCACGGCCGCCCGAGGTGGACCGGCGCAGCAAGATCTGGTGGCCACCGGCCCGGGTCTCACCCTGACGCACCGTTTTTCTGATTGGCATCTGAGCCCGTTCACCGCGGATTCGCCTTGGTCAGTGAGTGTCTATTCAAACTCCGGCCAACGCCGCACCGCCGCCGGCCCGGACGGGATCTTCGTCCTCGGCAGCTGACCTTTGCGCGCGAGTGGCCGCGCCGCCTGCCCGTTTCACCGCCGACGTCGGGTGCGTCGTTCAGCATCTGAAGTAGTGGTTTCTTCGGGGTGTTTGGCGTGGGTCGAGGTGGGGTGGCGGGATGAACCAGGGGATCCCGGCGCGGATCTGGATGGTCCATTGTTCTTTGTGAGTCAGGTGGTGATGGTGGGAGCAGAGGAGTGTTCCGTTGTCGGTGGATGTGGTGTCGCCTGTGGACCAGTAGTTGATGTGGTGGGCTTCGCACCAGGGTGCGGGGATGGTGCAGCCGGGGAAGGAGCAGCCCTGGTCGCGGGCGGTGATGGCTTTGCGGAGGTGGGGCGGGAAGATCCGGCTGGTGCGGCCGATGTCCAGGATCCGGCCCTGGGCTCCGAGCAGGACGGGGATGATGTCCGCGTCGCAGGCGATTTTGCGGATGGTCGCGGCGGTGACGGGGCCGGTGAAGGCCAGGGTCCCGGTGCCGGTGAACCCGAGCGGGCCCGCCCCGGGGCCGTGTCCGGTGGCTTCTCCCGCACGGCCGAACTGGCCCGGTCCGGTGGTTCCGGTCCCGCTGAACTGGCCGCCGCCGCCGCTGGCCCCGTCGGCGTCGGTGTCTTGTTCGAGGCGGTGGAGGCGTTCGAGGAGGTCGCGGTAATCGATGGTGACCATCACCTGGGGCCGCAGCCCTCCGGTGGCGGGCAGTGCGCCCGAAGCCAGGGCCACTTTGCAGCCGCCGACCAGGCCGTCGAGGAGTTTCTGCGGCCTCGAGCGCCGGTCCAGGTCCGGTCCTGTCCCGCCCCGCCCTTCGTCGTCGGCGCCAGCGGCCCGGCGGGTGTTGCTTTCTGCGGTGCCAGCGGCACTGACGCCGTCCGCCGTTTGGGCGTCCGCTGCCGCGGTGCCGGTGCCGGCACCGGTGGTGCGGGGGTTGGTGGCGGTGTTCATCACGGTCAACAGGTGTTCGAACTGTTCGGTCGTGGCGAAGATTTCCAGATGTTGCAGACCGTGGCGGGGTTTGCGGACGAACGCGCCCTGTAACTGGCGCAGGACCTCCTCGGAGGGTTCGGCCCCGTCCTGGTCGATCGCGTCCGTCCAGCGCCTCGCGACCCGGGCCAGGAAATCCGGGTCGTGCTCCACTGCGGTCCGGGTCAGGGCGTGTTCCATCCGGGCGGCCGTCTCCGCATCGCACAGTGGCCGGACCCGGGCCAGGGCGAGGGTGATGATGGTCGCGGACCGGGACGGGACCGTACCGGCGGCCACGGCCGCGGCGAGCTCCTCGCGCAGGGGCGGGAGCGGCTGGCCGGTGATCCCGATCCGCGGCAACACGTCCCCGGCCAGGGCCAGCCGGCGGTGGGCCTCGACGGCGGTGATCTGGAGCCGGTCCCGCAGGAACTCACCGGTCTTGCGGTAGCCGTCATCGAGGACCGGGGCGTTCTCGGCGGCGGCCTCCTTGCGGGTCCGGTCCACCTCCCCGGCAGCAACAACCTGCAGGTATTCCAAGGCCCGGGCAGCCTCTTCGACCCCGCCGGCGAACTCCACGGCCTCCCCGAACCCGAACAGCGCCGCATCCCCGGCCGCCGTCGTACACAGGCGCCGCACTCGCGCGAGTACGTCAGCGAGTTCCGGGCCGTAGCCGTCCGCATCGCCGCCCGGCCAGCCGGCCGGACGAGCAATGAGAGCTGCACTGATTCCCATGAACTTAGTTCATCAGAGACCTCAGACATTATTAGGAGCAGCCGGTGCCGCCCAGCTGCGCGCTCCAACTACTCCTATCCGCCGCCGCTATTCGCGCAGGTCAAGAGTGAAACCCGGATAGTCCGGATAGTCGCCCGCACGATCGGCCGGGAACCCCAGCGCTTCGTAGAAGCCCACGGCAGAGGGGCTCGCCTGCCAGTCGAGAATCATCGGCTGCGGCCGTAATCTGGCCCAATCGAAGATGAAGTCCATCAACGCCTTCCCCGCGCCGAGCCGACGTGCCTCCGGATCGACGTAGAGGTCATGGACCCGGCCCGTAGTGAAGGTGGTGCGCAAACCCGGCCCGAAGTCCTGGGCCAGTCCGTAGCCGAGGAGCCGGCTGCCCGACTGGGCCACAGCAACGCACCAGGCCCCGTCTGAGAGTACGTTCGCGTAACGGCTGGCGAAGTCCTGCTGCGGCACATCCCGGGCGGCGGGTGTGAAAGCGATCGACAACCGCCGAACTTCGGCTGCATCTTCCTCCGCGCCCGGACGGACGGATAGTTCCGCAAACGTCATTCGCCGAGCCTTCCCCTAAAAGTACAGCGGACTTCCACCTACATACTGCCACTGGTCGTCCATACTGCCACTGGTCGTCGCCGGCCTGGCCTGTGCCGGGACCTATGGCAGGTTCCAACCGGCCCCAGCTTCCAACAGACTTGAGCGAGGACGGTAGGAGGTTCAACCATGAGGGTTCTCGTTGCCTACGCAAGTGCACTGGGGTCCACCAGGGAAATCGCCCAACACGTAGCCGACCGCATGGCTGTTGCGCTGGGCGAGGTCGAGTGCCGGTCCGTGGAGGAAGTTAAGTCTGTCTCCGGCTACGACGCATTCGTCGTCGGCAGCGCCATCCACAATCAGGCGTGGCTGGATCCGGCTTTGGTGTTCTTCACACACAATGCGCACGAGCTGGCCAAACGACCTGTCTGGGTCTTCAGCGTGGGGATGTCCGACGCTTTGCCGAGACTTTTTCGAAAGCGCGGTGCGGCACTACAACAGCAGCGCCTGGAACAATCCCAGTTCCAGGACGTTGAGCTTCGCGGCCACAAAGTCTTCTCGGGTGTCTACGAGGCGGCCCAGATGCCAGGGCCGCTCCGGGTCCTGTTCCGGCTCACCGGCGGCCACTTCGGAGACTTGCGGGATTGGACTGCCATCGACGACTGGACTGATGACATTACAGCCCAACTCACTAGATCTTCTGAGGGGGCGGGCGTCCAGGGTCTCCCTCCGGACCCGCCAACCGGCGCCTGAACGACGTTCCGGCGGACACCGATCTCATCGAACAGGCCAACGCCCACCGCGAGCTCTCGTCCTCCTAGCACCACGACGACGCCGATGCGCCCGGGCGCCTACGCGCCTATGCGCCCCGGCGCCCGGGGGCGCCCGGGGCGCCGGCCGCCGTCCCTCTCACCGAAGGGGCGGGCACCGAACCGCCAACCGGCGCTCACCCCGTCCCCTAGATTGGTTGGATGGTGAACGAAGAGGTCCTTGCCGGCGGTAATTCCAGCATCGTGGTGCGCGTGGGGGACACCGTCCGCCGAAACTCCGGGCCCTGGACGCCGGCCATTCACGCCTTGCTCGATGCGCTCCGCGCCAGTGGAATCACGCGCGTTCCGTCAGCAGCCGGCCTCGACGAACAAGGCCGCGAAATTCTGTCTTTCCTGCCGGGGGACGTGGTGCAGTATCCGCTTCCGGAGTGGATTTGGCATCCCTCGATCCTGCGGGACGCGGCCAGCCTGCTCCGGCAGATCCACGATTCCAGCGTCGGTTTGGCGCACGAGACGCTCAGTTGGCAATTGCCGACCCACGAACCGGTCGAGGTGGTGTGCCACAACGACTTTGCCCCGTACAACATGGTGTTCCAAGACCAGCGGTTCGCCGGAATCTTTGATTTTGACGCGGCGTCGCCCGGGCCGAGGATCTGGGATTTCGCCTATCTGGCCTACCAGTTGGTGCCGTTCATTGAGGGCGGTGGCGTCGCTGCGCCGGAGGGGCCGGAGAGAATGGGCCGCCTGGACGAACTGATTGCAGCCTACGGCTTACCGTTCCCGCGCCGGGACGTGCTGAAAACACTCGGCGCCAGGCTTGTTGAACTCGCCGATTACTCCGAGGGCCGGGCGGCCGCCACGGGACGGCCGGAACTCAACGACCACGCCGCAATGTACCGCCGCGACAGCATTCGCATGGTGCAGCTGGCGAAGGACGCATGACGGCCCGATCAGCCCGTTGTGGGCGACGTCACCCCGCGCCCCGGGAAGCTGCCGGCCCGGGCATCGGTTGAACCGAGGGACAGCAAGAGTGCCCCGGACGGGGTGGAAGCCCAGCGAAAGGGACGCGATGACTATCGCCCATGAAGAAGCAGTAATCGACGCCGCAGCAGTGGACGCCATCTTTGCCCAGGCGCGCACGGCCAACTCCTTCACCGGTGAAGTCACGGACGAGCAGGCCCGCGCCATCTACGAGCTGACGAAGTTTGGTCCGACCGCGTTCAACTCGCAGCCCCTTCGTGTCACCTATGTCCGTTCGGACGAGGCCCGCGCCACGCTGGTGGACGCCCTGTCCGCCGGCAACCGGGCCAAGACGGCTTCCGCACCGCTGATCGCGGTCCTCAGTGTCGACACCGCGTGGCACGAGCAGTGGGACAACTTCCTCCCCGGCTACAACGCCCCCAAGGCAATGTACGACGCCGCCCCGGAGCTCGCCGCGGCCACCGGCAACAACAATGCCCACCTGCAGGCCGGCTACTTCATCCTCGCCGTCCGGTCGCTGGGACTCGCTGCCGGGCCGATGACCGGTGCCGACTTCAGCAAGATCGACACCGCCTTCTTCCCGGACGGTAGCCAGAAGAGCTTCATGGTGGTCAACATCGGCCAGGCCGCCGAGGACGCCTGGGGCGCCCCGAAGCCGAAGTTCGCCTACGAAGACGTGGTCCGCACGGTCTAGGCGACCGAGGCAGCGACCGAGGCAGCGGCCGAGGCAGCCACAGGCAGGGGCGGGCGTCGGCGACCAGTGGCAGACTGGGCCCATGCGGAATCTGATTGTGGTCGCCTTCCTGGAACCCGTTACCGAGGGGATGGAGTTTCCGCGCGACGCCTGGCCGCTGCACATCACACTGGTGAAGTTCGACGTCGTCGAGCAACTGCCAGCCGACGACGGCGGGGCTGACGCCGTCCTCTCCGGCGACACCCTGGCCACCCAGGTGGCCGGGTTAATGGACGCTCCGGCCAGGGCCGCGCTGGGCAGCACCGTGACCGTGGGCGGGGAAGCGGGCTTTGGCCGCGGCGGCTCCGTCCAGGTCAGCCTGATCGAACCCAGCGCCCCGCTCCAGGCCCTCCACGAAGCCCTCGTGGCAGCGGTCGAGGCTCTTCATGGCCGGGTCGCAACCCCCGGCTACACGATGGCTGCCTTCCGTCCGCACGTTTCCCACCGGGGTGAAAAAGCCCCCCGCGCGGGCGAGCAAATGTCGCTGGACCGGATCGCCTTGGTGGACATGGCTCCCGACGGCGGCCATGCCACGCGGCGGGTGCTCAGGCTCTGGGAGGCCACATTGTGAATGAACCTCTTCATTTATGGTCCGAGGTGCAATACTGAGGTCAAATTGAGAGTTTGACTCCGAATAATACTTGGGTCACTAGGTGCGTGCTGGGGGAACCACAGGATGATGCTTGACGCCTCTACCCTGCGTGTTGCCTTGGCTGCAGTAACCCTGACGCTGCTGTGCCTGTTCTACTTCATCACTTTCAGGCGGACCCGTTCCCCGTTCAGCGGCTGGTGGTGTTCGGCGCTGTTGCTCTTCCTGACCGGATCCGCGTCCTATCTGTGGGACGGCACGGTCCACCAAGTGTGGGCAAACCCGCTGGGAAATACCTTGCTGGTCGGCGGCGCCGGAGCCATGTGGGCAGGGGCCCGGTCGCTGCGGACGAGCATTCCGAGGTTGTGGTCCTTGACGGCGGGGCCTTTTGTGACGGGCGTCGTTTCGGTGTTTGACCACCCGGCCACGAACGACTGGTCCGGCGGCCCGGTCATGCTGGGCATGATGGCGCTGATGCTGGGGCTATCGTGCCGCGAACTCTTCCTGCTCGACGTCGACTACTCCAGGGTGCACCGCCCCCTCGCCTACGGCTCAGCGCTCCTGGCCCTCTTCTATCTTGGACGCCTGACCGTTTTTGTCATTGACGGCCCCCATGGGCCGGTGTTCGTCACCTACTTCGGCTCCGTGGTGACGACCCTTCTCACCACGATGATCCTTGTGCTCGCATCCTTCACCATGGCCGAGTTGAGCAACGAACAACTGACCCGTGACCTTCGGGCGCGGGCCACGGTTGACGGGCTCACCGGGCTACTGAACCGCACCGCCTTTGTGGATCTGGCAGAGAACGAACTGCGCCGCCTGGGCAACGCCCGCACCACGGCCTCGCTGGTTCTGGCAGACCTGGACCACTTCAAGGCTGTCAACGACCAGTACGGCCATGCGGCCGGGGACGTCGCGTTGCAAACCTTCGCCGCAGCGTGCACGGCCTCGGTCCGTTCAACCGACCTCGTGGGACGCTATGGCGGCGAAGAGTTCGTCCTGCTCCTCCCGGGCGTCAGCCCGGAACGTGCCGGCGAGATGGCGGCCACTATCAGCCGCCGGTTGCAGGAGGCACAGCCGAACGTTGAGGCGCGGCTTCCTACCGTGAGCTATGGGATTGCCTCGACGGGCCCCGGCCGGGTGGACCTGCAGGCCCTGATCGCGTCGGCCGATGCCGCTCTTTACCGCGCCAAAACGCTCGGCCGGGACCGGTCGGTACTGGCCGCCAGCCTCCGCGAGGAGCAGACGGCCTGAGCCTCGGTCCACGGCTGCGGCTAGGAAATAACCCCGTCCACCAGGGCCTTGGCTTCGGCCTGCACCTGTTTCAGGTGCTCCGCGCCCTTGAAGGACTCGGCGTAGATCTTGTAGACGTCCTCGGTGCCCGACGGCCGGGCCGCGAACCACGCGTTCTCGGTGACCACTTTCAATCCGCCGATGGCCGCGCCGTTGCCGGGCGCCTCGGTCAGTTTGGCGGTGATGGTTTCGCCGGCCAGTTCCGTCGCGGTGACGTCCGACGGCGACAGCTTGCCCAGGGCGGCCTTCTGCTCGCGCGTTGCGGCGGCGTCGATCCGGGCGTAGACGGGGTCGCCGAACTTGTCGGTCAGGCCCTTGTACAGCTGCGACGGCGACTTGCCCGTCACCGCCGTGATCTCGGACGCCAGCAGCGCCAGCAGGATGCCGTCCTTGTCCGTGGTCCAGACGCTGCCGTCCATTTTGTTGAACGACGCGCCGGCGGATTCCTCCCCGCCGAAGGCACCCTCGCCGGACAGCAGCCCGGGGACGAACCACTTAAAGCCCACCGGCACCTCGACGAGCTTCCGGCCGAGGCTTTCGGCCACCCGGTCGATGATCGAGGAGGACACCAGGGTCTTGCCGATCACGGACTGCGGGTTCCACCCGTTGCGGTGCCGGTACAGGTAGTCGATCGCGACGGCGAGGTAGTGGTTCGGGTTCATCAGCCCGCCGTCCGGCGTGACAATGCCGTGCCGGTCGGCGTCGGCGTCGTTGCCGGTGGCGATGTCGAAGGGTGCGGACCCGTCCGCACCAACAGCCATGCGGTTGATCAGGGAGGCCATCGCCGACGGCGAGGAGCAGTCCATCCGGATCTTTTCATCCCAGTCCAGCGTCATGAAGGCCCACTGCGGGTCCACCGTCGGGTTCACCACGGTGAGGTTCAGGTGGTGGCGTTCGCCGATTTCGCCCCAGTAGTCCACGGACGCACCGCCCATGGGGTCGGCGCCGATCCGGACGCCCGCCTCGCGGATCGCGTTCAGGTCCAGCACCGAGGGCAGGTCATCGACGTAGCTGGACAGGAAGTCGAACTTGCCGGTGGTGCCGGCAGCCATGGCGTCCGCGATCGGAACCCGCTTGACCCCGCGCAGTCCGTTCTCCAGCAGTTCGTTGGCGCGGTTGGCGATCCAGCCTGTGGCGTCGGTGTCCGCCGGGCCGCCGTGCGGCGGGTTGTACTTGAAGCCGCCGTCGCCGGGCGGGTTGTGGCTCGGCGTCACCACGATGCCGTCGGCCTGCGGCGCGCCTGCGGCGGAGTTGTTGTTGTGGGTCAGGATGGCGTGGCTCAACGCCGGGGTGGGCGTGTAGCCGTGGCGGGCGTCGATCAGCACGTGCACGCCGTTCGCGGCAAGCACCTCAAGCGCGGAGTTCTGCGCCGGCTCGCTCAGGGCATGGGTGTCCTTGGCGAGATACAGGGGGCCGGTGATGCCCTGGCCCGCCCGGTATTCCACGATCGCCTGGGTGATCGCGAGGATATGCGGTTCGTTAAACGACGCCTTGAGGCTTGAGCCCCGGTGCCCGGAGGTGCCGAAGGCGACCCGCTGCCCGGGGTCGCCGAGATCCGGCGAAACGTCGTAGTACGCGTCCAGAAGCGCAGTGAGGTCAACAAGGTCTTGGGGTTGGGCAACTGTGCCCGCGCGGCTAGCCATGGCTCCAGCATGCCAGACGAGGGGGTGCCGCGACATGGTTTCGCCCGAATCGGACCGCTGTGACGCCGCGCGTCCGGCTGGGGGAAACGGCGCGGCGCTAATCTTGACGTACACACGTCAGAGGGGATTTCCATGACCGAGCAGCCCACGTCCGGGTATGACGAGGCGCACCGAGGCTACCAGCCGCCGCCGTATCGTCCGCCATACGGTGGCGACGGCCATGTTCCGCCGATGCCGACGGCAGCCCCGCACCTCGGCCAGCCGGCCGGGCCGTACGCGGACGCTTACGGCCAGCCGGCCGGGCCGTACGCGGACGCTTACGGCCAGCCGTATTACTACGGCGTGGCTCCCGCGCCTAGGGGCCTGAGTATCGCGAGCCTGTGCTGCGGCATCGCGTCGTTCCTCGGCTTCGGCTTCTTCCTGCTCCCGCAGTTGGCCGCCGTCGTCCTCGGCCACCTGGCGCTGCACCGCGAGCCGGGCGGCAAGGGCCTGGCTATCGCGGGACTGGTCCTTGGTTATGCCGCAATCGCCATCACCCTGCTGGTGGTTGTGATCCTGGGGGTCGCCTTCGCAAACGCGGACTTCATCACCCGGTAAGAGCAGCCACCAGCTGCTCAGCGTTGGCCTCCAGCCAGCCGCGACGGCGGAGGATCAGCCCGCCCACGCCGTCGTCCCACATCCGGGCCCAGCCGCCGCCGAGCGTGGCAGCGTTGTGTGCCATCCGTTCATAGCTCAGCGACGCGGCCTCGATGCCCAGCCCCGGCACCCGGCGTCGTTCGTCCTGGTCCCAGCCGTAGGCATCGGCGAAGATACGGAGCCGCCGGAACGGTTCCACTCCCTCCCAGCCGGGCCACACGTCCGCCGGGTCGCGGAGCGGCGTCCAGTGCATGGCAGTGTTGAAGGAATCCCTGAGCGCCGTGCTGGGCCCGGCGAGGTCGAAGTCCACCAGCCCGGCGGCCAGGCCGTCCCGGACCACCACATTCTGCGGCGTGACGTCCAGGTGGCACACGAGCTCCGCGGGGTCCTGCCTGACGGCGACCGGTGGGATGTAGCGGGGCGGAAACGGGTGGGTGGCCGGCATGAAACCGGCAGAGGCGGTGTGCAGCCGGCGCAGCAAACGGGCCACAGAAGCCAGCAGCTCCTCGGACTGGACCCAGGCCTCGGGCACCGGCCCGGCGCACTGTCCCGGCAGGAAGGTCAGCACGTCCCTGCCCTCCTCGTCCCGGCCCAGGAACCGCGGGGAGCCGTCGAATCCGGCATCTTCGAGCCAGTCGAGGTAGCCTGCGACGGCGAGGCTCTGCGGCTGGTGCGGTCGGCGGATTGTCCCGCCGACCCGCACCACGCCTTCAGTGACATCGCCCGCCGGCATGAGTTCGACGTCGGACGCCTCGCCGGGGGCCGGGACGTAGACGCGCGCCTCAACCGGCGGGCGATATCGGATGCTCATTTAGCTCAGCGTACGCCGCCCATGAGCTTCTTGATGGCCGGCGAGGCCGCAGCCAGGCCGACGGCCAGAAGCATCGCCGTGCCGCCGACGCCGATGAAGTACGGCAGTTCGTCGTCGGGGTTGTAGAGCCCCGAGAGCATGCCGGCCAGCGTGGTGCCCAGCGAGACCGAGAGGAAGAACAAGGCAACCATCTGCGTGTGGAAGGCCTTGGGCGCCAGCTTGGTCGTGACGGACAGGCCGATGGGGGAGAGGAACAGTTCCGCCAGCGTGAACAGCAGCAGGATCCCCACCAACGCCAGCAGCGGCGTCTTGCCGTCGCCGGCCAGCGGGATGAACGCCAGGAAGGCCAGGCCCATCACGAAGAGGCCGATCGAGAACTTCAGGGCCGAGCCGGGCTGCTTGCGTCCCAGGCGGGTCCACAGGGCAGCCATAACACCGGCGAAGATGATGATGAACACCGGGTTGATGGACTGGACCCAGGCGGCCGGCATTTCCCAGCCGAACAGGTTCCGGTCCAGCTTCTCCTCCGAGTACACGGCGATGAAGGTGAACTGCTGCTGGAAGAGCGCCCAGAACGCGGCGGAGGCGATGTACAGCGGGATGAACGCCGCGACCCGGCTGCGCTCGGTGGCATTGACCTTCTTGCTGCTGAAGATCAGGACGAAGTAGAGCACCGACGCGCCGATGGCCGCGTACGCCATGGACATGGCGAGGTTGTCAGCGTTGACGACGCCGGTCGCCAGCAGCACGGCGATGATCGCGGCGATCACGGCGAAGATCAGTCCGTACTTGGTGCGTTCGGCTGCGGGCAGCGCGTTGGGCACCCGGTGGGCCTCTTCGGGCAGCTTGTTGCGGCCCAGGGCGTAGATGGCCAGTCCGACGGCCATGCCGACGGCGGCGGCACCGAAGCCCCAGTGGAAGCCCTGGCTTTCCTGGAGCCAGCCGGTGACCAGCGGGCCGATCAGGGCGCCGGCGTTGATGCCCATGTAGAAGATGGAGAAGCCGGCGTCGCGGCGTTCGTCCTTCTCGCGGTACAGGCTTCCGACCAGGGCGGTGGCGTTGGCCTTCAAGCCGCCGGATCCCACGCCCACCAGCACGAGGCCGGCGATCAGGCCCGGAATCCCGGGGATGAGGGCCAGGGCGATGTGGCCGGCCATGATCATGACCGCGGAACCGAAGAGCACACGCTCGGAGCCGAAAAGCCGGTCCGCGAGCCAGGCGCCCAGGATGGTCGAGAGGTATACGCCGCCACCGTAGGCGCCGACCAGGCTGGCGGCGAGGGCCTTGTTGATTTCGAGGCCGCCTTCAGCGGCCGTGAAGTACATGTAGTAGAGGAGGATCCCCTGCATTCCGTAGAAGGAGAAGCGCTCCCACATTTCTACGGAGAAGAGGCTGGCCAGCATTTTCGGGTGGCCAAAAAACGAGGTATCGCCCGGCGTTGTAGCGGGGGGATTGGCTAAATGAGTTGTGCTCATTTACTTAATGCTGACACCGAGGCGCGCGATTGTCACATCCGCGGCGCTCCGGGGCAAGTCAATTCGAGGGTGTTTCGCGGACCCGCTTTGCCGGGAGAGTCGGCCGAAGGGGACCCCGCGGCCAGGCTAGCCGGCGTCGAACATGATGACCTGGCGGACGGCCTTGCCGTCGGCGAGCTGGTCCATGGCCTGGTTGATGTCCGCCAGCGCGATCCGGGAGGAAATGAGCTCCTCGACCGGCAGCTTCCCGTCCCGCCACAGCTGCGCGTACTTGGGAATGTCCCGGGCCGGCACGGCCGAGCCGAGGTAGCTGCCAATGATTGTGCGGGCCTCCGCAGTGATGGTCAGCGGGGAGAGTTGCGCGCGGGCGTCGGGAGAGGGCAGCCCGGCCGTGATCGTGGTGCCGCCGACGTCGGTGGCCGCGAAAGCGGTCTCGAACGCCCGCGCGCTGCCGGCGCATTCGACGACGAATTTGGCTTTGATGCCTTGTTCGGCCAGTTGCTGCGGGGTGTACGTTTCGTGCGCGCCGAGGCGGCGGGCGTGCTCCAGTTTCTCGTCCAGGGTGTCGACGGCGACGATCCGGGAGAGGCCCTGGGAGACCGCAGTGATCAGCGCGGCCATGCCGACGCCGCCAAGTCCCACGATCATGATGCTGTCCTCGGGCCGGGGTTTGGCGGCGTTCAGCACTGCGCCGCCTCCGGTTAGCACCGCGCAGCCCAGGACGGCGGCGATGTCCGCCGGGATGTCGTCGCCGACCGGCACCGCGGAGGCCCGGTCCACGACGGCGTGGCTGGCGAAACCGGAAACGCCGAGGTGGTGGAAGATCGGTTCTCCGGAGCGGCTCAAATGCATGGACCCGTGCAGCAGGGTGCCCTCGTTGTTGCTCTTGGAACCGGCGGTGCAGGGCAGCCGGCCGTCCGCTGCGCAGTTGGCGCACTGCTCGCAGCGCGGCAGGAAGGACATGACCACCCGCTGGCCGGGCTGCAGGTCGGTGACGTCGGCGCCGACCTCGACGACGCGGCCGGCCGCTTCGTGGCCGAGCAGCATCGGCACCGGGCGCACCCGGTTGCCGTCGACGACGCTGAGGTCCGAGTGGCAGATGCCGGCCGCCTCGAGCCGGACGAGGATTTCCGTCGGTCCGGGGGCGGAGAGCTCCAGCTCCGCGATACTGATCGGTTTGGACTCCGCGAAGGGCCGGGGGCGGCCGATTTCCTCCAGTACTGCACCGGTGATCTTCATCGATCCCTCTCGTGTCGTTAACCGCGTTGGCACCAGTAAACCCCACGCGGCCGCGGCCGGGGTAATCCCCGCGGGGGGGCAGCTTAGAAGCCGAGTTGCCCGGCCACCTGCAGCAGCAGCGCCTCGGATCCCATCGGGCCGACCAGTTGGATTCCCATCGGCAGGCCGGCGCCGGGCGGCCCGCCGGTCCAGTGCACCGGAATGCTGATTGCGGGAAGCCCGCAGACGTTGACCAGCGAGGACCACGGGGCAAACTCGCACTGCTTGCGGTAGTCGTCGTCCGCGTCGGCGGGCCACTCGGCGGGCCAGTAGCCGTCGCCGTGCGCGGCGCCGGTGAACCAGCCCACCGGCCGGGGCGTTTGAGCCAATGTCGGGCTCAGCACCAGGTCCCAGGCCGAGAACTGGGCAACAGTGTCCCGCTGGAACTGGCGCAGGAACCCGAGGGCCTCGTTCAGCTTCGCCGCGCTGCGCTGCTGGGCGCGCCGCCGGAAGGTGCGGGTCAGCGGGGTCAGGAGGGCCTCGCGCTGCGGCGCGATGCGGGCGCTCCCGACGCCGGCGGTCCACGCCGTCGTAAACGCGCCGGGGTAGCGGTTGTCATAGCGGATGGCGGCCTCGCCGGTCTCGTGCCCGGCCGCCTCCAGCAGCCTGATGCCGGTCTGGAGTGCATCGAGGGCTTCGCGGTCCGGGGTGTAAGGGAAGACGGCCTGCCATGGACTGTCCAGGCTGACGCCGATCCGCAGCGGGGGTGGCTCCTGGCCGGCCAGTTGCAGGTAGCTGCGCCGGCGGCCGGCTGGTTCTCCGGCCCGTTCTCCGGGTGATTGGCGGGTTGGTGGCGGCGGGACCAGCGCGTCGAGCATCAGGGCGGCGTCCGCCGCGGAACGGGCCAGCGGACCGGCGACCACCAGCCCGGCGGGGTCGCCGGTGCTTTCCCCGGCCGGGACCAGCCCGCGGCCCGGTTTCAGTCCCACCAGGCCGCAGGCGGCGGCGGGGATGCGGATGGACCCGCCGCCGTCGGATCCCGGGGCGAAGGGAAGCAGGCCGGCGGCCACGGCGGCCGCGCTGCCGCCGGAGGAGCCGCCGGAGCTGCGGCTCAGCGCGTACGGGTTGCGTGAGGGCGGGGCGATCCGGTTCTCGCTGTAGGCTGTCAGCCCGAATTCCGGCACCTGCGTCTTGCCCAGCGAGATGACGCCGGCGCCCTTCAGTGTGGCGGCCAGGGCGCCGTCGGTGGCGGCGGGCTTGTGCTCCAGGGCGGCGCTGCCGTGCGTGGTGACCACGCCGGCGACGTCGGTCAGGTCCTTGAACGCGGTCGGCATGCCGTGCAGTAGCGGCAGGGCCGCCCTGCGTTCGTCGTCCGCCGCGCGTACATGCCGGCGGTCCGCCGCGTCGGCGTCCTGGAGGGCCTGCTCTGCGGTGACGGTGATGAATGCGCCAAGGTGCGGGTTGTCGGCCGCGATGCGGTCCAGGAAGTGCGCTGCGGCTTGGCGCGCGGAGAGCTCGCCGGAGCGCAGGGCGTCGCGGAGCGCGACGGCGGACAACTCGTGGATCTCAGCCAATGGTCTCCTTTGCGCTCTCCAGAAGCGTAACCTGCCACCTGTTTGGCCCCGGCCCCGACCGCTGGCGATACGCTGGAGGCAGACCTTGATTTCAGCGGAGAGGACGACCATGAGCGACATCGACACCGTGACCGTTTCCGACATTCCCGAAGCGGCGCGGATCCTGGACGTACGCGAGGACTACGAATGGTCGGCCGGCCACGCCGAGCACGCCGTCCACATTCCCCTCGACCAGCTCCCGGCCCGGCTCGACGAACTGGATCCGGACGAGGACCTGTATGTTATCTGCCGCACCGGCGGACGTTCCTTCCGCGCTGCGCAGTGGCTCGTCGGCCATGGCTACTCAGCGTTGAACGTGGCCGGCGGCATGGACCAGTGGCTCGAGAACGGCCTGCCGCTCGTGTCCGACAACGGGCTCAAGCCCGTCATCCTGTAAACGAAAGAAGAACCATGTCCGCGTCAACTGTCACCTATACCTTCCTCGGCCCCGAAGGCACGTTCACCGAGGCGGCGTTGATGCAGGTGCCAGGCGCCGCGGAGGCCATCCGCATCCCCTCCTCGAACGTCAACACCGCGTTGGACAAGGTCCGCGACGGTTCGGCCGACGCGGCGATGGTGCCGATCGAGAATTCCGTGGAGGGCGGCGTCACGGCAACCCTCGACGCGATCGCCACCGGCCAGGAACTGCGCATCCTCCGCGAGGCCCTGGTGCCGATCAGCTTCGTGCTGGTGGCCCGGCCCGGCCTGCGGATCGAGGACATTCGCAGGGTGTCCACCCACGGTCACGCCTGGGCGCAGTGCCGGCTCTGGGTCGACGCTAATATGCCGAATGCGGAATACATCCCGGGATCCTCCACCGCCGCGGCCGCAATGGGCCTGCTGGAGGATGACCCGCACTACGACGCCGCCATCTGTGCGCCCATCGTCGCGGCCGAGCAGCCCGGCCTGGCGGTGCTGGCGGAAAACATCGGCGACAACCCCGGCGCGGTGACCAGGTTCGTGCTGGTGGGGCGCCCCGGAGTGCTGCCGGAACGGACCGGCGCGGACAAGACCACGGTGGTGGTCCCGCTGCCGGAAGACCGGCCAGGCGCGCTGATGGAAATCCTGGATCAGTTCGCCACCCGGGGCGTGAACCTGAGCCGGATCGAATCCCGTCCCACCGGCCAGTACCTCGGCCACTACTTCTTCAGCATCGACGCGGACGGCCACGTTGGCGACGCCCGGGTGGCCGACGCGCTGGCCGGACTGCACCGGATCAGTCCGGCGACACGCTTCCTTGGCTCCTACGGCCGGGCCGACGGCCAGCGCGCCGAGGTGGCGCCGCACACCTCCGACCAGGCATTCCGTGCCGCCTATGCATGGGTCGAAGACATACTCACGGGGGCATCTGTGGTTCAGGAATATAAGCCCCAGGCTTCGCCCACAGCGTAGGCAAATGCCACATGCGGCACTTCCACCCCTTGGAAACTGTGCGTATGCTTGCCTGATCTATTGGGGTAGTCCTCTACCGGAAGGAGCGGGTCATGGCTGGCACCAGCACAGAAAATGACGGCCAGGGAATGATTGTCAATCCCAAACCGACGGCCGAAAACCAGGACTGGGACGGCGACGACGCCGACCGTGCGGACCGGCTGCGCTTCGAGGAGGAGCAGGCGATGATCCGCGAGCAGTCGGAGGCACGCGCCGCCAAAGCAGCCGCGGACGCGAAGAAGGAAGCCGACGCTAAGAAGGAAGCCAGCTAAGAAGGAAGCCCGCAAGCCGGCCGGGTCATGGCAGGTGCCGGGCCTGGCTGCTGCCGGACTTGCCGGCCGCCCCGCCGCCATGGGGCAGTTCCTCGCGGGCGGGGTCCTCCCTAACCCGGACCAGCAGCGAGCGGGGGGCCACCCGGACGGTGACGGTCGTGGCCTCGCCGGACGGATCGCCGTCGACCTGTGTGGGCATCGGTTCGGCGCACTTGATCACTATCTTGCCGGAGCGGTAATACGTCATCACCGGCAAGTTTCTTTTGTGCTTCAGCACAATCTTCCAGTACATCGCCAGCCAGCCGATCGCGCTGCGCGGGCTCATCACCACCACGTCCAGCATGCCGTCGTCGATCATGGCCTGCGGGATGAAATCGATTCCGCCGGGGATCAGCCCGCAGTTCGCGAACAGCACGCTGCGGATCTTCCGGGACTGCTCCGGCTGGTCGTCAAGGGCGATGGAGACCCTCTTGCGGCGCCCGGGAAGGTGCCGCACACCGGCCTCGGTGTAGGCGAGCCAGCCCACCGCCTTCTTGAGCCCGTCGTTGGTGTCCCCCACCACCTCGGCGTCCATGCCCATCCCGGCGATCACCAAAAAGGCATGGTCCGCGGACTGCCCGGTCCGGGCGTTCTCCACCCTCATGCGGGCGGTGTCGATGAAGCGCTGGTGTCCGAACAGCGCAATCTCCACGCAGCCGTGCAGGTCCCCGATGTCCAGGTGGACGTTGCGGGCCAGCAGGTTCCCGGTGCCCAGCGGCAAGAGGCCCATGGCGATATCCGTGTGCGCCAGGACGTCCGCCACCACGCGGACGGTGCCGTCGCCGCCGCCCACCAGGACGACGTCGGCCCCGTACTCGACGGCGGCACGGGCCTGCGAAAAGCCGGGGTCCTCGGCGGTGGTCTCGAAGAAGCGGGGGGCCTCCCAGCCGGCCGCCAGGCAGGCGCTCTCGACCAGGACCCGGGCCTCCGCGGACCTGGACTTGATCGGATTCATCACGACGGCGACCTTTTGCCTGACCAGGCCCGGGTTGTGCGTTTCTTCCCAGACGGCGCTGCGCGTGTGCTTGGCCTTCAACCGGCGCACACCCCACCAGCTGGAGACGGCAAATACCAGGGCTCCAGCGATGACGAGGTAGAGCAGCCAGTCGCGCATGTTGCTCCAACACTATCCCGCGTGTCCGCCGCGGCAGGACTGCCGAAGGGCGGCCCCCGGATTCGATACTCTTATCTGGTGATCGACGTAAAAGACCTCAGCGAAAATCCGGACAAGTTCCGTGCCAGCCAGCGCGCCCGTGGCGCCGATGAATCCGTGGTGGACGCGATCATCGCCGCGGATTCGGCCCGGCGCGCGGCGCTGATCCGTTTTGAAAACCTGCGCGCCGAGCAAAACGCCTTCGGCAAGAAGGTGGCGCAGGCAAAGGGCGAGGAAAAGCAGGCCCTGCTCGCCGAGGTGAAGGTCCTTGCGGCCTCGGTCAAGGAAGCCTCGGCCGAGGCCGACGTCGCCCAGTCCGCCCAGGAGGAGCTGCTGCGCGGCATTCCCAACCTGGTCGAGGACGGGGTTCCGGCGGGCGGCGAGGACGACTACGTTGTGGTGAAGACGGTGGGGACGCCCCGCAAATTCCCCGACTTTGAGCCGAAAGACCACCTCGAAATCGGCGAACTGATCGGTGCGATCGACATGGAGCGCGGGGCCAAGGTCTCCGGTTCACGCTTCTACTTCCTGCGCGGTGTGGGCGCCCGGCTGGAAATGGCACTGCTTCAGATGGCCATGGAGCAGGCCATCGACGCCGGCTTCGTGCCCATGATCACCCCGACGCTGGTGCGGCCCGAAACCATGCAGGGTACCGGCTTCGACGTCAAGCACGACGCCGAGATCTACCGCCTCGCGGAGGACGACCTCTATCTTGTGGGGACCTCGGAGGTGGCCCTGGCCGGCTACCACGCCGACGAGATCCTGGACCTCTCCGGCGGTCCGATCCGCTACGCCGGGCAGAGCTCCTGCTACCGCCGCGAGGCCGGTTCGCACGGGAAGGACACCCGCGGCATCATCCGGGTCCACCAGTTCAACAAGGTGGAGATGTTCATCTACACCACGGTTGAAGAGGCCGCTGCCGAGCATGCCCGCCTGCTGGCCTGGGAAGAGGAAATGCTGGCCAAGTGCGAGCTGCCCTACCGCGTGATCGACACCGCCGCCGGCGACCTTGGCACCTCCGCGGCCCGCAAGTTCGACTGCGAAGCCTGGGTCCCCACCCAGGGCGCCTACCGCGAGCTGACCTCCACCTCCAACTGCACCACCTTCCAGGCGCGCCGGCTCAACATCCGTGAACGCGTGCTGAACGAGGAGGGCGCCCCCAAGGGCACCCGCGCGGTTGCCACCCTCAATGGGACCCTCGCCACGACCCGCTGGATCGTCGCCATCCTGGAACACCACCAGAACCCGGACGGCTCGGTCAACGTCCCGGCGGCGCTGCAAAAGTACCTCGGGGGCATGACGGTCTTCCCCGTCCTCTAGCCCACCCGCCGCCGGCAGTTGTTCACCGACGCTTCACGTGCCGCTGTGGCGCGCGTCCTAGCAGCTGTCGGCGGTGTCTGCTCTACTTATTGGATGACTACATTGACTGAAGCCTCAGTCGCTGGCAACGATGACCAGCGAGATGCAAACGAAAAAATGATGATCGCCCTCGACGTCGACGGAACCCTCGTCGACCATGACGGGCACATGTCCGTCCCCGTCCGGGAAGCCGCCCAGGCCGTGGTGGCCGCCGGGCACGAGGTGATGATCGCGACGGGCCGCTCGCTCAACGCCACGCTGCCCATCATCGAGCACATCGGCATTGAAAGCGGCTACGCGGTCTGCTCCAATGGCGGCGTCACGCTGCGCGTGGATTCCGGACTGGCCGACGGCTACGAGGTGCTGCACAAAGCCACCTTCGACCCCGGGCCGGCGCTCCGGGCGCTGCGCAAGCGGCTGCCCTCGGCCAAGTATGCGCTCGAGGACGAGAACGGCAACTTCCTCTCCACCGAACGCTTCCAGGACGCCAGCTTCGGCGTCGAGGCAATCGGTGTCGACTTCCAGACCATGCTGGAGGCCACCGCCGTGCGCGTCGTGGTGTTCAGTTCGGAGAACACGCCAGAGGAATTCAACGCGGCCATCCGCCACGTGGGCCTCGCCGGCGTCACCTACTCCGTCGGCTGGACGGCGTGGCTGGACATTGCCGCCGCCGGCGTCACCAAGGCCAGCGCCCTGGAACACCTGCGCGGACGGCTGAGCATCGAGGCGCACCGTACGGTCGCCGTCGGCGACGGCCGCAACGACATCGAGATGCTCACCTGGGCACGCCGCGGCGTGGCGATGGGCCAGGCGCCCGCGGAGGTGATCGCCGCCGCCGACGAGGTCACCCACTCGGTCTACGACGACGGCGCCGCCCACGTGCTGCGCAGCATCCTCCTCTAAGACACCGGCGCGGACGCCGGTGCGGGCGCGCCGGCCCTAGCGGACGTCGAGGATCAGGCCCAGCAGCCGGGCGGCGGCGGGCCGGGCCGCGTGTTCCTCGTTCCACTGCGCCCGGGCCACGGCCTTGCTGACGGCCTGCGTGGTGATGCCGAGTTCCTCGGCCACCGCCTTCTGCTGCCCGCGCACGCCGGGGGTCAGCAGGTCCAGCACCCGCCACTCGGCGGCGCTCCGGTCGTGCACAATGTGGCCCAGCAGCCGCAGCACGGCCTCGGCTTCCGCGGCCAGATCAGCGAACGGGCCTTCCACCGCCACCGGGATGCGTTCCTTGCCGTTTCTCAGCCGGTCCACGGCGCGGCGGGCGTAGACGAGCCCGTGGCCGGACGCGTCCTTGATCTGGTTCGGCAGCGGTTCGTTGACCGGGCCGACGCCGATTCCGACGTACCAGGCCCCCGTCCGCAGGGCGATCAGCGCCGCCTCGACGGCCTGACGCGGGCAGTCCAGGATGCCCTGGACCTCGTCCTCCACGGAACGGTCGAAATCCAGGCGCGCCGGAATGTGCCGCAGGTCCTTGAGGAGCTGCGGCACACGGTCGCCGTCGCGCCGGCTGTCGGTTTGGTTGATGGTCAGCGTGAACATACTGGATGCCACACTACCGCGTGGCAAACGGGAGGCAAGCCCGCAGGGTGCGCCTGATGCCGGCCACGTAACAACCCCGCCGCGGCCCCCGCCGGGACACCCGGCGGGCTTGTCTCTGGACCCGGGAGATGTTGCGATGGGGGGAGACGCTGCCGACGGCGGCACGGACCGGGGCGGAGTGCATCAGTGGGTAATGGGTTGGAACAGGGGACAGGGCAGCGGACCGCGGAGACGGCGGGCAGGGACGAACTTGACCTCGTGGACCGGTGGTGGCGGGCCGCCAACTACCTCTCGGTAGGCCAGATCTATTTGCGCTCCAATCCGTTGCTTCGTGAGCCGCTGAGCGCCGGGGATACCAAGTCCCGCCTGCTCGGCCACTGGGGCACCACTCCAGGATTGAACTTCATCTATGCGCACCTGAACCGGGTCATCCGCCGGGATTCGCAGGAGATGCTGTTCGTCGCCGGGCCGGGCCACGGCGGACCGGCCGTGGTGGCGAACGGCTGGCTGGAGGGCACCTACTCGGAGATCTACAGCAACGTGGGCCCGGACGAGGACGGGCTGGCCGAGCTGTTCCGGCAGTTCTCCTACCCCGGCGGCATCCCCAGCCACGCCGCCCCGGAAACACCGGGCTCCATCAACGAGGGCGGTGAACTCGGGTACTCGCTGGCCCACGCATACGGCACGGTGTTCGACAACCCCCGGCTGATCACCGCCGTCGTGATCGGCGACGGCGAGGCGGAGACCGGGCCGCTGGCCGCGAGCTGGCACTCCCACAACTTCCTGGACCCGGCGGCGGACGGGGCCGTGCTGCCGATCCTGCACCTGAACGGCTACAAGATCGCCAACCCGACGATTCTCGCGCGGATGCCGGAGGCCCAGCTGGAGCAGCTGCTGCGCGGGTACGGCCACAAGCCGCACTTCGTAACCGTCACTGACCCGGAGGACACCGCCGCGGCGCACCGCGATTTTGCCGCGGTGCTGGACGAGTGCCTGGCGGAAATACGGGCCATCCAGGCCGAACGGCGCGCCGGCGGCTGGAACGGTGACGACGCTCCCGCCGCCGCGTGGCCGATGATCGTGCTGCGCTCGCCCAAGGGCTGGACCGGGCCGAAGACGGTTGATGGGCTGCAGGTGGAAGGCACCTGGCGCAGCCACCAGGTGCCACTCGCCGAAGTCCGCACCAATCCCGAGCACCTGGCCCAGCTCGGGCAGTGGCTGGAGTCCTACCGCCCGGAGGAACTGTTCGACGGCGCCGGGCGGCTCCGGCCGGAGGTGGCCGCGAACGCCCCGGGCGGCGAGCTGCGGATGAGCGCCACCCCGCATGCCAACGGCGGCATCCTGCTGCGCGACCTGAAGCTGCCCGGCTACGCCGACCACGCGGTGGAGGTCGCCCAGCCGGGCCGGGAGCGGGTCAGCGCCATGATCACCCTCGGCTCCTGGATGCGGGACGTGATAGCGCTCAACCCGGAGACCTTCCGGCTCTTCGGCCCGGACGAGACCGCGTCCAACCGGCTGCAGGACGTCTACGAGGTCACGGACAAGGTCTGGCAGTACCGGATCGAGGCCGTCGACGAGCACCTGGCCCGCGCCGGCCGGGTGATGGAAGTCCTCAGCGAACACCTGTGCCAGGGCTGGCTGGAAGGCTACCTGCTCACCGGCCGGCACGGGGTGTTCAGCTGCTACGAGGCGTTCATCCACATTGTCGATTCGATGTTCAACCAGCACGCCAAGTGGCTCAAGGTGCACCGCGAGCTGCCGTGGCGCCAGCCCGTCGCCTCGCTGAACTACGTCCTCTCCTCGCACGTCTGGCAGCAGGACCACAACGGCTTCTCGCACCAGGATCCGGGCTTCATCGACCACGCGGTGAATAAGAAGTCCGAGGTCATCCGGGTCTACCTGCCGCCGGACGCGAACACGCTGCTCTCGGTGATGGAGCACTGCCTCGGTTCGCGGGACTACGTCAACATCGTGGTCAGCGGCAAACAGCCCTCGCCCATCTGGCTGGGACCGGCCGACGCCGCGCACCACTGCCAGCGCGGCCTGGGAATCTGGGAATTCGCCGGTTCCGAGGTCCCGGGCGAGGAGCCCGACGTCGTCCTGGCCTGCGCGGGGGACGTCCCCACGGTGGAGACCGTCGCGGCGGCCGAACTGCTCAAGGAAGGGGCACCCGGGCTGAAGATCCGGGTGGTGAACGTGGTGGACCTGATGCGGCTCCAGGACGCCGCCGAACACCCGCACGGCCTCTCCTCCCGGGACTTTGACGGCATCTTCACCGCGGACAAGCCGATCATTTTCGCGTACCACGGCTACCCCTCGCTGATCCACCGGCTGGCCTACCGCCGCACCAACCAGGAGGGCCTGCACGTGCGCGGCTACAAGGAGGAAGGCACCACGACGACGCCGTTCGACATGGCGATGCTCAACGGGATCGACCGCTACCAGCTGGCCATCGACGCAATTGACCGGGTGCCGGGGCTGGCCGAACGGCACTCGCTGCTGCGCCAGTCGCTGCAGGACCGGCGCATCCGGGCCCACAACCACACCAGGGAGCACGGCGAGGACGCGAAGGAGATCAGCGGCTGGACCCTCGGCGGCGAATAGCCTGCCCCGCGGTGGCGGGTCTAGGCCGGCCCGCCGGTGAGTGCGGACAGCCCGCCGGTGGGCAGATGGATCCAGCCCTCGGTCCGTGCGGCCCGGGCGTGCGCGGCGTCGGGACGGATGGTCGCGCCGAGGGCCACGGCCCGCGCGGTAAGGGACGCGATGACGGCGTCGAACATGTCGTCCGAACCGGCCAGCTGCTCCCCGTGCCCGGTCAGATCCAGCCACGGGGCGGCCTGCCTGAGCCCGCGGAGGAGATCGCCCAGCCGCTGCGTTTCCGCGCCGCCGCGCCCCTTGTAGCCGCGGGCCAGCAGGCCCCAGGACTTCAGTGACGCCGCCGGGTAGACCTCGGCCAGCCGGCCGCTGCCGTCCCGCGCCTGGGGACCGTGCTCCACGGCGATCTTGGCCTGGATGACGGCGCAGCGCATCGCCGGGTGCGCCAGCCGGTCGGCTGAGACGCTGAGCGGGATCAACCCGGTCCGGGCGGTGACGAAGCGGTCGGTGTCCCGGTAGGCCAGCAGCCGGCGGCCTTCGATTCCGTCGTGGTCAAGCACGGGGTGCGGATCCCCGGCCAGGTGCCCGGCAATGAAGGGCAGGAAGGCGTCCGGCCAGCCCACGGGGCAGTCGATCCCGGCCAGATCCGAAGCGCCAAAGAGCCGGACGATTTCGTCGTCGTCGACGTCGAGCGCCAGGTGCGCCAGGCGGGCGGTGCCATTGTTCCATTCGACGACGGCGGCCGCCGTCTTCTTCGTGGCCGCCGCGAGGTCGACGCCGAGGGTCAACATCCGCTGCCCGCCCGGGGGCTCAGCGAGGTGGACATGGCATCAACCTTTCCTGTGGCTCAAAGAGCGCGGTACCGGAACGCGCCGGGGATCCCGCCGCGGCTCTCCAGACCCTTTCCCGAGGCAAAGCGGGCCCACACGGCACGCAGGGCCCGGCCCTGGGCGTTGATTTCCTCCCAGCTGGCTCCGGCGACCAGCCCCACACCTTCCCAGGTCCGCCGGTCGCCGAACAGCAGCGGCAGGTCCACGGTGTGTGCCGCCCCGTAGAAGTTCCCCGGCGCGGCCCAGGACAGCACGTAGCGGTAGGCCGTGCCGCCCGCCCGGGTGTGGCGGCGGGCGAACCGCCTGGCGGAACGGCCGTACACCGCCTCGGTCACTGCCCAGTTGATGGCCTTGACGACGGCGGGCCCGAGCACGGGGACCTTGGCCAGGCGGCTGACCGCCCGGTTGCGCGGCAGGAACATCCGGGCTTCCTCGGACGTGTGCCCGATCAGGACCTCGATCCCGGGTGCCGTGGCGTTCCAAGCGGCCTCAATGCCGGACTCCGGCGGCAGGGGCGCATGCCCGTACTGGGTGCCGAAGGGCATGGCCGCGATCAGCCCGTACTTCCGGGCCACCTGCGACACGTGCCCCTCGATCTCCACGACTTCCATCGCGGGGGTGTCTTCGTTGACGGCCTCCGCGGCGATGCCCATGGCGCGGCTCATCTTGTCCCGGCCGCGGGTAATGCCCAGCGGCGCGCTCTGGATGATGGCGCGTTGGAACAGGGTGGGGGCCTCCGGCGTCGCCATCAGGTGGGCGACGGCGTCGCCTCCGGCAGATTGACCGAAAGCCGTGACCTTGCCCGGGTCGCCGCCGAAGGCGCCGATGTTGCGCTGCACCCAGCGGAACGCCTCGAGCTGGTCCAGCAGGCCGAGGTTGGCGGGCCGGCCGGTGCCGGTGGCCAGGTAACCGAACAGGCCCAGGCGGTACGTCACGGAGACCACGATGACGCGGTTTTCGGCGACGAGCGCCTTGGGGTCGAAGATTGCCAGGTCGCCGGAACCGGAGGTGTAGGAGCCGCCGTGCAGCCACACCATGACCGGCACGCGTTCGCCGTCGCGCAGGTCCTTCGGCATGGTGATCGAGAGCCGCTGGCAGTCCTCGCTGCCGGGGAGTTCGCCGTAGCGGGTGCCAAGAATGTCGTCCAAGAACGGGACCGGCGCCTGCGGGCAGGCGGGGGAGAGGTTCGTGGCCGCGAGGGTTTCGCTCCAGTCGGGCGCACCCGCCGGGGGCTGGAAACGCGCCGCGGTGGCGTACGGAATACCCGTGGCACGCACCACGTCGCCGTCCCGCCACCCGGAGACCGGGCCGCAGGGCGGGCTAAAGGTTGGTTCATGCATGAACCAACGATTTCACACTTTCCTGACCCACGGCTGCCAGCGGTCATCTGCGCTTAAACAGCAACGCGGGGTCACTTACCGCCCATATCCGTCGGCCGGATCGGCGGTAAGTGACCCCGCGTTGGTGCTGCGGAGGCGTTAGTGCGTGTGCGGGACGAAGCGCTTGATCGACGCTTCGAGTTCGGCCTCGGCCGCGGCGCGATCGCCCCAGCCCTCGGCCTTGACCCACTTGCCGGGCTCCAGGTCCTTGTACCGGGTGAAGAAGTGCTCGATTTCCTTGATCAGGAATTCGCTGACGTCGCTGATCTCGTTGATGTGGTCGAAGCGCGGATCGGCCGGCACGCAGAGGACCTTGGCGTCCCCGCCGCCGTCGTCGGTCATGTTGAAGACGCCGATCGGGCGGGACTCGACGATCACGCCGGGGTGCAGATCGAAGTCCTGCAGGAGCACCAGTGCGTCCAGCGGGTCGCCGTCCTCGCCCAGGGTGTTCTCGAAGAAGCCGTAGTGCGTGGGGTACTGCATGGAGGTGAACAGGACGCGGTCCAGGCGGACGCGGCCGGTCTCGTGGTCGACTTCGTACTTGACGCGCGATCCCTTGGGGATCTCGATGGTCACGTCATGCTTCATGGAATGCTCCTCGACGGATTCAGGGGGTGCGCGGCACACGTGGCGTGCAGAAAAAGCAGTGCCGGTGCCGCCGACTATTATTGAGGATATAGCGACAGGCCCTGGTTTCAGGAACTAGTGGGGACATTTCGGGACTAAAGGACCAGCAGCAGCATGAAACGCACAACGAGCCGTGAGGGTACGGCTCCGGCGCCCGGAAGGTTCGGGCGGATCGTCCCGATGCTGCTCCTGACCCTCCTGGTCATGGCGCTCGCCGTCCCCGCGGGCCTGGTGGTCAGTCCCGGATTCCGCGGCCCAGCCCTTCCCCCGGAACCTGCAGCGGCGGGCCCGTGGCAGCAGATGCCCGCCACCCTCAGCGCTCCCGACGGCGGCTCGGGAACCGCCGGAGGGATGCGGCCGCTCAGCGCCGATGCGCCGGTGCCGGATGCCGCCACCGTTGCCGCCCAGCTCACCGCCACGCTGAAGACCGACGGCGCCGGGTCCTTCAGCGGCCTGGTCCAGGATGCCCTCACCGGGAAGGTGCTCTTCGACCGGGCCGCCGACGAGGTCCGCGCCCCCGCTTCCAACATCAAGCTCCTCACCGCCGCCGCCGCGCTGCGCACCCTCGGCCCGGACCGGCGCTTCAGCACCAGGGTGGTGGCCGGACCCACGCCGGGCACGGTCGTCCTGACCGGCGGCGGAGACGTGCTGCTGGGTGCAAGGGAGTCCGCACCGGATGCCGTCCTGGGGCACGCCGGGCTCGCCACCCTCGCGCAGTCCACGGTCCGTGCGCTGCAGAAGGCCGGCGTGGCCGGTCCGGTGACCGTCCTGCTGGACGATTCCCTCTTCAGCGGACCGCCCCTGAGCCGGGCCTGGAGCCCGGACGACGTGGCGGCCGGCGAAGTGGCGCCGCTGTTTCCGCTGGCCCTGAACTCGGCCCGCTTCGACCCCGCCGTCACCACCGGACCCCGCCCCCGCGACGCCGCCATGACGGCCGCCGAGGCATTCGCGGACCGGCTCTCGGCCGCCGGCGCCGCCGCGGGACTCACCGTGGCGCCCGACGTCGCAAGGCTGCCGGCCGGGCGGAAGCCCGCCGCGGACGCCGGCGGACAGTCAGGCAAGCTCCTCGCCGAAGTCCAGTCTGCCACCGTCAGCCAGCAGGTGGACCTGATGCTGCGTACCTCGGACAACTACCTCACCGAGGTCATGGGCCGGATGGTGGCGGTGGCAAGCGGCAAACCCGCCAGCAACGACGGCGCCGTCGCCGCCGTACTGCAGCAGCTCGAGGAGCTGAACATCCCTTCGGGCACCCTCCGGGCCGCCGACCTGGCCGGGCTGACCCTGGAGAACAAGGTCTCGGCGCGGCAACTCTCCGCCGTGATCCGTGCCATGACCACCGGCACAGACACCCGCCTCCGCTCCGCCCTGGCCGGGTTTCCCGTGGCCGGGCTGACCGGAACACTCGGCAGCCGGTACATGGATACCAGCACCTCCCGGGGTGCGGGCCTGGTCCGCGCCAAGACCGGAACGCTCAACACGGTGATCGCACTCAGCGGCTACGTCGTGGACGCCGACGGCCGGCTGCTGGTCTTCTCCTTCATCGGCAACGGCCTGACGCCCGGCGCGGCCGGCAACAAGGCCGCCCTGGACCGGACAGCCTCGGTCCTGGCCGCCTGCGGCTGCCGCTGAGGCCGCGCCGTTTCGACGGTTCGCTGCGCACTCGACGACTCGAAACGCCTAACCCGCGGGGAACCATCTAACCGGCAGGTCCCGGCTGCCCGTTCGCCGCCCGACGAATTTAAGGCGCTTCCCCGCTCCGCTGTGATCTGATGGGGCTATGGAGTCCTCTTCGCGCGAGACATCTGCCCAGGCACCAGGCCAAACACCAGCCCAGGCCCTGATCAACTGGGAGCTCGCCGCGTCCACGGCCGCGCGCCTCACCCCGGCCGGTCCCTCGCTCGGGTCCGCGGAGATCGGCGCCGCCGTCGAGAACCTGCGCCTGATGGCGGACATCTCCGTTCCGCACGTGCACGACATCACGGGCCTCGAGGCCGCCCGCGACCTGCGGGACTCCTCCGTCCTGGTGGTGGACCGCGCCTCGTGGGCCAAGGCGAACACACAGAGCTTCGCCGCGATGCTGCAGCCCGCCATCGAGAAGATGCTCGAAAGCCGGCGCGGGACCGTCAGCCCGGGCGCCGCGAGCGTCGGCGGCGCGATCACCGGCAGCCAGCTGGGCGCGATCCTGGCGTTCCTCTCCAGCAAGGTCCTCGGCCAGTACGACCCGTTCTCGGCGCTGGCCGAGAATTCCACCGCCCCCGCCGCGGGCCGGCTGCTGCTGGTGGCGCCCAACATCATCTCCGTGGAGCGCGAGCTCAACGTCGCGCCCGAGGATTTCCGGCTCTGGGTGTGCCTGCACGAACAGACCCACCGCGTGCAGTTCGCGGCCGCACCCTGGCTGCGCCACCACATGCTGGAACAAATCGAGGACCTCAGTGAACACCTGCTGGGCAACGTCGACTCGATCATGGAACGTGCCGCGGCGGCCGCGAAGGCCCTCAAGGACCGGGCCGGCTCGGGCGCCGCCCCCGGCCGCGGGGCAATCCTGGACCTCCTGCAGGACCCGGCGGAACGGGCGGCGATCTCGCACCTGACCGCCGTCATGAGCCTGCTGGAAGGCCACGCCAACGTGGTCATGGATGCGGTGGACGCCAGCATCGTCCCCTCGGTCAAGACCATCCGGCAGCGCTTCAACGCCCGCGGCACGGACCGCGGCGCCATCGAGAAGTTCATCCGCAGCCTGCTCGGGCTGGACGCGAAGATGCGGCAGTACAGCGACGGTTCGAAGTTCGTCCGTGAAGTGGTGGACGCCGCCGGAATGCAGGGCTTCAACAAGGTCTGGGAGTCCGCCGACCACCTTCCCACCGAGCCCGAAATCCACGACTCCAAGCTGTGGCTCGAGCGGATGGGGCTCTAGTCCAGGTGCCGGCCCCAACCCACCCGGATCTCCCGGCGGCTTCCCGCGGACGACGACGGCCCGGCCGGCTGGCGCCCGTCGTCGGCAAGGCGCGCAAGATGCTGCAGGACGCCCTGGCCGACGCCGGCTACCCCGAGCGGGTGCTTGTGGCGTGCAGCGGCGGTCCGGATTCGCTGGCGCTTGCCGCCGTCGCGGCCTACTTCGCCCGCCGCGGCCACGTTGACGGCCACCCGATCTCCGTCGGCGCCGTCGTCGTGGACCACCAGCTTCAGCCCGGTTCCGCGGAGGTGGCCGCGGCGACAGCGGCGGCGCTGCGGGAGCTGGGACTCGCCCCCGTGCAGGTCAGGACCGTTGACGTCGCCCCCGCCGGGATGGGCCCGGAGGCCGCCGCGCGGGACGCCAGGCACGCCGCCCTCGAGGCCGCCGCCGACGATACCGGCGCCGCGGCGGTCCTGCTGGGCCATACCTTGGATGACCAGGCCGAACAGGTCCTGCTGGGACTGGCGCGCGGTTCCGGCACCCGCTCGCTCGCCGGGATGCGGCCGGTCCGCGGCCGCCTGCTGCGGCCGTTCCTGGGCCTGCGACGGGCCGACACCCTGGAAATCTGCGCCGTCGAAGGCCTGGACCCGTGGCACGACCCGAGCAACGAGGACCCCGCCTTCGCCCGGTCCCGGACCCGGGTGGAGGTGCTGCCGATGCTGGAGGAGAAGCTTGGCCCGGGGGTGGCCGAGTCGCTGGCCCGGACGGCGGCGATCCTGCAGCTCGACGCCGACTACCTCGAGGATGTGGCCAACGACACCTTTGGCCGCCTGCAGGAGCGCTCCGGGACCGAGCTCAGCCTGCCAGAGGCCGCGCTCCGCGAACTGGCGCCGGCCGTCAGGTTCCGGGTGATCGCCAAGGCCGCCGCCGCCGTCGGGGGTCAACAGCCCAGCTACCAGCGGCTGCTGGCCGCCGAAGCGCTGCTTCGCCGGCAGGGCTCCGCGGGACCCGTGGAGCTTCCCGGCGGCGTGAGCGTCTACCGGCTCTCCCTCGCCCAGCTGCTCGCGGCCGGGCAGTCCGCCCCCGCCGGCGTTCCCCGTGAGGGCGCCCGCTGTGGGAAGCTTGTATTCCGGCCTCAAAAACCGCCCCAAGAATAGTCGCACCCGCATCTACACAGGAGCCATTGGTGGATTCAAACGACGTCCAGGCAGACCTCAAGCACGTTCTCTACTCCAAGGAGCAGATCCAGACCCGGATCACTGAACTCGCTGCCCAGATCGACAAGGACTACGAAGGCCGCGATCTGCTGATCGTTGGTGTGCTCAAGGGTGCGGTCATGGTCATGGCCGACCTGGCCCGTGCGCTGCACAGCCACGTCTCGATGGACTGGATGGCCGTCTCCTCCTACGGCTCCGGCACGCAGTCCTCCGGCGTGGTCCGCATCCTCAAGGACCTCGACACCGACCTGATGGGCAAGGACGTCCTGATCGTCGAAGACATCATCGACTCCGGCCTCACGCTTTCCTGGCTGAAGACCAACCTGGAGTCCCGCGGCCCCGCCTCGGTGGAGATCTGCACCGCGTTCCGCAAGCCCACCGCCGCCAAGGTCCAGATCGACGTCAAGTACGTCGGCTATGACATCCCCAACGAATTCGTCGTCGGCTACGGCCTGGACTACGCCGAGAAGTACCGCAACCTGGACTTCGTCGGCACCCTGGCGCCGCACGTCTACGAGTAACCCGGAGACCGCACCGGCAGCTTCCCTCCGGCTCGACGCTGTGCCTGGGCTGCCCCCGCACAGGCCCCCGCTACGCCGACAGGGAACTTTTAGCCCTGACCGTGCGTGAGTTACTGCGACGGTGTATAGCTATAACCTGACGCAGCACCACACGCGCGCAGATCGGTCGCCGTGCAGCACTACCAGGAGGGACGGGGCCAGCCCCCGATCAGATGAAAGCTAAGAGTTTCTTCAAGGGCCCGGGCATCTGGATTGTCGTTGTTATCGGCATGCTCCTGCTGGCCTTTGCCACCCTGGCCCCGGGCGGCTCCGTCCGGATCGACACGGACCGGGGCCTGGCCCTGCTGGCCGACAGCGACAAGGTCGAGCAGGCCAAGATTTTCGACGCCGAGAACCGCGTGGACCTGGTCCTGAAAAACGACATCCAGATTGACGGCCAGGACAAGGGCAAGAACGTCCAGTTCTACTACGTCAACGCCCGCGCGGCGGACGTCGTCAAGGCCGTAACGGCTGCCAAGCCGCCGAGCGGCTTCACCGACCAGCCGGTCGAAAGCAACTGGTTCTCCGGCCTGTTCTCCCTGCTGGTCCCGGTGCTGCTGCTGGGTGTGCTCTTCTGGTTCCTGCTCTCCCGGATGCAGGGCGGCGGCTCCAAGGTCATGCAGTTCGGCAAGTCCAAAGCCAAGATGGTCAACAAGGACATGCCGCAGGTGACCTTCAGCGACGTCGCCGGCGCCGACGAAGCCGTCGAGGAACTCGAAGAGATCAAGGAATTCCTCCAGGAACCCGCCAAGTTCCAGGCCGTGGGCGCCAAGATCCCCAAGGGCGTGCTGCTGTACGGCCCTCCCGGTACCGGCAAGACCCTCCTGGCCCGCGCGGTCGCCGGCGAGGCCGGCGTTCCCTTCTTCTCCATCTCCGGTTCCGACTTCGTTGAAATGTTCGTCGGCGTCGGCGCCTCCCGCGTCCGCGACCTGTTCGAACAGGCCAAGGCCAACGCGCCGGCCATCATCTTCGTGGACGAGATCGACGCCGTCGGCCGGCACCGCGGCGCCGGCATCGGCGGCGGCAACGACGAGCGCGAGCAGACCCTCAACCAGCTGCTGGTTGAAATGGACGGCTTCGACGTCAAGACCAACGTCATCCTGATCGCGGCCACCAACCGCCCCGACGTGCTCGACCCGGCCCTGCTCCGGCCGGGCCGCTTCGACCGCCAGATTTCGGTCGAGGCCCCGGACCTGATCGGCCGCGACCAGATCCTGAAGGTGCACGCGAAGGGCAAGCCGATGGCTCCCGGCGTCGACCTCAAGGCCGTCGCGAAGAAAACCCCCGGCTACACCGGCGCGGACCTCGCGAACGTGCTCAACGAAGCCGCGCTGCTGACGGCCCGCTCCAATGCCAACCTGATCGATGACCGCGCGCTCGACGAGGCAATCGACCGGGTGATGGCCGGTCCGCAGAAGCGCAGCCGGGTCATGAAGGAACACGAGCGCAAGGTCACCGCGTACCACGAGGGCGGCCACGCCCTGGTGGCGGCGGCACTGCGCAACTCTGCCCCGGTCACCAAGATCACCATCCTGCCGCGCGGCCGCGCCCTGGGCTACACCATGGTGGTTCCGGAGAACGACAAGTACTCCGTGACCCGCAACGAACTGCTGGACCAGATGGCCTACGCCATGGGCGGCCGGGTGGCCGAGGAACTCGTCTTCCACGACCCCTCCACCGGTGCCTCGAACGACATCGAAAAGGCCACCGGAATCGCGCGCAAGATGGTCACCGAGTTCGGCATGAGTGAACGCGTCGGCGCCGTGCGCCTCGGACAGGGCGGCGGCGAGCCGTTCCTGGGCCGCGACGCCGGCCATGAGCGCAACTACTCGGACCAGATCGCCTACGTCGTGGACGAGGAAGTGCGCCGCCTGATCGAGGGCGCGCACGACGAGGCCTACGCGATCCTGACCGAGAACCGCGACGTCCTGGACCAGCTCGCGCTGGAACTGCTGGAACGGGAAACCCTGAACCAGAGCGAGATCGCCCAGGTCTTCACGAATATCCGCAAGCGCGATTTCCGCGAGATCTGGCTCTCCAAGGAGAGCCGGCCGATCCAGGCCGTCGGCCCGGTGGAGTCCCGCCGTGAAAAGGCCGAGCGCGAAGCCCAGGAAGAAGCCAAGGAAGCCCGGCTCGAGGAGCCGCTCGACACCCTGCCGCCGCACGCCCAGGGCGTGCCCGGACAGGAGTCCTTCCAGGACGGCGTCACGGATCTCGGGCCCGACGTCCATCCCGGCTAGGCTTCTTCTGTGACTTCCTACTTCGACGACGACGACGTTCCCGCCACCGCCGGTTCCCTCCCCACGGGAGAGCCGGCGGAGGCCGCGGGCCATCCCGGAACCAAGGTGGACCGCCCGCGGATCCAGGCGGCGGTGCGCGAGATCCTGATCGCCATCGGCGAGGACCCGGACCGCAGCGGACTGCTGGACACCCCCAAACGGGTCGCCAAGGCCTACGCGGAGATGTTTGCCGGCCTGCACCACGACCCGGCGGAAATCCTCGCCACCACCTTCGACCTGGACCACGAAGAACTGGTACTGGTCAAGGACATCCCGTTCTACTCAACCTGCGAGCACCACCTCGTGCCGTTCCACGGGGTGGCCCACGTCGGTTACATCCCCTCGCACGACGGCAAGGTCACCGGCCTGAGCAAGCTGGCCCGGCTGGTGGACATGTTCGCCCGCCGCCCGCAGGTGCAGGAGCGGCTGACCACGCAGATCGTCGAAGCCCTCGTCACCCACCTCAAGCCGCGCGGCGCGATCGTCGTCGTCGAATGCGAACACCTTTGCATGTCGATGCGCGGCATCCGCAAGCCCGGCGCGAAAACCGTCACCAGCGCGGTCCGCGGGCAACTGCATGACCCGGCCACCCGCGCCGAAGCCATGAGCCTCATCCTTGGAAGGTAACAAAAACAGACTATGGATTCCCTAGCCGCAGCCCCTGGAACAGGACCTGCCACCTCGCCGCTGCCCGTGCTGCGCAAGCCGCGCCCGGCTGCGAGTTTCAAGGACCTGCCGACGGACCGCACGCTCGTGATGGGGATCCTGAACGTCACCCCGGATTCGTTCAGCGACGGCGGCCGGCACGCGACGGCGGACACCGCGGTCGCCGCCGGCCTGCGGATGTACTACGCCGGCGCAGACATCATCGACGTCGGCGGGGAATCCACCCGCCCCGGTGCCGCGGAGGTCAGCGTCGAGGAGGAAAAGCGGCGGGTACTGCCCGTGATCGAGGCGCTGGTCAAGGCCGGCGCCCTGGTCAGCATCGACACCACGCACGCCGCCACCGCCGAGGCCGCGCTGGCGGCCGGCGCCACGATCATCAACGACGTCTCCGGCCTCACGATCGAGCCGGAGATGGTTGAGCTGGTGGCCCGGAGCAAGGCGCCCTACATCCTCACCCACCGCCGCGGCGACGCGAGCACCATGGACTCGCTGACCGACTACGGCAACGTGGCCCGGGAGGTCGCCGCCGAGCTCGCCGGCGTGCGCGACAAACTGTACGCCGCCGGCGCCTCGCCGGAGCAAATCATCCTGGACCCCGGCCTGGGCTTCGCCAAGAACGAGGCGCAGAACTGGGAACTCCTGCAGAACCTCGACGTCCTGCAGGCCATGGGCCACAAAGTCCTGGTCGCCGCGTCCCGGAAACGGTTCCTGGGCAGCCTCCTGACCGTCGCCGGAAAGGCCGCCCCGCCCCAGGATCGGGATGCCGCCACCGCCGCCGTCACCGCCATCAGCGCCTTCCGCGGCGCCTGGGCGGTCCGCGTGCACGACGTCGGCCCCAGCCTCGACGCCGTCAAGGTCGCCGCCCGGATCGCCCCGGGTCCGCGCACCGGATCGGCGCCGGCCGTGCCCGGCAACGGCTGAGACGGCCGCCCCATGGACCGGATCACGCTAAGCGGCGTTACCGCCGTCGGGCATCACGGAGTGTTTGATTTCGAACGCCGGGACGGCCAGCCGTTTGTCGTCGACGCCGTGCTGCACCTCGACTTCAGCCAGGCCGCCGCCAGTGACGACGTGCGGGACACCGCGCATTACGGCGAAGTGGCCGAGTGCATCCGCGGCTGGATCACCGGCGCGCCGCTGAACCTGATCGAGGCCCTCGCGGTGCGGATCGCCGACGACCTGCTGCTGCGCTTCCCGGTGGCCGCCGTCGACATCACCGTGCACAAGCCCAAGGCCCCGATCGAGGTCGAGTTCGGCGATGTGTCCGTCAGCGTCCACCGGGACCGGCCATGAGCCCCCACGCAGCGCCCTACACCCGCGCCGTGATCGCGCTCGGCAGCAACCTGGGGGAGCGCAACGACACGCTCTCCGCCGCCGTCGCCGACCTCGTCGACCCGCCGGAGGTGCGGCTGCTGGCCATCTCGCCGATCGTGCAGACCAAGGCCGTAGGCGGACCGCCGGACCAGCCGGGCTTCCTGAACATGGTCATCGCCGTGGAAACCTCGCTGTCCCCGGAGGAACTGCTGCGGCACTGCCACGCGGTGGAACAAAAGCACCTGCGGGTCCGTGAAGTCCGCTGGGGTCCGCGCACCCTCGACGTGGACATCATCACCTACGGCGACCTGGTGAGCTCCGACCCGGACCTGACGCTTCCGCATCCGCGCGCCGCGGAGCGTGCCTTCGTGCTCTACCCCTGGTCCCTGATCGACCCCGCGGCCGAGCTCAACGGCGAACGGGTGGGCGACCTCGCCGCCAAGGCCGCCGACTTCCCGGACCTCGCGCCGTTCGACGGCTTCGAAGACCTCAAGGGCGCGGCTGGAGCCGCGCCGGTGGAGGCCCCATGAAGCCGGTCAGTCCGCTCCTGCTCCTCGTCATTGCTGTCGCGCTCGCCGTCCTGGGCTGGCTTGCCGCCCTGATTTCCGGACGCTACAGCCTCGAGACCCCGGTGCTGCCGCTGACCGGCCTGCTCACCATGGGCGTGATCGTGGCCCTCACCCTGATCCTTGGCGTCCGTGTGCTGCGCTGGCGCAACGGCAAGAAGAAGAGAATGCTCAACCCGATCCTGGCCGCGTGGACCCTGGTCCTGGCCCAGGCCTGCGCCTACACCGGGACCGTGCTGCTGGGCTGGCACGCCGGAATTTTCCTGGACCAGCTGAGGCTATGGTCCGTGCGCAGCGGTCAGTCCATCACCTGGGAGACGCTGTCCATGGCCGGCGGCGGCCTCGTGATGGTGGTGGTAGGCCTGGTGGTGGAGCGCTTCTGCCGGATTCCTCCCGAGGACGGCGACGCCGAGGGGAGCCCCGGACTGCAGGGCAAGCGCGGCAAGCCCAAGGCTGAAGGCGAATATGCATACCGAGGCGATTGACCCGCCCGGGCTGGTCTGGCGGCGGGTGTCTCCCCGGTACGTGACCGTGCGGCTGGTGGGCTGGGCGCTGGCCAACCTGGCCGCCGTCGCGGTCCTGTCCCTGCCCCTCGTGCTGGTCCTGAACGGCGCGTGGGGCTGGCCGCCGCTGTGGATCGCCGCCGCCGTGCCCGCCGCAGCCTTCCTGCTGGCCCTGTGGCGGCTCGTGCTCATCCCGCGACAGGTGCGGTCCATCGGTTACGCCGAACGCGAGGACGACCTGCTGATCCGCCGTGGCATCTTCTTCCAGCGCGTCCTGGTGGTCCCGTACGGGCGGATGCAGTACGTGGACATCGGGGCCGGCCCGGTGGAGCGCGGCCTCGGCCTGTGCACCCTGAAGCTTCACACCGCCTCGGCCGGCACCAGCGCGGAGATCCCCGGCCTGCCCGCGGAGGAGGGGGCGAGGCTCCGCGAACAGCTGTCCGCCCGCGGCGAGGCCCGCCTGGCCGGGCTGTGACGGCCGCCGGGGACAGCTGGCGGCGCGTGCATCCGGCATCGCCGTTCGTTCGGGGCTGGGTGGCGCTGGCCGCGATGTTCTTCTTCTTTGGCCGCGATGCCTTTGAACGCCTGCTCCAGGGCGGACCCGTCATTGACGATCGGCTCGCCGGACGGGCGCCATGGCTGCTGCTTGGCGGCGGCACGGTGCTGCTGCTGACCGTGCTCGGCTTCGTGCTGAGCTGGTACTTCACCCGGTACCAGGTGGCTGACGGGTACGTGCGGGTCAACACCGGGTTCCTGTTCAAGCAGCAGCGCCAGGCCCGGCTGGACCGGGTCCAGGCAATCGACGTCGTGCAGCCCCTGCTGGCGCGGATTTTCGGGCTCGCCGAGCTCAGGTTCGAGGTCGCCGACGCCGGCCAGTCCGCGGTGCACCTGGCCTACCTGCCCCTGGCCGAGGCCCGCCAGCTCCGCGCGACCATCCTTGCCCGTGCCTCCGGCGCCGGAGGCGGGACGCCGGCGCCGGTAACGGCGGGGCAGGATCCGGGGCAGCGGGCGGCCGTCGCCGAGGAGGCGCCGGAACATGCCGTACTCACCGTGCCGCCGCCGCGGCTGGTCGGGTCGCTGGTGCTGAGCGAGCAAAGCGTCGTCATCGTCCTCGGCGCCGTGGCCTCGGTGCTGCTCTCCGCCCTCACCGAGAACCGCAGCTTCTACTTCTATCTGGTCCCGGCCGGCCTGGGCCTGGCCGCGGCGTACTGGAACTCCTTCAACAAGGGCTTCAACTTCACCGCCGCCATTTCCCCGGACGGTATCCGGCTCCGCTACGGCCTGCTGGACACCCAGGCCCAGACCCTGCCGCCCGGGCGGATCCAGGCCGTGCGCGTCAGCCAGCCGCCGCTCTGGCGGGTCTTCGGCTGGTACCGGATGCAGGTCAACGTGGCCGGCTACGGCACCGCCGGCAGCAACGGCGAGGCCTCCGCCCGGACCACCCTGCTGCCCGTCGGAACGCTGGCGGAGGTGTTCACCATGCTGTCGCTGGTCCTGCCCGACCCCGGCACCCCGGACCCCGGGCGCGTCTTCACCGCGGGGTTGAACGGGCTGGCGCCCGCCGGCGGCGCCGGTCGTTCCGCGGCTCCGGACGGCACGGACGACGCCGCTCCGTACGACGGCGGCTTCGTCACCACGCCGAGGCGGGCCCGCCTGCTGGCCCCGCTGGGCTGGCGGCGCAACGGCTTCACCGCCACGGACACCGCGTTGCTGATCCGCTCCGGCCGCTGGTGGCGCCACCTCATCCTGGTCCCGCACCAGCGCACCCAGTCGATCGCGCTGCAGCAGGGCCCGCTTGCCCGGCGCTTCCGGGTGGCGGACCTGGTCCTGCACACCACCGCGGGGCCGGTCGCGCCGCGGCTGATCCAGGCCGGCCTGGACGAAGGCCGGGCCTTGCTGGATGCGCAGGCGGCCCGCGCCCGGACCGCGCGGAAACGGCAGACCAGCGAACACTGGCTCGCCCCGGTAGAGCACCTCGTACACGCACCAAAGGAAGGTCCGCAGCATGGCTAAGCCAGGACGCCTCGGCGTCGGAATCATCGGAGCCGGCAAGGTGGGGGCCGTCCTGGGGGCGGCGTTGCGCGCCGCCGAGCACGCCGTCGTCGGGGTCTCCGCCGTCTCGGACGCGAGCCGGGAGCGCGCCGAAACCCTGCTGCCCGGCGTTCCCATCCTCGAGGTGCAGGACATCGTGGAACGCGCCGAACTGGTACTGCTGGCGGTCCCGGACGACGCCCTCGGTCCGCTCGTGGAAGGGCTCGCGAAACTCGGCGCCTGGCAGCCCGGGCAGCTCGTTGCCCAAACCTCCGGGCGATTCGGCGTCGGGATCCTGCGCCCGGTCCGCGCCGCGGGGGCCATCCCGCTGGCGCTGCACCCCGCCATGACCTTCACCGGCATGAGCCTTGACCTGACCCGGCTGCTGGACTGCAGCTTCGGCGTGACGGCCGACCCGGCCATGCTGCCGATCGCGCAGGCCCTCGTGGTGGAGATGGGCGCGGAGCCGGTCGCGATCGCCGAAGCTGACCGCACGCTGTACCACGCGGCCCTGGCGCACGGCTCAAACCATTTGGTCACGCTCGTGGCGCAAGCCTCCCAGCTGCTGCGCGAAGTGGGCGTCGAAGCCCCGGAACGCATGCTGGGCCCCCTGCTGCGCGCCAGCCTGGAAAACGCCCTCGCCTCGGGAGAGTCGGCGCTGACCGGTCCGGTGGCGCGCGGGGATGTGGGGACTGTCGCCGCGCACTCGGAGGCGCTGCGCGAACTCGACGGCGGCTCCGGCGGCGATATTCTTGAGGCGTACCTGGCCATGGCCCGGGCAACGGCCCGCCGTGCGGGTAGCCGCGGGCTGTTGAAGCCGGAGCAAATCGACGGCATCAGGCAGGCGCTCGAGGCCCCCGACGCCGGCGGCCCGATTCCTGAGGAAGGACCCTGAGATGGCAATCCAGTTGGTGACCACGGCTGCGCAGCTGCGCACTGAAAGCGCGCGGCTGCTCACCGAAAAGCGCGGCACCTCGCAGGGGCTCGTGCCCACGATGGGCGCCCTGCACGAGGGACATGCCCGGCTCGCACGCACCGCCGTCGCGGAAAACGACGTCGTGGTGGCCAGCATCTTCGTCAATCCGCTGCAGTTCGGCGAGGCGGTGGACCTTGACCGCTACCCGCGGACGCTTGAGGCGGATTTGGCCCTGCTCGAGGCCGAAGGAGTAGACCTCGCCTTCGCGCCGGCGGTGGAGGAGGTGTATCCCGGCGGCGAACCCCTGGTGCGGATCACTGCCGGTGTGCTGGCCGACAAGTGGGAGGGAGCCTCCCGGCCCGGGCACTTCGACGGCGCCCTGACGGTGGTGGCGAAGCTGCTGCACTACGGCCTGCCCGCCTTGGGACAGGTCGCCTACCGCGCCTATTTCGGCCAAAAGGACGCCCAGCAGCTGACCCTGGTCCAGCGAATGGTGGCGGACCTGAACTTCCCGGTGGAGATCATCCCGGTGCCGATCGTGCGGTCCCCGGACGGGCTCGCGCTCTCCAGCCGGAACCGTTTCCTCTCGGCCGAGGAACGCGAGGCCGCCCTGGTGCTCTCCCGGGCGCTGCGGCTGGTCGAGGAACGCGCCAACGCCCACGAACCCCTGGACCTGGACTCCGCCCGGGCGCTCGTGGAATCCCAGCCCCTCGTGGAGCTGGACTACTTCGACGTCGTGGACCCGCGCACCCTTGAGCCGCTCGCGGAGAACTGCCGCGAGACGCCGTTCCGCGGCGAAGGACTGGTTCTCATCGCGGCCAAGGTCGGTCCGGTCCGCCTGATCGACAACGTGCCGCTGGACTCCTAGCCCTTCCCCGTCTCGGCCATCAGCTTGAGGTTTGCCAGGGTCTGTTCCCTGGCGCGCTCCTGCAGCCGTTCCACCAGCACCCGGTCGGCGAACTTCCCGATCGCCGCGCCCGGGACGTTGTACTCGATTTCCGCGGTGACCCGGGTGCCGGTTCCCGAGGGCTCGTAGTCCCACGTCTGCCATCCCTTGAGCGGGCCGTCGAATTCGAGCCGGACGTGCTGGCCGCCGCTGGGGGTCGGCTCGTTTTCCAGGACGCGCGTGGTGACCGGGAACGGAACCCCGGCCATCAGGTAGCTGTGCTCGACGACGGTCCCCGCCCGGCCGTCGCCTTCGACCTTCTTCGGCTCGCTGAGGTTCACCCACCATGACGCCCAGTGGTAGGGGTCGACGGCGATCTCGGTGACGCGCCCGACCGGCGCGTCGATCTGGGTGTCGAGCTTGATGTGGCCCATGGATCATCCTCTCGTGGAATAGCCGGTGGAGTAAGTCGGTGGAATAAGCCGGGGTGCGGGCGCCCGGAGGGGAGCCTCGGCCCGTTACCAGCCAACGCCCGCCGCCGGAAAGCGGGTAGGGGACAAAGGCCCCGGGCCGAGTTTCCGTCCCGCTGCGAATCGGAATAATTTATCGCCGCCGCCGGGAATTACCGCTGCGGGGGGCGGGTTGGAATTCGTAGTGGCGACCACGTGCGCCGAAACCCACTTCAACTCCCTGAGGGAATCCCCATGCCAGCAGATGCCCCTTCCAACGTCCAGGAGAACCTGGCGCAGCCGCCCCGGACCGCAGCCCTGCCCCCGGCGCCCGTGCAGCGCGCGGAGGCACCGGCGGCCGGGCCGGAGAAGCTGTCCCGGGAGTCCGTCACCATCATCGCCACCCTGCTGGTAGCCACCTTCGTGGTGATCCTGAACGAAACCATCATGAACGTGGCCCTGCAGCGGCTGATGGTGGACCTGAGGGTCGATGCACCCACCGTGCAGTGGCTTTCCACCGGCTTCATGCTGACGATGGCCGTGGTCATTCCCACCACGGGCTTCATCCTGCAGCGACTCTCCACCCGGGCGGTCTTCATGCTGGCGATGGGGCTGTTTTCCGCCGGCACCCTGCTGGCAGCCCTCGCACCCGGTTTCGAAATCCTGCTTCTGGCCAGAATCATCCAGGCCGGCGGCACCGCCATCATGCTGCCGCTGCTGATGACCACCATCCTGACCCTGGTGCCGGTTGCGCGCCGCGGCGCCGTGATGGGCAACGTGAGCATCGCGATCTCGGTGGCGCCCGCCATGGGCCCGACGGTCTCCGGGCTGATCCTGCAGAATTTCTCCTGGCGGTTCATGTTCGTGTTCGTGCTCCCGATCGCGTTGCTCGCGTTTGCCATCGGAGCCAGGTTCCTGCGGAACATCGGCGACAACGAGAAGACCCGGCTCGATGCGCTGTCCGTCGTCCTGACCGTCCCGGCCTTCGGCGGCGTCGTGTACGGACTGAGCCAGATCGGCGGCGGCCAGGGCGGCCCCGCCACCCCGGCCGTGGCGGCGCTCGCCGTCGGCGTCGTGGCCCTGCTCGCCTTCGTCCTGCGCCAGCTCAGGCTGCAGAAGTCAGACGCGCCGCTGCTGGATCTGCGCGCCTTCAACTTCCGGATGTTCACCGTGTCCGTGCTGCTGCTGGTGGTCGCGATGATTGCCCTGTTCGGCGCCGTGATCCTGCTGCCCCTGTACCTGCAGGAAGTCCGCGGCCTGAAGTCGCTGGAAACCGGCCTCGCCCTGTTGCCCGGCGGCCTCGCAATGGGCCTGCTGGGCCCGGTCATCGGCCGGCTTTTCGACAAGTTCGGCCCATTGCCGCTGACCGTGACGGGATCGGTCCTGATGGTGCTTTCGCTCTGGCAGTTCTCCCGGCTGGACGCCCAGACGCCGGTCGGCTGGATCATCGCGCTGCATGTGACGCTGAGCCTGGGCCTGGCGCTGCTGTTCACCCCCGCGTTCACCACGGGGCTGAACCCGTTGCCGCCGCACCTGTACTCCCACGGCTCGGCCATCATGAGCACCCTGCAGCAGGTCGCGGGCGCGGCGGGCACGGCGCTGCTGGTCTCGATCTACGCGGTCGTCTCGGCGGGGTCCGGCATCGTCGCCGGAATGCACGCGGCGTTCCTGACCGCGGCCGCCATAGCGCTCGCTGCCGTGGTGCTGTCCGTGCTGATGCGCAAGACCGAAGGCGCGGCGGGCCCGGCGGCCCACTGACCCGGCAGCTGCTAGCCGGCGAAGAACTCGCTGAGTTCGGCGATGAGCTTGTCCGGGGCCTTGTTGACGCCGTCGTGGCCCATGCCCGGCAGGATGGTGTAGCTGGAGCCCGAGAGCACGTCGTGGATCTGCCCGCAGGCCACCCCGAAGTACGCCGGGCTCTTCTCGCCCACGATGATCAGGGTCTCCAGCGGCAGCTCCAGGAATGGTTCGGCCGGCATGTCGGCGGCGATGATCGCCTTGATCTCGCGGACGCCGGTCTTCATCAGCTCGCGCAGCTGCTTGCCGACAGGTGTGCCGGCGGTGAGCTTGTTCGCCAGCGTCAGCATGGATAGCGGCATCCGGGACAGCGCGCTTCCGGTCTCGAGGCCGCGGACCAGGACGGCGAGGGCCCGGTCGTCGTCGCCCGCCGCCGTCAGGCGCTCGTACTCTGCGGTCCAGTCCGCCGTGACGCTGTGGTTCACCGAAACGGCCGGGTCGTAGACGGCGAGGCGTTCCACCGGCAGGGTGCGTGCGGCATGCAGCGCCACCGCGCCGCCGAAGCTGTGCCCGAAGACGTCGGTACTGGCGGTGTGCTTCATCACGGCGTCCAGGTCGCGGATGTCCACGTCTAGGGTGTAGTCCTCCGGCTGCGGCGAGGACGAGCCGCGGCCTCGGCGGTTGAAGGTGTGGACCGGCCGGCCCAGCGCGGCGCTGAGCTTCTGCGCGAAACGGGTGTAGTCGGCCGCCGTCACCATCGAAGCCGGCACGACGACGACGCCGGAACCCGCCGCGGCAAGCTCCGCGCCCGTGCTGAAAAGCTCAAGGGTTCCGCCGTCGGGGGTTTTGATGTTCTCGCGGGTCATGCTCCGAGCCTAGCCGAGGCGCCCGGAACCGCACAGCAGGGTGCTGTCAGCTGCCCAGCCGGCCGCCGGAGATCTCGAGGTAGCAGGAGCCGCAGAGTGACTCGTACCAGGCGTCCTGCCCGTCGATGGCCACCTGGTCGCCGTCGAACACCACCTGATCGCCGATCCGGCGGGTGTTGAAGATGGCCTTGCGGCCGCACCGGCAGATGGTCTTGAGCTCCTCGAGGGTGTGCGCGATTTCCAGGAGCCGGAGCGAGCCGGGGAAGGCGCGGGTCCGGAAGTCGGTGCGGATGCCGTAGGCGAGCACGGGAACGTTGTCCAGCACGGCGATGCGGAAAAGGTCGTCCACCTGCTCGGGCTCAAGGAACTGGGCCTCGTCCACCAGCAGGCAGGCCACGGGGGGTGTGTCCACGTGCTGCAGCAACGCGTCGGGGTCATCCCCGTGCGCGTGCGCCGCGAACAGCTTCCGGGCGGACGCCCCGGACGGGATCAGGAAGTCCACCGAGCGGGTCATGCCCAGCCGGGATACGACGTCGGCGTCACCCTTGGTGTCGATGTCCGGCTTGGCGAGCACCACCCGCTGGCCTCGCTCCTCGTAGTTGAACGCGGCCTGCAGCAGGCCCGTCGACTTGCCGGAGTTCATCGCGCCGTAACGGAAGTAGAGCTTGGCCAAGGGGGTCCTTTCGACTTAGGTCGCCCCCGATTCTAGTGCCAGAAGTCAGCGGGCCGGCCGCAGCCGCCGCCGGACCCGGAGCCGCGCCGGGACCGCGTCGCCGTCGAGCAGGAACCTGGCCGCAATCAGCGCCAGCCGCCGGTTGCCGGGACGGATGGGGCCCTCGTGCAGCTGGCCCGGCACCACGGCAAACTCGATTGCCGGCACCGCCGCCGCGAGCTGCCGCCCGGTTTCGGCGAAGTAGTCCGGGCTCCACCCGCCGGTGAGCATCAGCGTGGGCATGGTGATGCCGGCAAAGTCGTCGAGCTCGGCGTCCGCGGCCAGCACCGCGCGCATCTCCTTCACGGCCGTGGGCAGCAGTTCCCGCATCTCCGCGCCCAGGCTGGTCCGGGCCGAGAGGATGCTGAGCATGCGCAGGGCGCCGAGCGGCAGCTTCGACACGGGACCGGCGGTTTCCAGCCCCTGGACCAGGTGGGCCCACGCGTGGTCCAGTTCACCGGCCGCCACCGATCGTTCCAGTTCCGGTCGCCAGCGGCTGGTCAGGTTCCCGGCGAGGGACACAGCCGCGTCGTAGGTCACCAGGCGGCGGATCGGCACGCTGCGTGCGGCCTGCAGCGCCACGAACCCGCCGTAGCTGTGCGCGAACACGTCCGTTGAGCCGGTTTGCCGCAGCACGGCGGCGAGGTCTGCAACCTCCGTGGCCGCCGAGTAGTCCGCGGGCTGCGGTGAGGACCCGGCCCGGCCGCGGCGGTTGTAACAGTGCACCGGGCGGCCCAAAAGCCGGCTCAGGCTCCGGGCGAACGAGCGGTAGAGGGCGTCCGTGACCAAGGTCCCATGTACCAGAACGACGCCGGCGCCCGCCGCCGCAGGCGCGTCCCCGGGCGCCGCGCCGACTGGCTCCGGGAAGTGCCCGGGCGCTGCCCCCGGGGCGGCTTCCGGCGCTGCTGCCGGGGCGCCCTCCGGGGCCTTTTCCGCGCTGGGCCGGAAGGTGTGCAGCTCGAGGTGCCCCTCGCCGTCGTCGGTCCGAATCGTCCACGTCTCCACAGCTGTGATTGTATTCCCGGTCCATTCCCGCGCCTGCCGCACCGGAGGGGGCCGGATGCCCGGTAAACTTGGGGATTGTGACTTCCCAAAACACCCCCGCCCCGAACACCGCCGAGCACTCCGACGCCAGCGAGCAGACGCTGGTCCGCATGGAAAAGCGCGCCAAGCTGATCGAACGTGGCATCGAGGCGTACCCGGTGGGAGTCGAGCGCACGCACTCACTGACGGAGATCCGCGAAAAGTACGCGCACCTCGTGGCCGACGAGACCACCGGCGACGTCGTCGGCGTGACCGGCCGCATTGTCTTCATCCGCAACACCGGCAAGCTCTGCTTCGCCACCCTCCAGGAGGGCGGCCTCGACGGCAAGGCCGTCCGGCTGCAGGTCATGCTCAGCCTGGCCAACATCGGCGAGGAAGCGCTCGCGGACTGGAAGTCCCTCGTGGACCTCGGCGACCACGTCTTCATCAAGGGCGAGGTCATCTCCTCCCGCCGCGGCGAGCTCTCCGTGATGGCCGAATCCTGGTCCATGGCGTCCAAGGCGCTGCGGCCGCTGCCGGTGCTGCACGCGGAGCTCAACGAGGAAACCCGCGTCCGCCAGCGCTATGTGGACCTGATTGTCCGCGACGAGGCCCGCGAAATGGTCTACACCCGGGCCGCGATCACGCGTTCCATCCGCGAAACCCTGCACCGCCAGGGCTACGTCGAGGTGGAGACGCCGATGCTGCAGCTGGTGCACGGCGGCGCCACGGCCCGCCCGTTCGAGACGCACATGAACGCTTTTGACCAGAAGATGACGCTGCGGATCGCCACCGAGCTGTACCTCAAGCGCACGGTGGTCGGCGGCATCGACCGGGTCTATGACATGGGCCGGGTCTTCCGCAACGAGGGCGTGGACTCGACCCACAGCCCCGAATTCACCACCCTGGAGAGCTACGAGGCCTGGGCCGACCAGTTCGTCATGGCGGACCGCATCAAGGAGATCATCCTGGACGCCGCCGACGCCGCCGGGGTGGGCCGCGTGCTGCAGACCGAGGCCGGCGAGATCAACCTCGACGGCGACTGGGCCTGGATGGCCGTGTACCCGGGACTCTCCGACTTCGTGGGCCAGGACATCACCCCGGAAACCCCCGTCGAGGAACTGCTGGCCATCGCCGCCAAGCACGAGGTCAAGGTCGACGCGGCCTGGGACGCCGAGAAGCTCGTGGTCGAGCTCTTCGGCGAGCTGGTCGAACCGACCCTGCTCAACCCGACTTTCGTCTATGACTACCCGCCCTCCGCGCAGCCGCTGGCCCGCCACCACCGCGAGGACAACCGGCTGATCGAAGCGTGGGACCTGATCATCGGCGGGATGGAGCGCGGCACCGCCTTCTCCGAACTGATCGACCCGGTCATCCAGCGCGAACGCCTCACCGAGCAGTCCCGCCGCTCCGCCGCCGGCGACGTCGAAGCCATGCAGCTGGACGAGGACTTCCTCCGCGCCCTCGAGTACGGCGCCCCGCCGATGGGCGGCATCGGACTGGGCATCGACCGGCTGGTCATGCTCTTCACCGGCGCCGGCATCCGCGAGACCATTCTCTTCCCGCTGCTGAAGCCCGAAGGCCACTGATCATGGAATACATTGCCGTCCTGCTCCCGTCCGTGGTGGTCGGGCTCATCTTCTGGTTCGCCATGAAGGCAATCTTCAATGCCGACAAATCCGAGCGCCAGGCCGAGGCCCGCGCCCAGGCGGAGGCGGCAGCCCGCGGGCCGGAGCAAAATCCCGCTCCCGGGACCGGGCATTCCCCCGAACAGCGCTAAAAGCTGGGGCTATTCCTTCCTGTGGACTTTCTTTGGAAGGGCTTTTCCGCTTTGACTCCCGGCCATAAAAGGATGGATACTTTTTTCAGATACATCCTGCTTTTCTAAATACTCGACCTTTTGAAAAGAGAGTTTTTATGGCACAGAAAGTTAAAATCATCCTTGTTGATGATCTGGATGGGGGATCCGCGGACGAAACTGTCCGGTTTGGCCTTGATGGCGTGAGTTATGAAATTGACCTGTCATCGGGCAACGCATCAGAACTCCGCTCGGCCGTCGAGCGGTACGTGGCCCACGCGCGCAAGACGTCGACCGGGCGGGCAACCCGGACTAAAGTTTCGAGCGGCCGCAATCAGGACTCGGCGCAGATTCGACAGTGGGCCCGGGACAACGGCTATGCGGTAAACAGCCGCGGCCGTATCCAAGCCGAAATTCAGGAAGCCTACCAAAAGGCAAATTCCTAGTACCTGCTTCCCGGAAGGGCGCGTCGGCTCGCCCCTTTCCTTCGACCATGCCCCTGCCCCCGCGGCGGGGGCATTGTCGTGTCCGGACGGCCGGTGCTGGCGGCAACTGTGCGTTCCCGCCCGGTTGCCTCCGGAAAATGCCTCAATAAGCCGAGGACACGCCGTGTCTTCAGGATTTGGGAAGAAGTAACCGGGCGGGAGCGCAGCCCTGACCGGGGCCGAGCCAGGGCCCCGGCCGGCCGGTATCCGTGGACCGCCGTGACGCCCGGGACCCGTCCGGGTTTCCCCCGTGGCGAACAAGCCACAAATCTCGAACTCCGCCACGTAGCATCAAAGTACGTCGTAGCTAGGAGTGTGGCGAAATGTTTGAGCGATTTACGGACCGTGCCCGTCGCGTAGTTGTGCTTGCCCAAGAAGAGGCACGCATGCTGAACCACAATTACATCGGCACCGAACACATCCTCTTGGGTCTGATCCATGAGGGTGAAGGTGTTGCCGCCAAAGCCCTCGAGTCCTTGAGCATCTCGCTCGACGGCGTCCGCGAGCAGGTGCAGGAGATCATCGGCCAGGGCCAGCAGGCCCCGTCCGGCCACATCCCGTTCACCCCGCGCGCCAAGAAGGTGCTGGAGCTCTCGCTGCGCGAAGCCCTGCAGCTGGGCCACAACTACATCGGCACCGAGCACATCCTGCTCGGCCTCATCCGCGAGGGTGAAGGTGTGGCCGCCCAGGTGCTGGTCAAGCTCGGAGCGGACCTGAACCGCGTCCGCCAGCAGGTCATCCAGCTGCTCTCCGGCTACCAGGGCAAGGAATCCGCCGGTGCCGGTGTTGGCTCCGGCCAGGCCGAAGGCACCCCCGCAGGCTCGGTCGTACTCGACCAGTTCGGGCGCAACCTGACCCAGGCCGCACGTGAGAACAAGCTGGACCCGGTGATCGGCCGCGAGCAGGAAATGGAACGCGTCATGCAGGTCCTTTCCCGCCGCACCAAGAACAACCCGGTGCTGATCGGCGAGCCCGGCGTCGGCAAGACCGCCGTCGTCGAGGGCCTGGCCCAGGCGATCGTCCGCGGCGACGTGCCGGAGACCATCAAGGACAAGCAGCTGTACACCCTGGACCTCGGGTCCCTGGTGGCCGGCTCCCGCTACCGCGGTGACTTCGAAGAGCGCCTGAAGAAGGTGCTCAAGGAGATCCGCACCCGCGGCGACATCATCCTCTTCATCGACGAGATCCACACCCTGGTGGGTGCCGGTGCTGCCGAAGGTGCCATCGATGCGGCTTCGATCCTGAAGCCCATGCTGGCCCGCGGTGAGCTCCAGACCATCGGTGCGACCACGCTGGATGAGTACCGCAAGCACATCGAGAAGGATGCCGCCCTGGAGCGCCGCTTCCAGCCGATCCAGGTCAAGGAGCCCTCGGTCGCCGACGCGATCGAGATCCTCAAGGGCCTGCGTGACCGCTACGAGGCGCACCACCGCGTCACGATCACCGACGGCGCCCTCGCCTCGGCGGCCAGCCTCTCCGAGCGCTACATCTCGGACCGCTTCCTGCCGGACAAGGCAATCGACCTGATCGATGAAGCCGGCGCGCGGCTGCGCATCCGCCGGATGACCGCCCCGCCGGAGCTCAAGGTCATGGACGAGAAGATCGCGGCCATGAAGCTCGAGAAGGAATCCGCGATTGACGCGCAGGACTTCGAAGGCGCCGCCTCGCTGCGCGACAAGGAGCAGAAGCTCATTGCCGAGCGCGCCGAGAAGGAACGCCAATGGAAGACCGGCGGCATGGACGACATCTCCGAGGTGGATGAGGATCTCATCGCCGAGGTGCTGGCGAACTCCACCGGCATTCCGGTCTTCAAGCTGACCGAGGAAGAATCCTCGCGCCTGCTGAAGATGGAAGACGAACTGCACAAGCGCGTGGTCGGCCAGAACGAGGCCATCAGGTCCCTGTCCCAGGCGATCCGCCGTACCCGTGCAGGCCTGAAGGATCCGAAGCGTCCGGGCGGCTCGTTCATCTTCGCCGGCCCCACCGGCGTCGGCAAGACCGAACTGGCCAAGGCCCTCGCGGAGTTCCTGTTCGGCGAGGAAGACGCGCTGATCACGCTGGACATGTCCGAGTACTCGGAGAAGCACACCGTCTCCCGGCTCTTCGGTGCCCCTCCGGGCTACGTGGGCTACGAGGAAGGCGGCCAGCTGACCGAGAAGGTCCGGCGCCGGCCGTTCTCCGTGGTGCTGTTCGACGAAGTGGAGAAGGCGCACGCCGACCTCTTCAACTCGCTGCTGCAGATCCTGGAAGACGGCCGCCTGACCGACTCCCAGGGCCGCGTGGTGGACTTCAAGAACACCGTGATCATCATGACCACGAACCTCGGCACCCGGGACATCTCCAAGAGCGTCGCCACCGGCTTCCAGTCCGGGACGGACACGCAGACCGGCTACAACCGGATGCGCGCCCGGGTCACGGAGGAGCTCAAGCAGCACTTCCGCCCCGAGTTCCTGAACCGTGTTGACGACGTGGTGGTGTTCCCGCAATTGACCCAGGACGAGATCATCGAGATCGTGGACCTGTTCGTCACCCGCCTGGAGAAGCGCCTCAAGGACAAGGACATGGGCATCGAGCTCACGCCCGCGGCCAAGGTGCTGCTGGCCACCCGCGGCTACGACCCGGCGATGGGTGCCCGGCCGTTGCGCCGCACCATCCAGCGCGAGATCGAGGACCAGCTCTCCGAGAAGATCCTCTTCGGCGAACTGCACGCCGGCGACATCGTGGTGGTGGACGTGGAAGGCGAAGGCGACGACGCGAAGTTCACCTTCGCCGGCAACGCCAAGCCGCGCATCCCGGAAATCGCTCCGAGCGTCTAGGCGCCAAGCGATAACGTTCCAAGTAAAAGGCCCCGGCCGCTTCCTTCAAGGAGGCGGCCGGGGCCTTTTTGCCGCTGGCGCCGCTTGCCGCGGGCCCTTCTTGCCGCGGGCGCTTGTATTTGACGTGGGACGGCCGTGTCAGGCGGTGACGGTGATCCATTCGCCGTCGATAGCCGCCTTCAGCCTGGCCAGCGGCGCCTGGGCCGGACCGTTGATCACGCTGCCGTCGGATCCCTTGAAGGAGGAGCCGTGGCACGGGCACTGGAAGTCTTCCCCGGCGGGGGCCACCGGGCAGCCGGCGTGGGTGCATGCCGCGTCGTACGCCAGGACGGTCTTGTCATCCGGCCGGAAGATCACCACCGTCTTGCCGTTGATTTTCCCGGTGGCCGTGCCGCCCACCGATACATCGCTGAGCTTGCCCACCTTGACCGCGGTGCCGGCCGGAACAGAGGGGCCGGCCGCCGTCGTCGCCGGGGTGCCGGTCGGCGAAGCGGTGCAGGCCGAGAGGGCCAGGGCGCTGCCGCCCAGGGCGCCGGCACCGAGCAGCAGGGAGCGTCGAGGCAGGGACTTTTCAGGGTTCATGGACTCATCATGCCAACAGTCCCTGAGAGCCCGCTGCGATTTCGGCACCTTTGAATATGAAAGCAGTGTTTCACTCTGAGTGAACGGGGTGTGATCCGGCGCACAAGGGGTGTTGAATCGGGGGCATGGCTTCTTCCGATACGCAGACCCCGGCCGAACACCCCGAGACCCCGTTCCACGACCTGGACCATTACCTCGCCATCCCGAAGGTGAGCGGCCTGGCGCTGAGCCCCGACGGCGGACGGCTCGTCACCACCGTGGCCACGCTCAACGACAAGGGCACCGAATACCGGACCGCGCTGTGGGAGTTGGATCCTGCGGGCAAAAAGCAGGCCCGGCGGATCACGCGCAGTGCCAAGGGCGAGGCCGGCGCCGTGTTCGCGGCGGACGGCAGCCTGTACTTCACTTCCGCGCGCCCGGACCCCGAGAGCCCGGATGCCGAGCCGGTCAACGCCCTCTGGGTCCTCCCGGCCGACGGCGGAGAGGCCCGCGTCGCGCTCTCCCGGGCCGGCGGCATCGGCGGCCTCCTGGCCGCGAAAGAGGCCGACGCCCTCTTTGTCACGGGGTCAGTCCTCGCCGGTTCCACCGACGAGGAAAACGACGAGGAGCGCCGCAAGGACCGCAAGGACAACAAGGTGGCCGCAATCCTGCACAGCGGCTACCCGGTGCGCTATTGGGACGCGGACCTGGGCCCCGCGCAGCCCCGGTTGTTCGCCGTCGAGCCCGGTGCGGAGCCGGAGCCCGGGAAGCCGGTGACGGTCGACGCCCTCCCGCCGGTCAAGCTGCGCAACCTGACCCCCGACGCCGGAAACGGACTCCGTGAGGCGGATATCGCCGTCAGCCCGGACGGGAAGACGGTCTACAGCAGCTTCACCCGGCCGCTCGCCAATGCCGACTCCCGCACCGTGCTCGTGGCCGTCGACGTCGCCGCCGGCACCCGCCGGGTCCTGCTCGACACCGAGGGCATGAGCTACTTCCCCGGCCCGGTCAGCCCCGACGGCCGGACCCTGGTGGTGCTCAGCGAGACAGACACCACCCCGGAGCAGGCGCCCAGGATCGCGCTGCACCTCCTCGATGTCTCGGGCGACAGCGACGGCGGCGATGCGGCGCTGACGCCGCTCGCGCAAGGCTGGGACCGTTGGGGCCACCCCGCGGCCTGGCTTCCGGATGGATCGGCCGTGCTTGTGACGGCGGATGAAGACGGGGCTTCGCCGGTGTTCCGCATCGCCGTGCCCGGCAACGCCGGCGGGGAGCCTGCGCCCGTGCGGCTGACGGCCGACGCGGCCGCCTACACCGACGTCGCCGTCTCCCCGGACGGGCGAAGCGCCTATGCGCTGCGCAGTTCCTACGAATTTCCGGCGGAAGCCGTCCGGATCGACCTCGCCAGCGGCGACGTCACCCGGCTGCCGGCCCCGGCCGGGCGCCCTGCCTACCGCGGCAAGCTCGAGCGGGTGGAGACCACCTCGGCGGACGGCAGCCGGGTGCCCGGTTACCTGGCCCTTCCGGAAGACGCATCGGCCGGAAACCCGGCACCGCTGTTGCTCTGGATCCACGGCGGCCCGCTGGGCTCCTGGAACGCCTGGACCTGGCGCTGGAACCCGTGGCTGCTCGTGGCCCGGGGCTACGCGGTGCTGCTCCCGGACCCGGCCCTGTCCACCGGCTACGGCCAGGACCACATCCAGCGGGGCTGGGGCGAGTGGGGCAAGGCTCCGTTCCTGGACCTGATGGCGATCACCGACGCCGTCGAGCAGCGCCCCGACATCGACGAGACACGCACCGCGGCGATGGGCGGATCATTCGGCGGCTACATGGCCAACTGGGTGGCAGGCCACACGGACCGGTTCAAGGCGATCGTCACGCATGCAAGCCTGTGGGCCCTGGACCAGTTCGGCCCGACCACGGACTCAGCGCAGTACTGGCTGAAGGAAATGACTGCGGAGATGGCCGCGGAGAATTCTCCGCACCTGCATGTGGAGAAGATCCGCACGCCGATGCTGGTCATCCACGGCGACAAGGACTACCGCGTGCCGATCGGCGAGGGGCTGCGGCTCTGGTACGAACTGCTCTCAAAGTCGCAGCTGGCGGCCGACGAGAACGGCGAAACCGACCACCGCTTCCTCTACTTCCCGGACGAGAACCACTGGATCCTGCAGCCGCAGCACGCCAAGGTCTGGTACGGCGTCGTCGAGCACTTCCTGGCCAGGAACCTGCTGGACAAGGACATCCCGGTGCCGGACGAGCTCGGTCTCTGAGCCGCCCGGCCCCGCCCCGGCCGGCCAAGGCCGGGCGGGGCGCAAGGGCCCGCGCCGTAGGATTGGGCTGTGACTGAGACGATCCGCATCCGCCCTGCCCGCACCGGCGACGTTGCCGCCATCAAGACCCTGGTGGCACCCTTGGCCGACCAGCGGATCCTGATGGCCAAGGAAACCGTCGCGTACTACGAAAGCCTCCAGGAGTTCCGGATCGCCGAAGCGCCCGACGGCGAGGTGATCGGCTGCGGCGCGTTGCACGTGATGTGGGAGGACCTGGCGGAGGTGCGCACCCTGGCCACCTCGGATGCGTGGCGCGGCAAGGGCGTCGGACACCTGCTGGTGGAACGCCTGCTGGAGGATGCGAAAGCGCTCGGCATCTCCCGCGTGTTCTGCCTGACCTTCGAGGTGGACTTCTTCAAGAAGCATGGCTTCGACGTGATGGCGGACCAGACGGCCGTGGATCCGGTGGTGTACTCGGAGCTCCTGCGCTCACACGATGAAGGCGTCGCCGAATTCCTGGACCTCGCGCGGGTCAAGCCCAATACCCTGGGCAACACCCGCATGATCCGGACGCTCTAGGCGCTTCCCGCAGCTGCCTGAAACGGGGTCTTCCGCCAAATCAACTTGGTGGATAAACTGATCCCGGCCCGATGGGGCGGGCCGCCAGCTTCCGGAGGCAGAAATTGCAGAATCGCGTGATTTTTCCAGATTTCTCCGCATTCCAAATGACGGTGGACGCCGTTCCGGTGCAGCCGGACTCACCCGGTGGCGACCGCTGCGGGGGCGCCGATGCCGCCGCGCGCCGGCTCCAGCCCCGGGTGGCTCTCGGTCCGGACGCCTGGCCGAGCTTCGCGCCGGAGGCTGCACCCGGGCCCTGAGCGTCCCGGCAGTGGTTGAACCCGGAGCCTACCGCTGGCAGGGCCCCGGTAGTAGGGTCTAAGCAAGCAGCCAGGACAACCATCCAGGGAGCACAGCCATGAAGAAACTCATCAATGATCCCAAGGCCGTGGTCGACGAGTCAGTGGAGGGGTTCGGGCTTGCTCACGCCGACCTTGTGACTGTCTACCCGGATCCCAAATACATCGTCCGCAAGGACGCCCCGGTGGCAGGAAAAGTCGGGCTGGTTTCCGGCGGCGGCAGCGGCCACGAGCCCCTGCATGGCGGCTACGTCGGACTGGGGATGCTCGACGCCGCGGTTCCCGGCGCAGTGTTCACCTCGCCCACCCCGGACCAGATCCTGCCGGCCACGCTTGCAGTGAACTCCGGCGCCGGCGTCGTGCACATCGTGAAGAACTACACCGGCGACGTGCTGAACTTCGAGACCGCCGCCGAACTGGCGCAGGCCGAGGGCGTGGAGGTCCGGACGGTGCTGGTCAACGACGACGTCGCCGTCCAGGACTCGCTCTACACCGCAGGGCGCCGCGGCGTCGGCGGAACCGTCCTGGTCGAGAAGATCGCTGGGGCCGCCGCCGAACGCGGCGACAGCCTCGACGCCGTCGCCGCCATCGGTGACCGCGTCAACCAAAACGTGCGCAGCATGGGCGTGGCCCTGAGCGCGTGCACCGTGCCGCACGCCGGAGTGCCCAGCTTCGAGCTCGAGGACAACGAGATCGAGATCGGCATCGGCATCCACGGCGAGCCGGGCCGGCACAAGATTCCGATGGAGCCCGTCGACGGCATCACCGACCGCCTGCTGGATCCCGTCGTCAGCGACCTTGGCCTCGCCTCGGGGGAGAAGGTCCTGTTGTTCGTCAACGGCATGGGCGGCACACCGTTGAGCGAGTTGTACATCGTCTACCGCCGGGCCGCGCAAAGGCTTGCGGATCAGGGCGTCACCGTGGCGCGCTCGCTGGTGGGCAACTACATCACCTCGCTTGAGATGCAGGGCTGCTCCATCACCGTGCTGCGCCTCGACGAGGAGATGACCGGGCTCTGGGACGCGCCCGTCCACACCGCCGCCCTGCGCTGGGGCGTCTGAACGTGGGGCTGGACGTCGGCTGGGCCGTGCGGTGGCTGACGCTCTCCGCCGAGGCAATGGCCGAGCACAGGGTCGAACTCATTGAGCTGGACCGGCCGATCGGTGACTCCGACCACGGCGAGAACATGGACCGCGGCTTCAAGGCCGTGATGGACAAACTCGCCGAAGCGCCCCCGGAAACTGCCGGGGCGGCACTGAAACTCACCGCCATGACCCTGATGTCGAAGGTCGGCGGCGCCGCCGGGCCGCTCTATGGAACAGCCTTCCTGCGGGCCGCGACGGCCCTCGGGGACGCTGCCGACATTGACGCCGCCACGCTGGCAGCGGCGCTGCAGGCGGCCCGCGACGGCATCGTGGCCCGCGGCAAGGCCGAATCCGGCGACAAGACGATGGTGGATGCCTGGACTCCTGCCGTGGATGCCTCGGCGGCCGCCGCCGGCGACGGCGACGTCCGCAAGGTCCTGGCCGCGGCGGCCGATGCGGCCGAGGCCGGCGCTGTTTCCACCGACCCGATGCTGGCCCGGAAGGGCCGCGCCAGCTACCTGGGGGAGCGCAGCATCGGCCACCGCGACCCCGGAGCCGTATCCAGTGCCCTGATCCTGCGCGCCGCCGTGGGGGCCGCCGGATGACGGTCCGGCTCGTCGTCGTCTCGCACAGCGAAAAGATCGCCGACGGCGCCGTCGAACTCGCCGCCCAAATGGCGCCCGATGTCATGATCGTGGCGGCCGGCGGCACCGACGACGGCCGGATCGGAACCAGCCTGGAGAAGGTGATGGCCGCGCTGGAACGGGCGTCCGGGGGAAGCGGCATCGTGGTGCTCACCGACCTCGGTTCCGCCGTCATGACAGCGGAATCGGCGGTGGAGTTCGCCGCCGATCCGGAGTCAATCCAGCTGGCCGATGCCCCGCTGATCGAGGGACTCGTCGCGGCAGCCGCTTCCGCCCAGACGGGGGCCGACGCCGGAACCGTGAAGGACGCGGCCGAAGCCGTCTACCGCCCGCCGGCCCACCCGCACGGGCCCGAACACGCGCACCAGCAGCCGCCGGATGCCCAGGGCGACTTCGAACTCGTCAACCAGGCCGGGATGCACGCACGGCCCGCGGCGAAGATTGCCGGCGGCCTGGCCGGGATGGATGCCGACGTCACCATCAACGGGGTCGACGGTGCATCCATGACGGAACTTATGATGCTTGGCGCCGGGAAAGGAACCGTGCTGCACATCGAAGCCAGCGGGGCGGACGCGGGCAAGGCGGTCGACTACCTGGGCGGGCTGATCAAGGCAGGCTTCGGCGAGCCCTAGGTGTAGTTGGGACCAGGTCAGCCTGGCAGCCGCAGACCGCCCGGGTGCAGCTCGGCCAGGCCGTCGCTGAGCAGCCCGGCAAGGGCCCGTTCCAGCTGCTCGGGCGCCGGGTTCAGCCGGTGCAGCGCCGCGAGCGGGACCCCGATCCCGTCGGCGTCGAAGCCTAGGTCCGCGGGGGCCTGTTCCAGCAGTTCGCGGGCCACCGGTGATTCGGCCAGGCGCAGGACGGCCATCACGGCTCCGCGCACCTGACGGTCTGTCCCGTGCCAGGCCTGCCCCTTTGGCGTGTAGGTGGGGGGAGGTTCGCCGGCGGCGAGCCAGGCACACGCGCCGCGGACGGGGCATTGACCGCACTTCGGCGCCCGGGCCGTGCAGACCAGCGCCCCCAGCTCCATCACGGCGGCGTTCCAGCGCACCGAGGCGGCATCGTCGTCGGGCAGCAGCTCCGCGGCCAGCCGCATTTCGCCGGCCGTCAGGGCCGGCGCCGGCAGCGCGGTCCCGGTGAACAGCCGAGCGTGGACCCGGCGGATGTTGGTGTCCACCACGGTCGCCCTGCGGCCGAAGGCGAACGCGGCGACGGCGGCGGCCGTGTAGCTGCCCACGCCGGGAAGCTCCAGCAATTCCGGGTAACTGCCGGGAACCGCGCCGCCATGGTTGTCCACGATCGCGGCGGCGGCCGCGTGCAGCCGGAGCGCCCGCCGCGGATACCCCAGCCGGCCCCAGGACCGGACAGCCTCCCCGGCGGGCTCCCGGGCGAGATCGGCCGGCGCGGGCCAGCGCCGCAGCCATTCCTCCCACACGGGCAGCACCCGGACCACGGGGGTCTGCTGGAGCATGATTTCGCTGACCAGCACACCCCAGGCGGAGCAGTCCGCCGCCCGCCAGGGCAGATCGCGGGCGGTGTCACCAAACCAGGAGTCCAGGGCGGCGTGCAGCTCGGCGAGCGGCACAGCCGGCACAGCCGGCACCGGCGGGAGGGCCGCGGCGGCGGGGAGGGCGGGGGAATCGGCTAAGGCTTTGATCGAACCAGCTTAATAGAGACGGGCACCATAGTGCGGCCAGCGGCGTGGTGGGCCGGCATAACCCGCGGCGTTATCTAGCCTAGAAGGATGGTCAGGCAAGGCAACTCAGGAACGCACGGTTCGGGACCGAAGGCTTCCGCCAAGGCAAAGACCAGCGGCAGGCCGGCCCGGAAACCCCTCAGCCCTGTCTACCGCCGACGCCGGCTCTTCGTCGGAGCCGCCCTGTTGCTGGTGCTTTCCCTCGCTGTCGGCGGTTTCGCTGCGATTTCCAGCGTCCTCAACGGCGAAAGACCGGCGGCCACGTCCGGTGACTCGACCCAGACGGCCAAGCCCGGCAGCACCCCCGCCAGCACGGAGGCGTCCGCCGGGGCCCCGCCGACGGCGGGAGCTGGCTGTGACGAGACGCTCCTGAAGGTCACCGCGGCCACGGACAAGGCCGCCTACGCGGCTGGCGAGAACCCGCTGCTGACCCTCAAGGTCACCAACGGCAACAAGGTTTCGTGCGAGGTCAACCTTGGGACCTCGCAGATGGAGTACCTGATCACCAGCGGCTCGGACCGGATCTTCTCGTCCCGGGACTGCCAGGCGGAGAGCAGCGACCTGGTCAAGACCATCCGCCCCGGCGGCAGCGAGACGGCGAACTTCCCGTGGAACCGCAACCGGTCCACTGAGGGCTGCAAGGTCGTGGACGCCCAGCCGGGCGGCGGCGGTGCCTACTACGTCTTCACCGCCAGGCTCGGCAACAAGACCAGCCCCAAGGCCGTCTTCCAGCTCGGCTAGTCCACTTCGACTGCTCCGCAGGTGCCGTTTTGCGGGCCGAAAAGGGCGGTTACGGAGCAGCGGACAGGGGTTATTAGGCGGGGCCCAAAGGAACCGGTCTAGAGGAACCGGTCCAGCAGGCTGGCCTCGGCCATCCGGCTCAGGCCTTCGCGGACCGTCCGGGCGCGCTGGTCGCCGATGCCGTCCACCGTCATGAGGTCATCAATGGTGGCAGCCATCAGGAACTGCAGCCCGCCAAAGTGGTCCACCAGGCGGTCGGCGACGGCTTTCGGCACCGCCTTGAGCCCGGAAAGCAGGCGGTATCCGCGCGGCTGCACGACGGCGTCGAGGTTCGCCTCCCCGCCGGCGAAGCCGACAATGCCAGCGATCTTGCCCAGGTCGATGAGCTCGGTGGGGCCCAGGTTCACCAGGGCCTTGACGGCGTTTTCGATATCCGCGGCGGAGGCGCTGGGGCCCGAGTAGTCCCGGATGATCACGTCGCTGCCCGGCCCGCGGCCCACCGTCAGTTCATCCAGCTGGAGTGAGAGCAAACGGCCGTCCTCGCCGAGTTCCAGCACATACTGGGAGATCTCCTCGGAGATGCGCCGCACCATCTCCTGGCGCTGCAGGGTCACGGCCACATCGCGGACCGTCACCATGGCCTCGATCTCCAGGGCCGACAGCGAACTGGTCACCTGGTCCAGGCGGGAGCGGTACCGCTCCAGCGTGGCGAGGGCCTGATTGGCGCGGGCCAGGACCTTCTCCGACCCTTCCAAGGTGTGGCGCAGGCCGTTGACGTAAAGCGCGATGATCTGCATCGACTGGCTCACGGAGATGACCGGAACGCCGGTCTGGATGGCAACGCGCTCAGCGGTCCGGTGCCGGGTTCCCGTCTCCTGGGTCTCAATGCTCGAATCGGGCACCAGCTGGACGCCGGCCCGCAGGATATTGCTCGCATCCTTGTCGCAGACAATGGCGCCGTCCATTTTGGCCAGTTCACGCAGCCGGGTGGGGGAGAAGTCGATGCCGATTTCGAAGCCACCCGAACAGATGGATTCGATGGTCCGGTCGATGCCCAGCACGATCAGGGCGCCGGTACGTCCGCGGAGGATTCGCTCCAGGCCGTCCCGCAGGGCCGTCCCCGGCGCCACCCTGGCCAGAGTCGCCTTAAGTGCATCCTCGGGACTCCGAGCCATAGGTATTCCCTTTCAAAGGTGCAGGCCGCAGCCCGCAAGTGCGCCGGTTTTGATGACAAATCCATCAGCGGCCGGCAAGAACAAAAGTGCCCGGTTTCCCGTATGCACCATCATAGGGGCAACGGCGGGCTGTTTCCGCACGGTCAAGCCTCAAAGTGCCCCATTTACGTCTGCCCGGGGGTCCCGCGCAGACGGCCGTCCGCCCGCCGGCGGAACCCGCGTTTTCGGCCGTCCGCCCGGGCCTGCCGCCGCCTGCGATAAACTTGATGCCTAGGGTGTACCGCGGGCTCTCCGCGCCGTGACCCGTTCCCAGCCGCAGCGAAAGTAGCACCGTGTCCCAAGAAGTCCACAGCCCCGCCAGAGTCCACGAGATTCACAAGCAGGCAGCCCGGCGCCGGACCTTCGCAGTCATCTCCCACCCCGACGCCGGCAAGTCCACGCTGACTGAAGCCCTGGCCCTGCACGCCAAGGTGATCGGCACCGCCGGCGCGTCCAGCGGCAAGGCCAACCGCAAGGAAACCGTCTCCGACTGGATGCAGATGGAGAAGGACCGCGGCATCTCGATCAGCTCGGCAGCGCTGCAGTTCGCCTACCGCGACACCGTCATCAACCTGCTGGACACCCCGGGCCACGCCGACTTCTCCGAGGACACCTACCGGGTGCTGGCCGCCGTGGACTGCGCCGTGATGCTCGTGGACGCCGCCAAGGGCCTGGAAACCCAGACCATGAAGCTCTTCGAGGTCTGCAAGCAGCGGAACCTGCCCATCATCACCGTGATCAACAAGTGGGACCGGCCCGGCCTGGACGCCCTGGCCCTGATGGATGAGATCACCGAACGGACCGGCCTGCAGCCCATGCCCCTGACCTGGGCGGTCGGCATCTCCGGCGACTTCCGCGGCGTCTGGGACCTGCGCAACGACCGCTTCGCCCAGTTCAAGCGCAACAATGCCGGCGCCAACATCGCCCTGACGGAGTACTTCGCCCCGGAGGAGGCCGCCGCCAGCCAGGGCGGCGACTGGTCCAACGCCGTGGACGAGGCGGGCCTGGTGATCGAATCCAACCTGGCGTTCGACGTCGAGGCCTTTCACGCCGGCAAGGCGACGCCTATCCTGTTCAGCTCCGCCGCGCTGAACTTCGGCGTGAAGGAAATCCTCGATGCCCTCGTGGACTTCGCCCCTCCCGCTGCCCCGCGGCCCGACGTTGAGGGCGCCGCGCGCCCCGTGGACGCCCCGTTCGCCGGGTTCGTCTTCAAGGTCCAGGCCGGCATGAACAAGGCCCACCGTGACCACGTCGCGTTCATCCGGGTCTGCTCCGGCGTCTTCGAACGCGGCATGGTGGTCACGCAGGGACGGACCGGGAAATCATTCGCGACGAAGTACGCCCAGCAGGTGTTCGGCCGCGAACGCGAGGTGATCGACGAGGCTTTCCCCGGTGACGTCGTGGGCCTCGTGAACGCCTCCTCGCTGCGCGTGGGGGACAGCCTGTTCCTGGAGCAGCCGGTGGAGTTCCCGGCGATCCCGCTGTTCGCCCCCGAGCACTTCCAGGTGGCCCGCTCCAAGGACCCCAGCCGCTTCAAGCAGTTCCGCCGCGGCATCGAACAGCTTGAGCACGAGGGCGTCATCCAGGTGCTCCGTTCCGACATCCGTGGCGACCAGGCCCCTGTGCTGGCCGCCGTCGGTCCTATGCAGTTCGAAGTGGTTGAGGACCGGATGGCACACGACTTCAGCGCCCCGATGCGGCTCGAACGGCTGCCCTACTCGCTGGCCAGGATCACGACGGCGGACGCCATGCCCACGCTCGCGAACGTACAAGGCGCCGAGGTGCTGCTGCGTTCCGACGGCGAGTACCTGGCCCTGTTCAACGACGTCTGGGCGCTGCGCCGGATCGAGAAGAACCACCCGGATCTGACGCTGGTGCCGATCGGCACGCACAACCCGGCTAAATAGCCTTCGCGAGCCCCGCCGGGGTCCCGGAAATTTCCCGCCCGCAGGTCTTCCGGAATCCGCATTCCGCGGTAACATAAGTAACCTTGCTAATTTCGCGGGCGCTTGCCGATCTGGCCGGCTTTTGGGACTGCTCTGTCCGATTCCATGTGCGGACCCGTATTGAGGGAACAAGAAAACTCGTTGACAATATCTATGGAATCCGGCCTCCTGCTCAGCGGGCGGTACCGGATCGAGGCCCTCATTGGCAGGGGAAGCCAATCAACTGTTTACCGGGCGCACGACGAACTGCTGCAGCGCGAGGTGGCGGTCAAGCTCTTCCGCAACGACGTGGACGATCTTGAGCACACCCGTCGCCAGGGCCAGGAAGTGCGGATCCTCGCGGGGATGAGCCACCACGCACTGGTGACCCTGTTCGACGCCGGCGCCGACCTCAGCAATCCGGAGTCCCGGCTGACCTACCTCGTGATGGAACTCGTCCGCGGCCAGGACCTGCGCCACCGGTCCCTGCAGGGCCCGCTCTCCGCCGCGCACATGGCCCACATCGGCTACGACCTGGCTGACGGGCTCTCCTACATCCACCACCACGGGATCGTGCACCGGGACATCAAACCGGCCAACATCCTCCTGGTGGACTACAGCAACGACGACCGCCGCCCCCGGGCCAAACTGACCGACTTCGGCGTCGCGGCCATCCTGGGGCACAACCGCGCGGACGACGACGGCGGCACCTCCGGGACCCCGGCCTACCTGAGCCCAGAGCAGGCCGGGGGTGAACCGGCCGGCCCGGCCAGCGACATCTACTCGCTCGGACTCGTGCTGCTTGAGGGGCTGACCGGCAAGATGGCCTACCCTGGCGCGCCGATCCAGTCCGCCGTCGCCCGGCTGCTCCACGACCCGCAGATCCCGGAGGAGCTCGCCCCCATGTGGGTGGCGCTGCTGTCCTCCATGCTGTCCCGCGATCCGGCCACCCGGCCGGACGCCCGCGAGGTTTCCCTTGCCCTGCGCCAGGAAGTCATCAACGGCGCCGGCCGTCACCGGCAGCACAGTGCGTCGGCGGCGAACGACGAGGACGGCCGGATGCGCGCCGTCGAGCGGTACCGGATCCTCGACACCCCGGCGGACGGCGCCTTTGACCGGATCGCGGCGCTGGCAGCCCGCGTGTTTTCGGTGCCGGTCGCCATTGTCAGCGTCGTGGACCACGACCGGATCTGGTTCAAGGCCCACCACGGCACCGAAGTCACCCAGATCGGCAGGGATCCGGGGCTTTGCGCCTCGGCGATCCTGCAGGACGGGCCCTGGATCATCGAGGACGCCGCGAGGGACGCGCGGACCCTGTCCAACCCGCTCGTAGCCGGGGAGTTTGGCCTGCAGTTCTATGCCGGCGTTCCGCTGCGCACCCCGGACGGCTTCAACCTCGGCACGTTCTGCATCCTGGACCGGCAGCCGCGGCACTTCACCGCCGAGGACACCCGGACGCTCGAGGACCTGGCCGCGATCGTCATGAACGACCTTGAAATGCGGCTGCAGAGCCGCGAGGCGATCGCCAGCTAGCGCGCGCCGGCATCGCCAGCTAGCGCTGGTCCCCGGGTCAGCGCCTGCCGGCGTGCAGCGCGAGCTCCAGCTCAAACCGCGCCACCGGGTCCTCCAGCGCGTCCCCGAACAGTTCGCGCAGCTGGGCCGCCCGGTAGCCGACGGTCTGCGGGTGGATGCCCAGTTCGGCGGCCACCGGCGCCCGCTGCCCCCAGTGCCGCAGCCAGGACAACAGGGTTTCGGCGAGCCGTTCGCGCTGCGCCGGGCGGAGCCCCTCGAGCGGGGCCAGGCGGCGGTTGGCCAGCTCGGTGATGGCGGAGGGCTCGGCGCCGAGGATCACCGCCGCGAGATGCTCATCCGCCCAGATCGGCGCGTCCTCCGGACCGTCCCGGTGCGGCAGCACCGATGCCGCCAGCACGGCCAGCCGCAGGGACTCGGGGACCTTCTCCCAGCCGCCGGCCGGACCCACGGAGGCGCCGCGGCCCCGGAGTGCCTTGTCGAGGTCCTTCCGGGCGGACTTGGAGTTGCGGACCGGGACCAGAGCCACGGCGTCGGTCTCGCGTTCGATCACCAGGGTTCCCGGGCCCAGCCGCAGCCGCAGCCCGGCGGCCCGGTCCACCGGCAGCGTCACGACCGTCATGCGCGGGGGCAGGGACCAGTCCGCCATCGCCGCCGTCTGGCGCAGCGCCGCCTCGTCCGCCTGCCCCAGCAGCAGCAGGTCCAGCAGCTCGGTGCGGCGCCGGTCCACCGCGCCGGCACGTTCGGACTGCTCAAAAGCGTAGGCCTCGGCACTGACCGCGGAGAGCTCATCGATGTAGGCCAGGATCGATTCGCCGAGGTCCACCACCACGTTCTGGCCCAGATGGTGTTCCACCGAGACCTTGGACATCTCCCGGAACGTCACGCGGGCCCCCATCCGGTAGGCGCTGAGCAGGGCATCCATGCTCCTGCCCTGCCGGAACTCGCCGCTGCCCAGGCCCGCCACCAGCTGCCGGCTCTCCTCGGAAAGCGCCGGCAGCGTGGTGCCCGGAAGCTGCAGGAAGCGGTCCAGGGCGGCCGCGACGCCGCGCCGCAGCCCCCGCCCGAAGCGGCCCTCGATCGGCCGGGCATAGGCGGGAACCAGCTGTGGCACGGCGTCGATGATGGCCTCCACGATGCCTGGCATCCTGGGCCGGAGCATGTCGCTGACCTCCTTCGGCAACGCCAGCCACGGCGGATCGTAAGCGGGGTAGCCGGAGTGGCCGGCGGGAGGAGCATCCATGACGGGTATCCCAAAACTGTTTCGTGGAGATAGTTTCTTTGAGTCGATCGTATGCCTTGGGTGAAGAATTATGACCCAACCTGACATAGGCTTGGTAGATGATCCGGCTCCGTAAGCTGGCGCGCGCCGCATCTCTACTGACCACCCCACTAGCTCCAGAAGACATTCTGTCGCTGTTCAACCCCGTGTTCTCTGCCCGCCAGTTGCGCGGCGTGGTTACCCGGGTGGTTCCAGAAACGGCCGATTCCGCCACCATTTTCTTCCGTCCCGGCCGAGGCTGGCAAGCGCACCGCGCAGGCCAGTGGGCCCGCATCGGCGTCGAACTCAACGGCGTGCGCCACTGGCGGTCCTACTCGCTCAGCGCGCCCGCCGGCGAGGACCCCGCCATCACCGTCACGGACATGGGGGCCGTCTCCGGGACCCTGGTCCGCACCACCAAGCCGGGCGACGTCCTTTTCCTCGCGCCGCCGCAGGGCGACTTCGTCCTCCCCGAACACCCGCGCCCGCTGCTGATGCTCACCGCGGGTAGCGGCATCACCCCGGTGATGTCGATGGTCCGCACGCTTGTCCCGCACCGTCCCGATGCCGACGTGGTCCTCATCCACACGGCGCGGACGGCGGCCGACGCCATCTTCCGCGAGGAACTGGCCGAACTCGCAGACCAGTTCCCCAACTTCAAGGTCACCCACTGGTTCACCGGGGAACGCGGGCGGCTCGACTTCAGCACCGCGGCGGGACTCGACGCGCTGTGCCCGGACTGGCGGGACCGCGCCGCCTACGCCTGCGGCCCCGAGGGCTTCCTCGACGACGCCGAGGCGCTCTGGGAATCCGAGGCTGCGCCCGGCACCAAGGACACGGCCGCAACCCTGACGATCGAACGCTTCAGCACCAACCTGGCCGGCGGCGAGGGGCACGACGGCGGTCTGGTGACCTTCGAAGCCTCCGACCGTGAAGTCGAAGCCGACGGCGACACCCCCCTGCTCGACGTAGGTGAGGACGCCGGCGTGCTGATGCCGAGCGGCTGCCGGATGGGCATCTGCCACAGCTGCCTCATCCCGCTCCGGGCCGGCCAGATCCGTGACCTGCGCACGGGCGAAGTCCACGGCGAGCCCGGCCAACTAATCCAAACGTGTGTCTCGGCAGCCGCCGGACCCGTTAACCTCGACCTCTGAGGAGAAACCACCACATGACCACACTTGCTGACAAGCCGGATACTGCCGAAAGCGGCAACACTGGCGCCCAGTCCGGATCCGCCGTCGTTGCCGCCGCAAAGAAGCGGCCAGGGGCGCTCGCCGAGACGGGCAGCCCGCTGCTCCGGCCGCCCGCCGCAGCGCACCTCTCGGACGAGCAGGTGGCGGAGCTGGGCCGCGAACTTGACGCGATCAAGGACGACATCCTCGCCAAGCGCGGCTCCTCGGACGCCGCCTACATCCGCCGCATGATCAAGATCCAGCGCGGCCTGGAGATCTCCGGCCGCGCTGCGCTCCTGGTCAGCAAGAACAAGGCCGCCTGGGTCACCGGCACCACGCTGCTGAGCTTCGCCAAGATCCTGGAAAACATGGAGCTGGGACACAACATCCTGCACGGCCAGTGGGACTGGATGCGGGACCCGGACATCCACTCCACCACTTGGGAGTGGGACTTTGTCACCCCGGCGCGTTCCTGGCAGCACACCCACAACGACCTGCACCACCGGTGGACCAACGTCGTCGGCAAGGACAACGACATCGGGTACAACCTGCTGCGCATGGATCCGCAACAGGAATGGAAGCCCTTCAACCTGGGCAACCCGCTCTACAACGCGCTGCTGGCGCCGGTCTTCGAGTGGGGCATCGCGATCTATGACCTCGAACTCGTGGACTACAAAGAGGGCAGGAAGTCCAAAGAAGCCCTGAACAAGGACCTCAAGGCGCTCGGCCGCAAGGCCCTCAAGCAGTTCACCAAGGATTACGCCGCCACGCCCGCCGTCGCCATGCTCACCGGCTCCGGCAAGCAGGCCCTCTACGGCACGCTGACCGCCAACGCGGTCCGCAACGTCTGGGCCCACGCGGTGATCTTCTGCGGGCACTTCCCGGACGGGACGGATACGTTCACCGAGGAAATGGTCGACGGCGAGACCCGCGGTGACTGGTACGTGCGCCAGATGATCGGCTCGGCCAACATCTCCGGCTCCAAGTTCATGCACCTGATGACCGGCAACCTCTCGCACCAGATCGAGCACCACCTCTTCCCGGACCTGCCGTCCAACCGCTATGCCGAGGTGGCCCCGAAGGTCCAGGAGATCTGCCGACGCTACGGCCTGCCGTACACCACGGGCCCGATCTGGAAGCAGGTCGGCTCCACCTGGGCCAAGATCTTCCGGCTGGCCCTGCCGCCGAAGAAGGCCTAGGCGCCCGGGTCCGCTGGGGGAGGCGGCAGACGCTAGGCGGTGCTGCTGAGAACCGACTCCTGGTGGACCCGGGGGAGCTCCTCGAAGGCGGGCTTCCCAAACCAATATCCCTGGAACAGGCGGATGCCGGTTGCCTTCAGGGCCAGGAACTCCGCTTCAGTCTCAATGCCTTCCGCGAGCACCGTGATGTCCAGCTCCCTGGCGATGCCGACGATGCCGGCGACGACGGTCTGGCGGGCCGGGCTGGAGTCGATCCCTCGGATGAGTTTCATGTCGACCTTGATCAGGTCGGGCTGGAAATCGACCAAGAGGCCAAGTCCCGCATGGCCGGCGCCAAAATCGTCGATGGCGGTGGTGAAACCGTGCTTGCGGTACTCGGTGATGATGTTCGTGAGGTGTGCCGTGTCCGAGACCTCCTCATTTTCGGTGAACTCGAACATGATCGACGACGTCGGAAAGCTGCATCGCGCGGCTGCCTGCAGCGTCGCACGAAGGCATGCAGCCGGTTCGTAGACCGCGTTGGGCATGAAGTTGATCGACAGCATCAGCTCCTCACCCGCAGGAAAGAGGCGGGATGCCAGCTCGATTGCCTTGACGCGGCAGGCCTGGTCAAAGCGGTACTTCTGCTCCGGTGAGACTTTTGACAGAACGTCATAGGCGCCCTCGCCCGACAAGCCTCTGACCAGGGCCTCATAGCCCCACACGCGGCCGGCGACGGCGTCGTAGATCGGCTGGAAAGCCATGCTGAAATCAAAGTCGAGTCTCGGAGAAGCCGTGCAGCCGTCACATGCCATGTGGGGGGTCCTTTCGATGATTACGTCCACTGTAGGGCAACAGCCGCAGCCGGGATCCCGCCGTGTCCGGGGTGAAATGCGCGTGTCGCGGGCCTCCTCCGCCGCGCTGTAACGGACCCCTGTCCCTGGTGCGGCGGCCGGCTCAGGCCTTGACCGCCACCCCCAGGACGTGGGCCAGCGGCGGATTGCCGGGCAGCACCGCGAAGCCGAAGCGGTCCAGTGACTCGACTGCCAGGCCGGCCCGGACGATGGTGGACGGAGTGTCCCGGTTAGGGTGGCAGCCGCCGGCCAGGCGGCTCCAGAGCGGTGTGAGCAGGTCCTCGGCCAACCCCAGCACGCGGTGCGTGGAGCGGACGTGCTCATAGAACAGCAGCTGGCCGCCCGGCTTGAGGACCCGGACGGCTTCGGCCAGGGCGGCGGACGGCTCGGCCACGCTGCACAGCACGAGGCTCGAGACGACGACGTCCACCGAGCCGTCCGGGGCCGGCAGCGACTCGGCGACCCCGTCCAGGACGGTGATCGGCACCGGCGCCGTCGCTGCGGCGGCCAGGGCCAGCGCCCGGAGCGTGGGGTCCGGTTCGAGCGCCAGCACCCCCGTCACCGCGGGCGGATAGAACGGGAAGGTCGCGCCGTAGCCTGCCCCGATCTCGACGACGGCGCCGTGGGCCGCTTCGACGAGGCGCCGCCGGTGGTCGGCCGCCCCGCGGGCGTCCATCCGGGCCCGACGCGGGCATACGAGCGTCCGAACGACGGGGTGTGGGCATCCATGGGCGTCCTTTGGTTCAGCGGACCTGGGCCGGATTGAGCTTAAGGCGCCGCAGCAGCTGTGCATTCAGCGCCACCACGATCGTTGAGGCGGACATCAGCACAGCTCCGGCCGCGGGGGAGAGGACGACGCCGGCGAAGGCAAGGGCGCCGGCGGCCAGCGGGATGGAGACGATGTTGTAGCCGGTGGCCCAGATGAGGTTCTGCCACATCTTGCGGTAGCTGGCCCGGGAAAGGTCCAGCATGGACAGGACGGCCCGGGGATCGTTTCCGGCCAGGACGACGCCGGCGGACTCCATCGCGACGTCGGTACCGGCGCCGATCGCGATGCCGACTTCGGCCCGGGCCAGCGCGGGGGAGTCGTTGACGCCGTCGCCCACCATCGCCACCTTCAAGCCGCGGGACTGCAGTTCGGCAACTTTCTTGTCCTTATCGGCCGGCAGGACCTCGGCGAAGACCTCGTCGATGTTGAGTTCCTCGCCAACGGCGCGGGCGACCTGACGGGCGTCGCCGGTGATCATGGCGACCTTGATGCCACGGTCCTGCAGGGCCTTTACGGCCTGCCGGGACTCGGTCCGCACGGCGTCCTCGAGGCTCACGGCCCCCAGGATTTTATCCCCGTCAATGACGTGGAGCACGGCCGCGCCGCGGTCCATCCAGGCCCGGGTGGCAGTTGCGAGTGCCTGCGGTTCTTCCGCTTCGAGGTCGCGGAGCAGGGCCGGGCCGCCGACCTGGATCGTCCTGCCGCCGACCGTGGCGCGGACGCCGCGGCCGGTCATGGACGAAAATCCTGTAGCCGCCGGAATCTGCAGGCCCTGCTGCCGTGCCGCCCGGACGATTGCACGTGCCACCGGGTGCTCGCTGTCTGCCTCGACGGCCGCGGCCAGCGCCAGGAGGCTGTCCCGGTCCACGCCGTCGGCGGTGGCGACGTCCTTGAGGGCGGGTTCGCCCTTGGTGAGGGTCCCGGTCTTGTCGAAGAGGACGACGTCGACGGTCCGCATCCGTTCCAGTGCCATCCGGTTCTTGATCAGGACTCCGGCCCGGGCGGCCTGTTCGGTGGAAATCGCAATGACCAGCGGGATGGCCAGGCCCAGGGCATGCGGGCAGGCGATCACGAGCACGGTGACGGTGCGGGTGACGGCGTCGGGAATGCTGCCCAGCAGGGACCAGACGATGAACGTGATGACGCCGGCGCCGGCGGCGAAGTAGAACAGGAATGCTGCAGCCCGGTCGGCCAGGGCCTGGGCCTTGGACGAAGAGGCCTGCGCCTCGGCCACCAGCCGCTGGATCCCGGCCAGGGCGGTGTCATCCCCGACGGCGGTGACCTGCACGCGGACCGTGTTGTCCGTGGCCACGGTCCCGGCGACGACCTTGTCTCCGGGTGAGCGGAGCACTGTCTTGGATTCGCCGGTGATCATCGACTCGTCGAACTCGGCCTGGCCGTCGACGACCACGCCGTCGGCCGGCATCCTGGCTCCGGAGCGGACCAGGACGGTGTCCCCTGCCAGGAGTTCGCTGACCTTGACGGTCTCCGTGCCCGCTGCGGTGATCCGGTCCGCCTCGTCCGGCAGCAGTGCGGCGAGGGCATCGAGCGCGCCCCGCGCCGAGCCGAGGGCGCGCATCTCGATCCAGTGCCCCAGCAGCATGATCGCCACCAGCAGGGCCAACTCCCACCAGAAGTCGAGGTCAAACCCCCCGATGCCCAGGCTCGTGACCCACGAGGCGACGAAAGCGACGCTGATGGCCATGGCGATCAGCAGCATCATGGCCGGTTTGCGGCTCTTCAGTTCATCCAGGCCGCCCTTGAGGAAGGGCTGCCCGCCATAGAAGAAGATGACGGTCCCCAGCACCGGCGGGATCCAGGCCGAACCGGGGAAAACCGGAGGCACATAGCCGAGCAGGTGTCCGAACATGGGGCTGAACAGCACCACGGGGACCGCCAGCGCCAGCGTCAGCCAGAACCTGTTCTTGAACATCGCGACGCTGTGGCCGGCATGCTGGCCGTGGCTGTGCACAAGGTGCTCATCGTCCCGGCCGGGCTGTGGCTGGACGTGGCCGGAGTGGCCGGTGCCGGCCCGCAGTTGGTCTGTCTGTCCGCTGTGCTGGTGGTCCATGGTTCCTGCCTCCGGAGAAGTCGTGGCTGTCCTGTTACCGACTTCAAACATACCCCCGGGGGGTATGTTTGGCAAGAGCGTCGTTGCATCGGCCGGGCACTCCGAACCCGGGGTCAGCGCACCTCGATGACGCCCATCATGCCGAGGTCCTCATGGTCCAGGATGTGGCAGTGGTAGACGGAGCGGCCGGTAAAATCCCGGAATGCGATCCGGACCGTGCACTGGCCGTTGGCCGGCACGTTGACTACATCCCGGAGAACCGCCGTCTCCAGGGCGCGGCCATTCTCCGCTATGAGCTGCATCGGCCACACGTGCAGGTGGAAGGGGTGGTCCATGGGGCTGCGGTTGACCAGGACCCACTCCTCAACCGTCCCGGCGGCAACGGTGGTGTCCGTCCTTCGCTCGTCGAAGACCAGGCCGTTGATGGTGAAGCCCATCATTCCCGCGCCCATTCCCTGACCCGACCCCGGCCCCATGGGAGTGGCGAGCACCAGCTGCCGGCGCGCGGCGACGGCGGCGGAGCGCAACTCAGGCGGGGCGGCCCCGGCTGAAATGACGGGGGCTGGCGGGGCCGGGTCGCCGGCCACGTCCAGCGTTGCCAAGGTGGTGCCGGCCGGATCCGCCGGCCCGTCCTGCTCCGCCGGCAGGCCCGGACCCATGCGGCGCCGGCTCATGCCGGGCATGGTCCCGCGGTCATAAGGCATCGCGCGCAGTTCGGATTGCCCGAGGGCGGCCGTGACCAGCAGATCCGCCCGGTTCCCCGGCGCCAGCAGCACTTCCTGAACGTCCGACGGCGACCGGAACCGTCCGGAGTCCATGCCCAGGAGCTGCAGCTTTTGCCCGTCCAGCCGCAAGCGCAGGTACCGGGCCACGCAGCAGTTCACAATGCGCCACCGTTCCCGTTGCCCCGGCCGCGCGCCCAGACGGGGATTGGCTTGGCCGTTCACCAGCAGGAGCGCACCCTCGCGCCCGGCCATCCGGTCCTGCTGCGAGGCCTCGGCCACGTTCCCGGCACCATCCAGGCTGGTGTCCGAGACGAGCAGTACGCGTTCGGCGCTCGCGGGCACCGGCACGGGATCTTCGACGATGATGGCGCCGAAGAGGCCCGCGAAGATCTGGTCGGAGACCCGGCCGTGGTGATGCGGGTGGTACCAGTACAAGCCCGGCGGGTGCCCGGCCGGGAGCCGGTATTCATAGTCGAAGCTGCTGCCGGGGTCAACGGCCACGAACACGTTGTCGCCGTTGCCCTGGGGCGAGACGTGGAGTCCGTGCAGGTGCAGGTTGCTGGGTTCGGCCAGCTTGTTGACCAGTTTGAGCCTGAGCACGTCCCCGGCGCGCAGCCGGAGGGTGGGCCCGGGGATGCTGCCGTTGTAGCCCAGCGCCCCCGCCTGCCGTCCGGCCAGCGGGAACTGGCCCGGGGCAGCCTGGAGGCTGGCTTCCAGGAGGCCACCCGAACTGCTGAGCGCCGAAGGCTGCTCCAGGGGCTCCCCGGTCACCGGCGACGGCCGCGAGTTGAGGGTCCACCACAGGCCGGCGCCCCCGGCAACGGTGCCGGTAAGGCCGGCCCCGCCCAGCAACAAGGCGCTGCGGCGGCTGATAGCAGGCACTACGGCCCCTCGCCGAGTTCCTTAACGTGCTCACGGTACTGCTCTGCCGTCAGTTCGCCTCTCGCGAAGCGCTCATCGAGGATGAGCCGGGCCTGGCTCCTGCCGCCCGGGGTTCCAGGGCTCCGGCCGGGCGTGCCCGGCTGGGGGGAGGGCCCGGGTTGGCCGTAGGGACTTGGTTGGCCGTAGGGACCGGGGTGTCCCGGCCCGGGTTGCGCTCCGTGGCCGGGCCCGCCGAAGATCCGGACCGCGAGCAGCACCAGGACCGCGACTCCGACGAGGAAGAGCACGCCCCACAGCCACATCCACCACAGGTTCTGCCCGTAACCCCACATCATGACTGTTCCCTTCGCCAACGGAAGTTACTGATCCCATGGTGCTCCCGCCGGGACAGTAGCGCTAGGGTCCTAAGTCGCCCTCCGACCAGGCGCCGTCAGCTGATGAGCAGGCTCAAGGCCTCGGCCAGGTGGCTGACTTCCCGGACCGAGAAGCCCGCCGGGACCGGGCCTGGCCCGTTGGGGCTGGCGGGTACCACGGCGTGCGTGAACCCCAGCCGGTGCGCTTCCTGGATGCGCTGGTTGATCCCAGGGACCGGACGGACCTCGCCGGCCAGGCCCACCTCGCCAAACGCGATCAGCCGCTGCGGAAGCGGCTTCTTGGCCTTCGCCGAGGCAACAGCCAGGGCCACGGCGAGATCCGTGGCGGGTTCGCTGAGCTTCACCCCGCCCACGGTCGCGACATAGGAGTCATCCTTGTGCAGCAGGCAGCCGGCGCGCTGCTGCAGCACGGCCAGGAGCATCGCCACCCGGGAGCTGTCCAGGCCGCTGGTGGCCCTGCGCGGCTGCGCGTTGGCGCTTTCGGCGAGCAGGGACTGGACCTCTGCCAGCAGCGGCCGGCGGCCCTCCAGCGTCACCGTGATGCACGTGCCGGACACCGGGTCCTTGGTACGGGAGACAAACAAGCCGCTGGGATCGGCCAGGCCGACGATGCCGTCCTCGTTCAGGTCGAAGCAGCCGACGTCGTCGGTGGGGCCGTAGCGGTTTTTCACCGCGCGCAGCAGCCGCAGCCGGGAGTGCCGCTCGCCCTCAAACTGGCAGACCACGTCCACCAGGTGCTCGAGCAGCCGGGGCCCGGCGATGGAGCCGTCCTTGGTCACGTGCCCCACCAGCAGGGTGGTCATGTTGCGGCGCTTGGCGGCGGCGATCAGCGAGGCCGCGACTTCGCGGACCTGGGAGACGCCCCCGGCGCTGCCTTCGACGTCGGCGCTGCTCAGCGTCTGGACCGAGTCCACAACCAGCAGCCTCGGCTCCAGTTTTTCCACCTGCCCCAGCGCCTGGCCGAGGTCCGTTTCGGCGGAGAGGTACAGCGATTCGGCGACGGCGTCGATCCGGTCCGCGCGCAGCTTCACCTGGGCGGCCGACTCCTCGCCGGTGACGTAGAGGACGTCCTGGGCGGTGCGGGCGAACTTGGCCGCGACGTCCAGCAGCAGCGTGGACTTGCCCACGCCGGGCTCGCCGGCCAGCAGGATCACGGCGCCGGGAACCAGTCCGCCGCCCAGCACGCGGTCCAGTTCGTCTACCCCGGTGGGGAGGAACGCCGCCGTCGTGGCATCCACGTCGGCGATGCGGCGGGCCGGCTCCAGGACGGTGGTCGCCGCCGTCGTCCGCGCCACGGCGGCGCCGGTCTCTTCAACGGTGCCCCAGGCCTGACACTCGCCGCACCGGCCCACCCACTTGGCCGTGGTCCAGCCGCACTCCGCGCACTTGTAGCCCGGCGCCTTGGCGGCGCGGGAAGTCTTTGTTGCCATTGCTCCACCCTAACCGGGGGCACTGACATCCAGGCCCGGGGACCGCTGGCCGGCAGCCGGGGCTAGAGGGCGGGCAGGATGTCCCGGGCCTCGTTCGGATCCATGCCGGCGGCTTCGAGCAGGTCCACCATGAGCGGGCGGAAGAGCATCACCACGGTTTCCCCCTCAAGCCGCTGCACGTCCAGCAGACGCGGGTGCAGCCGGCCCGCCGTTTCGCTCAGTTCCACCCGGGCCGTGCGCAGGTGGGCGCGGCGGACGCCGTCGTGCACCTCCGCCAGCCCCAGGCCGAGTTCGTCGATCGCCGCGGCAGTCTCCTGCAGGACCTCGGCAATGTTCTCGGTGGCCTCGTCCGAGAGCGCGGCGTGGTTGATCGCGCTGGTCAACCGGCGCGCAAACACGCGGCTGTTGCGCAGCGCGAGGTCGATGAAGTCCACCGACTGCGCCAGCCGGTCCAGCTCGTCCCGGTACCGGCGGTAGGCGGGGGCCAGGGTGGCCACCTCGCCGGAGGAGCGCAGCGTCTGGCGCATCGCATCGACCAGGGGCTGGCAGTTGCGCCCCCGGATCAGCGCATGCCAGGCCTGGGTGGAGTCACTGTGGGTCAGGGCCGAGGAGCACTCGCGCAGCACCTCCGCTAGTTCGTGGAGCAGTTTCTTCACGTCGTTGCGGGGTTCGCGCCGCGGATCCTTGGGGATCAGGAAAGTCACCAGGAGAGCGCAGACGCCGCCCACGACGGCGTCGATGCTCCGGGTGAACGGTCCTCCGGCGGGAGCCGGCAGCAGCACCACCAGCAGGGACTGCAGCCCCAGCTGGGTGGTGAAAATAGTTCCGCTGTCCAGGAAGCGCGCCAGTAGAATCGAGAAAAGGAGCACGACGGCGGCCTGCCAGATTCCCGCGCCCAGCCAGTGCAGCAACAGGTCGCCCACCACAATGCCGATGGTGCAGCCCAGGCCTACCTCCACGACGCGGCGAAGCCGCGGATCACGGGAGAAGCCCAGGGCGATCAGGGAGGAGGTGGCGGCGAACAACGGCCCGGTGTGGCCCAGGACGTACTCGGCGAAGGCGTAGGCCCCTACCGCGCAGGCCGTCATCTGGAGCGCAGGCACCAGCGAATTACGGCTCCGGACAAATCCGGTGCGGACCCGGCCGCGCAGGAATCGTGCGCTTGCGGTGAACCCAGTAGCGGAGGCCATGCCCACCAGTCTATTTGCTGTCCGCGGTGCCAAGGTTGCGGGACGCGGCCCCTACGGCTGTGACGCAGCTAACGCAAGACCGACCCGTCCGTCGTCGACCAATGGTCCGACGTCGTTAACCCTCCGTTCACTTTGGACCCCAATTCTCTTCACCTGGGGCACCTAACTTCGGTAAAGGTACAAAACGTATCCACCGTCTTTATTGCTCGGACGTCTCCGGTCCGACACGCATCTGAATAACCCTGGAAGGGGTACATCTAGTGAAGGCATCACGCTTCGGCCGCAACGCGGCCATTGCTGTTATCGCAGCCGGCGCACTCGCGCTCACCGCTTGCGGTTCGGACAACGCAACAAACACCACTGCGGGCACCCAGGCGGCCTCTGGCTCCAAGGTCACCGGCACGCTGACCGGCATCGGTTCCTCCGCGCAGGGTGCGGCCATGGACGTGTGGAAGACCAACTTCGCCTCCGCCAACCAGGGCGCGAACGTGCAGTACTCCCCGGACGGTTCCGGCGCAGGCCGCAAGGCCATCCTCGACGGCTCGGCCCAGTTCGCCGGCTCCGACGCCTACCTCAAGGACGAGGAAGTMGCCAAGGCCAAGGACCAGTGCGGCCCCGACGGCGCCATCGAGGTTCCCGTCTACATCTCGCCGATCGCCATCGCGTTCAACGTGCCTGGCGTGACGGACTTGAAGCTGGACGCAACCACTGCGGCCAAGATGTTCCGCGGCGAGATCGCCAAGTGGAACGACCCCGCCATCACCGCGCTGAACCCGGACGCCAAGCTGCCGGACCTCAAAGTCACCCCGGTCAACCGCTCTGACGACTCCGGCACCACCAAGAACTTCACCGAGTACCTCTCCGCAGCGGCTCCCGCCGTCTGGAAGGACAAGGCTGACGGTGTCTGGCCGGCTTCGCTGAAGGGCGAGAACGCCAAGGGCACCTCCGGCGTCGTCAAGACCGTCACCGACACCGCCGGTGCGGTCACCTACGCCGATGACTCGGCCGTCAGCGGCAAGCTGGGCACCGCCCAGATCAAGGTTGGCTCCGAGTTCGTCAAGATCTCCCCGGAAGCGGCCTCCAAGGCCGTTGACCTGGGCAAGCCTGTCGAGGGCCGCGGCGCCAACGACCTTGCCATCAAGCTGGACCGCACCACCACCGAAGCCGGCGCCTACCCGCTGGTCCTGGTCTCCTACCACGTTCTCTGCAGCACCTATGCCAAGCAGGAAACCGTTGACCTGGTCAAGGCCTTCGAGAAGTACGTACTTTCCGCAGAGGGCCAGAAGGCCGCTGCCGAGTCCGCCAAGTCGGCTCCGCTGTCCTCCGCCCTGTCCGAAAAGGGTGTCAAGGCGATCGAATCCATCAAGGTCAAGTCGTAAGGTTTGAATTGAACGGTCGAGTTCCCCGCCCCGCCGTATGGCAGGGCGGGGAACTTAGCCGCGTCACCCGCAGTTCCGCTACGGGCCGTTCCACGACGTTCCGTACATCCGCAACACCGACACCGAAGGGCCAGGTATGACCTCCACCTCCCTGACCAAACCCCAGGGCGCAGGCCGTGCCGGGGACAAAGTCTTCTCAGGGGCCACCCTGGCAGCGGGCTGCCTGATCCTCGCCGTCCTGTTTGGGGTTGCGCTCTTCCTCGTCATCCAGGCGATTCCCGCGTTCACCGCCCCGGCCGCCGATATCCAGGGCGGCGAGGGCTTCTTCGCCTACATCTGGCCGATCGTGATCGGGACCCTCATCGCGGCCGTCATCGCGCTGGTCATCGCCACCCCCGTGGCCATCGGCGTCGCACTCTTCATCTCGCACTACGCCCCGCGCCGGCTGGCGTCCGGCCTTGGCTACGTAGTGGACCTGCTGGCCGCCATCCCCTCGGTGGTCTACGGTGCATGGGGCGCCGCCTTCCTGGCGAAGGAAATCGCGCCCGCCTACGACTGGCTCGCGAAAAACCTGGGCTGGCTGCCGATCTTCCAGGGCCCGGCGTCCGCCACCGGCAAGACCATCCTGACGGCAGGCATCGTGCTCGCGGTGATGGTCCTGCCGATCATCACCTCGCTCTCACGCGAAATCTTCCTGCAGACCCCCAAGCTGCACGAGGAGGCCGCACTGGCCCTTGGCGCCACCCGCTGGGAAATGATCCGGATGGCCGTGCTGCCGTTCGGCCGCCCGGGCATCGTCAGTGCCGTGATGCTGGGCCTGGGCCGTGCCCTTGGCGAAACCATGGCCGTCGCGCTCGTGCTCTCCTCCGGCGCCCTCACGGCAAGCCTGATCCAGTCCGGCAACCAGACCATCGCCGCCGAGATCGCCCTGAACTTCCCCGAAGCCAGCGGCCTGAAGGTCAGCACGCTGATCGCCGCCGGCCTGGTGCTCTTCGTCATCACCCTCGGTGTGAACATGATTGCCCGGTGGATCATCACCCGGCACAAAGAATTCTCGGGAGCCAACTAAATGACCTCCACCCTGACCCCGGTGCGCAAACGCTCGGCCCTGACCAAGGGGCAGCTGCCCAAGGCCGCGCCGTACATCGTCCTGGCCCTCGCCCTCGTCATCGGTGCCGCCATCCTGGCCCTGGTCGGCTTCAACGCCTTCGGCTGGGGCATCGTCTCGGCGCTGCTCTTCACCGCCGGGCTCGTCGGCTGGAGCGCCGTAGTTGAGGGCTCGCGCAAGGCTAAGGACAAACTGGCCACCTGCCTCGTCGCCGGAGCCTTCCTTATTGCCCTGCTGCCGCTGATCTCGGTGATCTGGACCGTGCTGGTCAAGGGTCTGCCGGGACTGGTGGACCCCGGCTTCCTGACCACCTCGATGAACGGGGTCACCGGCGCCTACGACAACAAGGCCGTCGAACAGGGCGCCCCCGTGCTGGGCGGTATCTACCACGCCCTGGTCGGCACCGTGCAGATCACCCTGCTCGCCACCGTCATCTCGGTCCCGGTGGGCCTGCTGACCGCGATCTACCTCGTCGAATACGGCGAGGACCGGGCGCTGGCCCGTGCCATCACCTTCTTCGTTGACGTGATGACCGGCATCCCCTCAATCGTGGCCGGCCTGTTCGCCGCGGCGTTCTTCTTCGCCGTCGTCGGCCCGGGCACCAAGACCGGGGCCGTTGCCGCCGTCGCACTTTCGGTGCTGATGATCCCGGTGGTGGTCCGCTCCAGCGAGGAAATGCTCAAGATCGTGCCGAACGAACTCCGCGAAGCCGCCTACGCCCTCGGCGTCCGCAAGTGGCGGACCATCCTCAAGGTGGTCATCCCGACGGCGATTTCCGGCATCGCCTCCGGCGTCACCCTGGCCATTGCCCGCGTGATCGGCGAAACCGCCCCGATCCTGGTCACCGCCGGCTTCGCCACCTCCATCAACAACAACGTGTTTGGCGGCTGGATGGCCTCCCTGCCCACCTTCATCTACACGCAGATCCTCAACCCGACCTCGCCGTCCAACCCGGGTCCGTCCGACCAGCGCGCCTGGGGCGCGGCCCTGGTCCTCATCATCCTCGTGATGCTGCTCAACCTGGCCGCCCGCCTGGTGGCCCGCATCTTCGCCCCGAAGGCCGGCCGCTAAGGCCACCGCAGGCACCCGGCCCCACCACCACAAGTGAAGGAACAGCATGTCTAAGCGCATCGACGTCAAAGACCTGAACGTCTACTACGGCAAATTCCTGGCCGTCGAGGACGTCAACATCAACATCGACGCCAAGTCCGTCACCGCCTTCATCGGCCCCTCCGGCTGCGGCAAGTCCACCTTCCTGCGCACCCTGAACCGGATGCACGAAGTCATCCCCGGCGCCCGGGTGGAAGGCGAAGTGCTGCTCGACGGCGACAACCTCTACGGTCCCGGCGTGGACCCCGTGACGGTGCGCTCGCAGATCGGCATGGTCTTCCAGCGGCCCAATCCGTTCCCCACCATGTCCATCCGGGACAACGTGCTGGCCGGCGTGAAGCTGAACAACCAAAAGATCTCCAAGGGCGAGGCGGACTCGCTCGTGGAGCGCTCCCTGCGCGGCGCCAACCTCTGGAACGAGGTCAAGGACCGCCTGGCCAAGCCCGGTTCGGGGCTCTCCGGCGGCCAGCAGCAGCGCCTCTGCATCGCCCGCGCCATCGCCGTGGAGCCCCAGGTGATCCTGATGGACGAGCCCTGCTCCGCGCTGGACCCGATCTCCACGCTCGCCATTGAGGACCTCATCAACGAGCTCAAGGACGAATACACGGTGGTGATCGTGACCCACAATATGCAGCAGGCCGCCCGCGTCTCGGACAAGACGGCGTTCTTCAACATCGCCGGCACCGGCAAGCCCGGCAAGCTGATCGAGTACGGGGACACCCACACCATCTTCAGCAACCCCTCCGTGAAGGCCACCGAGGACTACGTCTCTGGCCGCTTCGGATAAGAGCAGCCGACGGGTCCCTAGAGCCCCGCGAGGGGCGACAGGGCGAGTTCCAGCACAAAGGCCGCCGCGGCGGTGACCAGCGGCGTCAGTGCCCAGAAGGCGAGGATCCGCAGCACCAGCCGGCGGTTGGTCGCTGTGTATCTCTGGTTGGTGCCCGCCCCCAGCACCGCGGAGGTCACGGTGTGGGTGGTGGAAATCGGCCAGTGCAGGCCGATCGCGCCCACCAGCAGGATGGCGCTGCTGTAGAGCTGAGCGACGAAGCCGCGCAGGGGGTCGACCCGGATCATCCGGTAGCCGATCGTGTAGGAGATCCGCCACCCGCCTGCGAGTGTGCCTGCCGTCAGCATGGCCGCGGTCAGGAGCGCCACCCAGACGGGGGTGGTGCCGCCGTCGGGGAGCCCCGCGGCCAGCATCGCCAGGATCAGCACGGCGCTGGTGCGCTGGCCGTCCTGCAGGCCGTGGCCGAAAGCGACGGCGCCCGCGGCGATGGCCTGGGCGCGCCTGGACCTGGTATTCACGACGCTCGGCGGTGTGTAGCGGGCTGCCCACGTGGCCGGCCAGACCAGCAGATAGGCGCCCGCGAAAGCGATGACCGGGGAGAGCAGCAGGGGCAGCACTACTTGGAAAAGCAAGGACTGGTCCACGCCCAGGACCGAATGTCCGCCTACCGCAACGCTGGCGACGCCGGCCCCGGCCAGGCCCCCCACGAGCGCGTGTGTCGAGGAGGCCGGGATGCCGCGCCACCACGTGAAGAGGCCCCAGAGCACGGCGCTCAGCAGGCCGGCGATGAGGATGGTCAGGCCGTTGCCGCCGGGCGGAAGAACCACCCAGGTCCGGCTGACCTCCAGCGCCAGGGCTGCGCTCAGCCCGGCGCCGATGAAGTTGAACAGCCCGGCCAGGAGCACCGCGACGGTGGGGGTCAGGGCACGCGTCCGGACGGCGAGGGCAACCGAGGAGGACGCGTCGCGGAAGCCGTTGAGAAAGGCGAACGCCCCGGCGAAGAGCACCACCAGGGCAAAGAAAACGACGGACACCTCAGGATTCCTTGACGATGATGCTGCCCACCTGGGTGGCGATCCGCCGCATGTCCTTGGTGACTTCCACGAGCTGATCCGCGATGTCGCGGTTGCGCGCGTACTGCGCCGACTTCATGTCCTTGATCATGTCCGCCACCCAGACCCTGTGGGTGCGCTCAGCCCGCTTGGTGAGACGGAGGACCTCGATCCAGTAGTCCTCCAGGTCATCGAGGTTGTTCAGCTGGCGCATGGCGTCAACGGTGAGTTCGGCCTGCCGGCTGATGATTTCCAGCTGGTCGGCCGCGCGTTTGGGCAGCCGCTCCAGCTTGTACAGGAAGACGAGGTCCGCGGCGGCGTCAAGCTTCTCCATTGCCTCGTTGAGGTAACGGGAGAGCGCATACATGTCCTCGCGGGGGAGCGGATTCAGGAAGCTGGTCCGCATGTGGGTCAGGAGGGCAAAATGCAGTTCCGCCGACTTCGCCTCGTGGTCGTGCATGTCCTCCACCAGCCGCGCATGTTCGCTGGCGGGCGCGCCAAGGATCTCCGAGAGGGTTCCCGTGGCCACGGCTATCTGGTGGGCCATCTGGGACAGCAGGTTCAGCCCTGCGGGCTCCTGGGGGAAAAGGCGCAGCTTCACGTGGGGTTACCGGTCTCCGGACGAGGCTTACACGGGCGTTGTCTGCCGGCCCTGGAACGTGACGATGGCCCGCGCATGGGGTTTACTTTACCGCTCGGACTTCGGCCGGCGGGAACGGCCGGCCGGGGCAGGCGCCGGGCCGGCCGGAACGGGCCACTGGCAACGGGCATGAAAATGGTGCCGAACCGGATACGCCTCTCGGCGGTAGGCCGCTCTAGGCGGCTAATTGTTGAAGCCCGGGGGTTTCGCGGCTCGGCACCGCCTTTAGTTTTCTACTTCGGGGGGACCAAGTCAACATTGACAGCAGGGCCCCGGCGTGCGTATTGACAGTGCCGCACGGCGGGGTTAGACGGCCGATTTCCGGCGCCCACCAGCCGCCGGAGCGCTCAGTCCAGCTCGCCCAGCCGCCAGGCGTTGGCGGCATGTTCGAGGTCCTCGGCGGTCTTGACCAGGAGGTGTGAGTTCCGCGTCAGCTTGCTCGCATGATTGGCGTTGCTGTGCTCCGCGCCGTCGGCAAGTGTGGCCTGGCCCAGCGCCACCACCCGGCAGAATGCCGCCGAGCGCTCCAGTGCGACGTCGAACTCCCCGTCGAAGGCGCCGGAGAGGATGGCGTCCGCCATCGACTTCATTTCCTCGGCGCCCGGAGGCTCGGCTGCGCCGGCCACCACGTGGGACACCTGGGCGGTGTCCTTGCCCGCTCTGAAGTAGACCGAAATCCGTTCCGGATCCCGGATCGTGGCGGCCCGCAGCGCGTAGAGCCGCCAGAGCGCGCCAGGGAGGGACCGCGCCGGGCTCTCCGCCCACATTTCGGCTATGGCATCGAGGCCCTGTTCATCAGCGAGTTTGACCAGCCGCCGCGTGACCTTGGGGTCGTCGCTGTCCCGTCCGCGGCGGACGAGCGCCTGGGCTGCGAGGTGGGCCGCCTCGGAAACCCGCGCCGGGTCCGCACCCCCGGCGAAAGGCTCAAAGTCGATCGGCGCAAAGGGCTTCGGCTTGTGGTGACGGTGCGGTCCGGGGCTGCTGGCTCCTGCTTGCTCGCTCATGCCACCACGCTACTCCTGTGCATTCCGGGAATCGAGCATGCCCCCGTGTGCGGGGACAACGCCCGGGAAGCGGACGACGGCGGCGCGTCGGGCCCGGTGACAAAGCTCGCCTGCGTCTGGGGTACAGTATTAACGTCCAGAAATGGACTGGGCCGACGCGCCTTTCAACAGCGGATTTTTCCGCCGGTTGGGGCTGTCGGCTGGGGCCTTTAGCTCAGTTGGTAGAGCATCGGACTTTTAATCCGTGGGTCGTGGGTTCGATCCCCACAGGGCCCACTCTTTTAGCGAAGAGTGGAAAAACCCCCGGCATCCTGGCGACAGGACGCCGGGGGTTTTTTGCGTCCGGGGACTGACGCGCCCGCCTGCGCCGTCCCCGTGCAGTAAGCAAGCCTGCCTAGTAGTTAGATCGGCTAGGATTATCGGATGAACTCGGACAGGGCAGCAGGCTCAGGGTACTGGTATGGGCCGGATGAGCGGCTTGACCCGCCCACCGCGGTGTTGCAGGCCCTCCGCGGCTACCGCGCCGCCGAGGTTGCCACCAGGCGCTCGACGCGGGACTCGATGGGCATGGGGGAAACCGACCTGCTGGCCCTTCGCTATCTGCTGCGCGCCCAGGCCGCCGGGGAGCGGGTGGGCCCCAAGGACCTGAGCCGGACGCTGGGCATCACGACGGCGTCCACCACCTCCCTGATCGACCGGCTCGTCGGCAGCGGCCACGTGCGGCGCGAGCCCCATCCCACGGACCGCCGCTCCCTGGTGATCGTGCCGACCGCCGCGACGGATTCGGAAGTCCGCGAGACGCTGGGGGAGATGCACCGCAGGATGCTGGCGGTGGCCGAAGAGCTCAGCGCGGAGGAGAGCCGCATCATCGTGTCCTTCCTGCGCCGGATGGCCGATGCCCTCACCGAACAGGTCGAGCGCCACTAAGCCGACAGGAACATCCGCGAAGATTATCTAGACAGCAACTAGCTAGTTGGACTAGTGATATGTATGCTTACTACTTGTGTTAGATAATCGTTTTCGTGGAGGAGTCGTGGCTGAGTTGTTGACGATCACCGGGATCCCGGGAGCCGGTGCGGCCCCTCTGGGTGCGCCGGACTCCCCGGCAGAGCCGGGCGCCGCGGCCCCCGTCCTGCCTTTGACCACCGCGAGCAAGGCACCGAGCCATTGCGGAGCTCCGATGGAGTGGACTGCCCCGGCGCTGGACGCCATGTCCGCTTACTCGTTCGACGCCGGCATCGGCTCCGCGGAGCTGCCGCCGGTGTGGCGTTGCTCCTGCGGTTTCCAGCTTGATGGCATCGTCCACACTTCCAACGCGCTGGCCGCGCTTTCGTGACCGCCCTTCCAGTGCTCGCGGTGGCACACAGCCGCCCCGCGTCCGGAGCGGCAGCAGCGTCCGCCGCCGGCCTCAATGTCAGGGTCCTGCCGCTGCCGGACGCTCCCGGCGGACGCTTCCTGGTCCACGAGCTCCTGGGACGCGGGGCGACTGCCACGGTGTTCCGCGGAACAGACCTGCTCAACGACCGTCCCGTCGCCATCAAGGTGGCCGAGGGTCCCGCCGAGAAGCACGCCAACCGGATCCACGCAGAAGCGCGCGTACTCGCCTCCCTGGATCACCCCGCCGTGGTCCGCTTCATTGCCGCCGGCACGGTCCCGCCCGGTGACCAGTGGGCGGGCCGGCCCTTCCTGGTCGAAGAATTCGCCTACGGGGGCAGCCTTGCCGAGCGGATCCGCGGCGGCGCCACCGGGCCGGAGGAAGTGGCCGGCTGGGCCGCCGCCGCTTTGTCCGGGCTGGGGCACGTCCACGCGCGCGGCCTGGTCCACCGGGACATCAAGCCCGCAAACATCCTGCTTAGTGCGCTCCGGAGGTGCTCGGTACGAATCGCCGACTTCGGGATCGCCACGCCGGCCGGGACAGCCCCTGAACCGGGGGATTCGTCGGGCACCGTGCATTACATGAGCCCGGAGCAGGCGGCCGGTCAGCCCGTCAACGCTGCCACGGATGTCTATGCGCTGGGACTGGTGCTGCTGGAGTGCCTTACCGGCGTGAAGGCCTACCCCGGGACGCCGGTCGAGTCGCTCGTGGCCCGCACCCTGCGGGGACCGGAAATTCCGGCCCAGCTCGGTGCCGGCTGGGTGTCGCTGCTGACGGCCATGACGGCGATGGACCCCGCAGCGCGGCCCTCGGCGGCGGCGGCCCACAAGCTGGCAACGCGGCTGGCCCGGGCACTCCCGCCGCTCCGTCTGGTCGGCTGAGGCGCGGACCGAGTGGCCGGCTGACCGACTCGAGGTTCGACTCCCGGTACGTCAAAAGGCCGGCCTGCACGCTCAGTGCAGGCCGGCCTTCGGCGTTCTTCCTGTGTCCGTCGGACCCCGGTGCTAGCCGGCGGTGATCAGGTGGGTGAAGTGGTCATATCGGAAGGTGACCGGGCCGCCGTCGTGCACCAGGCTGAGGTTTCCACCGCCCGGGACTCCGCCTGCGCCGTAGTTCTCGGCCCAGGAACGGTTGAGCGCGGCCTTGAACGAGTAGGTGCCGGCCGGCAGCTCCGGGAACGTCAGCTTCCAGACGAGGTCCGCCGGATCCAGCGAGAGCTGGGCCTGCGGGCAGTCCGGCATCCAGTCGCCCGGGCAGCCCAGCTCCGAATCGAGGTCCCCGGCAGCCGCCACCGTGGCCGGCTGCTGCGAGGCGTAGACCGGGCTCATCACATGGGTGCTGTTGTCGTAGCGGAAGGTCACCGCGCCACCCGGGTGGTTCAGCACGATGTTGCTGCCGTTGGGGCCGCCCCCCGCGCCGTAGTTCTCGTCCCAGGAGCCGTTAATGGCGGCCTTGAATTCGTAGCTGCCGGCGGGCAGGTCGGGAACGGTCAGGCGCCAGACCTTGTCCGCCGGATCCAGCTTGAGAAAGGCTGCCGGGCAGGCCGGCTGCCAGTCCCCGGGGCAGCCCATTTCCGAGTTGAGGCTGCCCGCAATGGTGACCGAATTAGGCTGGGGGAGGTCCCCCGCGACCACCGTGCGGACGTCGCTGACCACTTCGCCGGCGCCCGGCACCGTCAAGAGCGCGCGATAACGCAGCTGGGTCCCGTCCGGCAGTGACAGGGCCGCCAGGTCATCCATGGCGGTGTAGTCGGGGGAGGAGCTGTCCTCGCCAAACTTCGTCCAGGCCCCGCCGCCGATGCTGCGTTCGAACCGGACCACGTAGTCGGCCTTCTCCGGGCTGGCGACGGCACTGACCTCGACCTTGCCGCGGACGCTGCTGCCTTCCTTGGGGTTCACGATGCTGAGCACCGGGGACGGGACGGTGACGCTGCGGGGCTGGCTCACCGAGGTGTGCGCCCCGTTGTCCAGCACCACGGCGCGGTACTCCACGGCGGTGCCGGCTTTCAGGGCGGAGACGTCATGGAAGACCTGGTAGGGCGCCGTGTCGTCAGTACCGATTGGGGCCCATGCGCTGCCCGCCGTGCGGGCCTGGAAGGTGACCTCGTAGAAAGAGGTGCCGTCGACGTCGGCCGCGACGCGTACGCGGCTGTTGTCCGCGGCAGAGGCTGCCGGCGCCTGCAGGCTTACGGCCGGCGCTGCCTTGGAGTGCGGGATGCGGCCGGCGGACTCGTAGACGACGGCGGAGAGCGGCGGAACCGTGACCGTCAGCTTCCCGTCCGCCGCGGTCTTGGCCTCGGCGCTTGCCTCCCCGTAGATCCGGTTGAAGGTGCGCTTGCCCACGTAGGTGGGGACCGCTGCGGTCTGGACCTGCTTGCTGTTGTTGATGGAGACAACGTACTCGCGCTGGTCCTTGGCGTCGGTCCGGGAGAAGGCGTAGATGCCGGGCCCGTCGGACGCGTACCGGTTCTGGTGCGCGCCGTTGCGCAGCGCCGGGTGTTCGGTGGTCAGGGCCGCGAGTTCGCTGATGTCGCGGTACAGCGGGTGGGCGGTGTTGAAGTTGTCGCCCGCATGCGTGGCGTCGGTGCCGAGCAGGTCATCGTCGAGGTAGTCCGGGACCTTGCTGGCAAACATCGTCTGGCGGGCATCCTGGTCCCCGCCGGGGCCGGTGAAGCCCTGTTCATCACCGTAGTAGACCACCGGGTTGCCGCGGGAGAAGTACATCAGCTCGTGGGCGAGCCGGTCCCGCGCGACGCGTTCGGCGTCGTCCGCGCCTGGGTTGTCCGCGGTGATGAAGCTGCCGATCCTGCCCATGTCGTGGTTGCCCAGGAACGTGGGGAGCTCGTAGACGTTGGAGTCGGCGTCGGTGTACCAGTCATCACCGGCGAAGAAGGTCTCCAGCTCCTTGGCGCCCTGGCCGCGCGAGGCGAAGTTCCGGGCCGCCTCCTGGAACGGAAAGTCGAGCACGGCCTGCATCTTGTTACGGGTGGTGAACTGGGAGGTGAAGCTCTTGGAGGTGTCGAAGACCTCGCCGAACATGAAGAATTCGTCCTTGCCGTGCGCCTTGGCGTAGGCGAGGACGCGGGGGCCGAACTGCTGCCAGAACTCGTCGTTGACATGCTTCATGGTGTCGATCCGGAAGCCGTCCACGCCGAAGTCGCCGATCCACTTCTCGTAGATGTTGACCATGCCGTTGACCACCTTCGGGTGCTCGGTGAACAGGTCGTCGAGGCCAAAGAAGTCGCCGTAGGAGGAGTTTTCGCCCTCGAAGGTGGTGTCGCCGCGGTTGTGGTAGAGCGTGGTGTCGTTGAGCCAGGCCGGGACCTTGAGGTTCTCTTCGCCGGCCGCGAGTTTCGGCGTGTACGGGAACGAGGTGGCCGCATCCAGCTTCGGGAAGGTGCCCGTGCCGGCGTAGTCACGGTCGTCGAACGGTTCGCCCGCGGCGGTCAGGTAGGGGGCGGCGTCCTTGGACTTGTACGCCGTGCGGTCGCCCTGCTCGTAGCCGATCACGTCGGCGGTGTGGTTGGTGATGATGTCGAAGTAGACCTTCATGCCGCGGGCGTGCGCCTCGTCGATGAGGGTCTTCAGCTCGGCGTTGGTGCCCAGGTGCGGGTCGATCTGGGTGAAGTCGGTGACCCAGTAGCCGTGGTAGCCGGCCGACTGGTCCTCCGGCTGGACGGCCTTGTTCTTGAAGCTCGGAGTCAGCCAGATCGAGGTGGTGCCGAGGCCCTGGATGTAGTCGATCTTGTCCCGCAGGCCCTTGAGGTCGCCGCCGTTGTAGAAGCCCTTCTTGGTCGGGTCGAAGCCGGAGACCATTGGGTTGGGACCCAGGCCGCCGTCGTCGTTGGCGGCGCTGCCGTTGTTGAAGCGGTCCGCCATCACAAAGTAGAACCGCTCGTCGGTGACCGGCCCGCGGAGCGAATGCGCAGCCGACGGGGCGCCCGGGCCCCGGGGGTCGGGGGCGGCCTGGGCGGGGACGACGGCGACGGCGGCGGCGGCCAGCGCCGCCACGAGGGCGACGCCGGCGCGGGCGGTGTGGTGGCGCCCTGCGCCGCGCCTCAAACGGGGCGGCCTGGGCAGGCTGGAGCTGCGGGTGAACACGATGGAGACCTTCCGGGTGAGCGACGTTGCCTCGACGAAGGGACGGATGCGGAGACCGGCTACTGAGAGCCAAGTCACAATTGTAAGCGCTTGCACATGGATTTTCCAGCAAATATTCAGCCAGGGGTCCCCTGGCCGGTGCGATTCGGTTCGCGGGATATTCCGCGGGCAAGGCGTAGGGCCGCGGTGCCGCTTTGGATAGCATGGGCCTTTCAGGGCGGCTGCGGACACGGCTGCCGGAGGGCGCGGCGGAAGGGCGTGATGCCATGCGGACCATGCCCCCGCGGGCGGCGGAGGTGATCAGCCGGCTCCGTAGCGCCGGCTGCGTCTTCGCCGAAGAAGAGGCCGCCCTGCTGGTGGCCGCGGCGGCCACGGACGAAGAACTGGAGACGCTGGTCCGGCAGCGGGTCGCGGGGGTGCCGCTGGAGCAAGTGCTGGGCTGGGCGGAGTTTTGCGGCCTCCGCATCGCCCTGGACCCGCAAGTCTTTGTGCCCCGCCGCCGCACCGAGTATCTCGTCCGGCGGGGAACAAAGGTCCTGCAGGCGCGCCGGGCGGCCGGGGCAGTGGGGATTCCAGTCGTCGTCGACCTCTGTTGCGGCTCCGGTGCCGTAGCTGCCGCGCTGGCGGCTGCGGCGGGGCCGCTGGAGCTGCATGCTGCCGACATCGATCCTGCGGCGGCGGCCTGCGCGCGGCGTAACGTGCTCCCGCTGGGCGGAGAGGTCCACGAGGGCGATCTGTACGGGGCGTTGCCGGACCGGCTGCGCGGCCGGGTGGATCTTCTGGCGGTGAACGCGCCTTACGTTCCCTCCGGAATGATCGGGACCATGCCGCCCGAAGCGCGCCTGCACGAGCCGCGGACTTCGCTCGACGGCGGCCCGGACGGATTGGAACTGCAGCGGCTTGTGGCCGCCGCGGCGCCGGAGTGGCTGGCGCCGGGCGGCCACCTACTGATTGAGACGAGCCGGCAGCAGGCGCCTCAGACGGTCCGAATCTTCGCCGGGAGCGGGCTCTCCGGCCGGGTCTTCAGCTCCCGGAAGCGGGACGCCACCGTCGTACTGGGCGCGGTTGCTGCCAGACGCTCAAAGCAGGGCCGTTAGCGGGGACCCGTTAGTGCTTGTCCGGGTCGACATTGGTTGCCGGTCCGGCCGGCGTAGCGCCGCCTTCATCCGACCAGTCCTGCCCGGTCTCATCGTTCAAAGCCGGATCCGAAGCGACGTCGGAGGCCGTGTCCACGGCGGCGTGGGCGCCGCCGGAGGTCCCCAGGTTGGCCGTGCCGGGGTGGGTGCTGTGTGCGGGGATCGCGCCACCGGCCTGCGTGCCCGCTGCGGCCGGGGTCGCCGCGGACGACGTCCCCGAGGGTGCGGGGCTCCCGGCTGGGGTCTCGTCCCGGTGGACGGCGGAGCTGATGACCGTGCCCGCGCGGCGGGCGGCCTCGGTGAGCTGGCTGGAAACCTCGGGGGCCTTTTCCTTGACCGCTTCCGTCGCGGCCGCCACCTTGTCCTGGACCGGCTTGCTCTGCCAGAGGCCCGCTGCCCGCGCTTTCAGCTTTTCGTAGGCTGCCCGCCCGGAACGGGATCCAAGGACGTAACCTGCCGCGAGGCCGGTGCCGAAAAGAAGTTTGGCTTTCATGCTGTACTCCTGCTCTGTGTTCTATGGAAGGGTGCTCTTGAAGTCGTGTTGAAATGTCGACGGGTACCAAAAAACCGGCCCCAGGAAATAATCCCGGGACCGGTTTTCCGGTCACACCGTTTTAGCGGTGCGAGCGCTTGGTGATCATGCCGTAGACCAGCAGTACGATGATCGCACCGCCGATCGCCAGCAGCCACGTGGTCAGCGAGAAGAATTCCTGCAGTCCCGTGCCGAAGATAGCGCTACCGATGAGGCCGCCCAGGAGGGCGCCCACAACACCGAGGATCAGCGTGATGACCCAGCCGCCGCCCTGACGTCCCGGCAGGATAGCCTTAGCAATTGCTCCGGCAATAAGACCCAGAATAAGAAATGCGAAAAAACCCATTTTATCGGCCCTTCTCTTTCATTGAGGAGACACCCGGGTTGCCGGGTGCGCTTCATCCTTCTGCCTAAATACTAATCATGCTTACTATCAAAACGCCACTCGACACCCGGAAAAGTTTGGGAAACCCTTGTATTCACAGGGAATTTCGGGAGTGTCGGGCGGTCAAAAACGCCCGTCCCAAGCGCGCCGCCGGCCGCCGCAGTCCTCACCACGCGTAGTCCTCCGGGGCGGTCCGGTGGCCGGGGAAGATCGCGTCGAGGCGCCCCAGGGCCTCGACGTCGAGCTGCACCAAAAGGGAGCGCAGGGCGGCGCCGAGCTGCTCCCGGGTGCGCGGGCCGACGACCGGCGCCGTGACAGCCGGCTGGTGCAGCAGCCAGGCCAGCGCCAGTTCCCCCGGCTCGTGCCCGAGTTCGTCCGCGAGGTCCTCGTACCGGCGGATCTGGTTCCGGTGCTTCTTCAGGGCCTCAAGCGAGCGGCCTTCACACCGGCGGACACCCTCGTGCTCCTGCTTGAGAACTCCGCCGAGCAGGCCTCCATGCAGTGGAGACCACGGCAGGATCCCCAGGCCATAGTGCTGGGCGGCCGGAATTACCTCGAGTTCGGCGTTGCGGGTCAGCAGGTTGTAGATGGACTGCTCGCTGACCAGGCCGTTCGAATGCCGGCGGGAGGCCGCTTCCTGCGCCCGGGCCAGGTGCCAGCCCGCGAAGTTGCTGCTGCCCGAGTAGAGGATCTTTCCCTGCTGCACGGCGACGTCAACTGCTTGCCAGATTTCGTCCCACGGCGTGTTCCGGTCCACGTGGTGAAACTGGTACAGGTCGATGTAATCCGTCCGGAGGCGCCGGAGGCTTGCGTCGAGGGCGTGGCGGATATGCAGCGCGGAGAGCCGGGACTCGTTAGGCCGGTCAGCCATTGTGCCGTAGACCTTAGTGGCGAGCACCGTCCGTTCCCGGCGCTCGCCGCCTTTGGCGAACCAGCGGCCTAAAATCTCCTCGGTCCAGCCGCGGTGCGTGGAGCCGCCGTAGACGTTGGCCGTGTCAAAGAAATTGATCCCGGCGTCCATCGCGGAATCCATGATCGCGTGGGCGTCCGATTCCTCGGTCTGCGGCCCGAAGTTCATGGTGCCCAGGCAGAGGCGGGAGACTTTCAGGCCGGAACGGCCCAGCTGGGTGTACTCCATGCGCCGCCCTCCCGGACGTCAGCGCTCCAGGCGGAACCCGAGCTTGATGGTCACCTGCCAGTCGGCAACCTGGCCGTTTTCGAGGTGTCCGCGGATTTCCTTGACTTCGAACCAGTCCAGATTCCGCAGGGTTTTTGCAGCCTCGGAGATGCCGTTGCGCACGGCGGCGTCCACGCCTTCATTCGAGGTCCCGACAATTTCAGAAATGCTGTAGGTGTGATTAGACAACTTCGCTCCTCGGGATCGTCATCGGTCTGCTGTCCCCGGCCGTTGGCCGGAGGCCGTCCCTGCAGATTAGCCGACACAGCCCGGCCGTACTAGGGGTGCGCCGCGTTGGTCGGCGATCCGAAGACCGGACCCGGTTCGGGCCGCTTGGGGGCGGGAGGGGCGCTTCCGTCGCGCGGCCGGACGCGCCGCATCATCCAGGGCAGCAGGTAATGCGTGGCCCAGGCCAGGTCGCCGGCCCGGGTCTCCCGCCAGTTGCCGGCGGGCAGCGGCTTGGGCTGCAGCGGCTGCAGGCTGTGCGTGACCTGCAGGGTGTCCAGCACCATGCCGGCGATCGTGTGGTGTCCGAGCGGGGAAAAATGCAGCCGGTCCGGATCCCACATCCTGGGGTCGCTCAGTTGCCGCAAGGCCCACAAGTCCGCGATGACGCCGTGATGGCGGGCGGCGATGGTCCGGATGTTCTCGTTGAAGACGGCCACCTTGCCGCGGATGTGGCCGAAGACCGGGGTGTCGCCCCAGTCCGGCCCGGTGAAGAGCACGACGGTTGCCCCCGCGGCGGAGAGGGCCGCGACCGCTGCATCGAGGCTTACCGCGAGCCGGTCGGGATCGCGCCGGTGGAAGACCAGGTCATTGCCACCCGCGGACAGCGTGACGAGGTCCGGTTTCAGGGCGATCGCCGGGCCGAGCTGCTGGTCCACGATCTGCTGCAGCACAAGGCCGCTGACGGCCAGGTTGGCGTAGGAAAAATCCCCGCGTGCGGCACTGAATTCCTCCGCGATCCGGTCCGCCCAGCCCCTCATTCCGCCGGGGCTGAGGGGCTCGGGATCGCCCAGGCCGGCTGTGAACGAATCTCCCAGGGCGACGTAGCGTTTCCAGGGGCCCGGACCGGCGCCGGTGGCGCCTTTGCGGGCCATTACCGGATCACCGAAGCTGGCCGCGTTCACACCCCCAGAAATACGCCCGTGAGCCCCCGTCCGGTAGGTACTTACGTCCCTACCGGAGAGGATTTCGCCGCGGTTTAGGCTCGGCCAGGGGACGCTTATACCACTAGGGGTATGTGAAATACCAAGGGGGGTATATCATGGAATGTAATCCGTCTACTCCGGGAGGCACCCATGGAACTCGATCCCACCGACATGAAGTCCGTTATTAACCGCCTGCGCCGCGCCCAGGGCCAGCTCGCGGCGGTCACTCGCATGATCGAAGAGGGGCGGGACTGCAAGAGCGTCGTCACGCAGCTTGCCGCCGTCTCCAGTGCCCTGGACAAGGCCGGATTCTCCATCATTGCCACCGGTCTGCAGCAGTGCATGCAGCAGGAGGACCCGAGCCTGGACCGTGCCGAACTGGAGAAGCTTTTCCTCTCGCTCGCCTGAGCGCATCCATCACCGGAGGCCAGGACCAGCTGATGGTCCTGGCCTCTTGCGTTCCCTCCGGCTGGGCCGACAATGGAGGAAAAGCGGCCGGTTGCCCGTGCCGCGACGGTAAGGAGCGCCATGCAGCAGCCCGCAGGCGGCCCGGCACCAGCCGTGCCGGAGCGAGACCTGGTCATCGACCTGGCCCGGTTCTTCTGCCTCGCGCTGGTGGTTATTGCCCACACGATGATGGTCAGCCCGGTCCTGCATCCGGACGGCACCGTGAGCTCCGACAACACCCTGGGGAACCAGCACTGGTTCGAACCCGTGGTCTGGGTGCTCCAGGTGATGCCCCTGTTCTTCGTCGCCGGCGGCGTCACCGGACTGTATTCCTGGCGTCGCCTGCGGTCCCAGGGCGGCAGCGCCTTCGAATTCGTCCAGGGCAGGCTCCTGCGGCTGATCCGCCCGGCCGCCGTGCTGCTGTCGGTCATGTTCACCGGCCTGTGGGCCGCACGGCTCAGCGGCGTGGACCCGCAGGTGATCCAACTGCTGGCCGCCGGCGCGGGCATGCCGCTGTGGTTCCTGGCCGCCTACCTCGCGGCGCAGCTGAATCTGCCCTGGCTGGCCGCACTCCATGCCCGCGCACCGTGGCTGACCCTCGCCGCCCTCCTCTGCCTGGTGGTGGCCGTGGACTGCCTCCGCGGCGCGCTGCCTCAACTGGCCTACGCCAACATGGTCTTCCTCTGGTGCGCTGTGCAGCAGCTTGGCTTCATCCTGGCCGACGGGAAACTGCAGGGCCTGACGCCTTCGGGGCTGCTCGGCATCGTGGCGGCGAGCAACCTGACGCTCGGCGCCCTGGTGGTGCTCCGGCTGTACTCCGGGAACATGCTGGTCAACCTCAACCCGCCCAACCTGACCCTGTTCCTGCTTGCCGTCTCCCAGGCCGCCGGGCTGCAGCTTGTCCGGCCTCTCCTCGCCCGGCTGGCCGGCCTCGGGCCGGTCCGCGGGGTCCTGGCCCGGGTGGGACGGCGGTCCATGACCGTCTACCTGTGGCACCTGCCGCTGCTGGCAGCGATGTCCGGGCTGCTGCTGCTCACCGATTTTCCGCAGCCGACCGGGGGGACCGCGGCGTGGTGGTGGACCCGGCCGCTGGTGCTGTTAGGCGTCGTCGCCCTGCTGCTGCCCGTGCTGGCGCTGTTTGGGCGGCTGGAGGAGCAGCCGACGGCGCCGGGCAGCTCCCGCGCGCGGCCTGCGGCTGCCGTGGTGACGGCCGCCGTCGTCGTATTCATCCCGGTGGCCGACGCGGCACTGAACGGGCTCACGGTAGGGCTGCTCGGCGGCGGTGCGGCCTGCTTCGCGCTCGCCGTGCTGCTGCTGGGCCGCGTTCCGACCCGTAACGCCGAAGCCAGTGATTCCGGTGGATCCGGACGGCCATTGCCACACCCGCCATTACGTGCCAATCTCGAACCATGACGGAGAACTCGGCAGAAACTGAAGACACGTTCAGCCCGGACGTCTCCACCACCCGCAATGATGACCTGCACCGCTATGAGCTGCATGTTGGCGGCAAGCTCGCGGTCCAGGTGCGCTACATCGACAGGCCGGGCCATGTGGACTTCATCCACACCGAGACAGCCGAGCAATTCAAGGGCCAGGGGCTCGCCGGGGTGCTCGCGCACTTCGCCCTGGACGACGTGGTGGCTTCCGGGAAGCGGATCATCCCGCACTGCCCCTACATCTACCGCTACCTGCGCAAGCATGACGCCTACAACCAGTGCATTGACTGGCCGGATCAGGCGCCAGCCGGGGCGTAACCGCTTGTGAGCGGGGCGACAATTTCGTATGGTTTAGCTTGAGTTATGCAGTTGGCTCAAGGACGTGTCATTTGGAGAACCCCGTGAACCACAAACTGCGTGTGCTTGTCCGTGTTGATGTCGATCCCGGACACGTGACTCTGGAAGTCACCGGTTGCCTGACCCAGGCAAACTACCCCGCCCTGCTGCACATCATGCGGCGAGCCAGCCGACTGGCCTCCGGCTCGGACGTCAGCATCGATCTGCACGGCGCCTCCCACCTCGACCCGGAGATCCTGCTCTACCTCCGGCAACTCGCCGCAAACCGGGCCCCCGCGGCGCCCCAGGAGCCCGTGGCTGCCGCCGTCGGCCTTGCGGCAGGCGGTAGCGAGGGCTTCCGGCTTCTCCTGCAGGAACCGGCCGAGCTGCCCATTTGCCTGGTTCACGTCGGTTCCGACGGCGAGGTCCTGGCCGGGCTGGACGGCGAGATCACCGGGGCCGTCACCGGCCAGCTCCTTGGCGAGGTCGCCGACCTCGACGTCGAGGGACCCACGCCGGACGATGCGGGCACCGCCGCTGCGCCCGGCCCTGACCTCATCGACGGCCTTGAGCTCTCCGATTACTTCGAGGGGACACTGGATCCGGCCGCCACCGTGCAGGCGCTCTCCGACGCGGCCCTGGGTCAGCTGGCCGACGCCCTGTACCGCCACCTGGACACCCCCAGCCCCTCCTTCGGCGCCCACACCTGGTACGAGCTCGCCGCCGAAGAGCTGCAACAGCGCTACCGCGCCATGGACGAGGCTGAGCTGGACGGGGTTGCGCTGGACGTTGCTGGGCCGGTAGGCGCCGCCTTGGATAGCGCTCCGGACGGCCCGGCCGAAGGCGAACTCGCCCCGGGGCCGGCCCTGGCCTGAGGCCCAGAACGCGGCGGCGCTAGGCTGTGGCTATGAACACAACCGCTCACGGCCCATCGGCCCCGGCCCTCACCGCCCTGATCACCGGTGCAACAGCCGGCCTCGGGGCCGAGTTCGCCCGCCAGCTGGCCCAGCAGGGACACAACGTGGTCCTGGTGGCACGCGATGAGGCGCGGCTCCTGGCCCGAGCGGCGGAGCTGGAAAACAATTACGGCGTCCGGGCGGAGGTGCTGGCGGCTGACCTGGCGGACGACGGCGGAGTGGCCGCCGTCGTCGAACGCCTGAGCGATCCGGCGCGCCCGGTCGAGATCCTGGTCAACAACGCGGGGATCGGCCTGCTTCACTCCTTCGCGGACAATGACATTGCGGACGAAAAACGGCACCTCAAGCTGCACGTCGAAACGGCGATGGAACTGACGCACGCCGCGCTGCAGGGCATGCTGCAACGCCGTTCGGGCCGGGTGATCAACGTGGCGAGCGTGGCGGCCTTCCTGCCGCGGGAAACCTATTCCGCCGCGAAGGCATGGCTGCTCAGCTTCAGCCGCTGGGCCAACCTCGCCTATGCCGGGCGCGGGGTAAAGGTGACAGCCGTCTGCCCAGGCTTCACGCACACTGAATTCCACGACCGGATGGGCATGGACAAAGCGGTGACCCCGGGCTGGATGTGGCTGCAGGCCGAACAGGTTGTCCGCGAAGGCCTTGCCGACAACGAAAAGGGCAAGGCCGTCTCGATCCCGAGCAAACGCTACAAGCTCCTCACGGCAGCGGCGCGCGTGCTGCCCGCGCGGCTCGTCGCGGGGCCGCCGCGGCGCGCGAAGTAGAGGCAGCCGGGCTAGGCGTTCGGCGTCGCGGCCAGCGGCCGCCGGCGCCGGATCAGAACCACGACGGCGATGCCGGTGCACGCGCCGATCAGGGTCTCCACCGCCCGTTCGGCCACGAGGAACCGGGGATCGGCGGGGAACGCCAGTTGTGTCATCAGCAGGATGACGGGCGTGAATGACACCATCGCGAGCCCGTAGTGCCGTGCCATGAAGAGCTCGGTGGTGAATTGCAGGACGATCACCAGCACCGCCAGGAGGGCGGTCTCGTGGCCGGGGAAGAGCCGCAGCGGCGAGCCCGCCCACGGAAACAGCACCACGGCCACCACGACCAGGCCCAGCAGGGTGCCGACGATCCGGTGCAGCCCGCGGTAGACGCTGCTGGGCAGGTCCGCGCCCGCCAGGGGTACCGCCGCGGCGGCCATCGCCCAGTGCGGGTGCGCGCTGCCGCTGAGCACCCCGACGCTGCCGGCGGCTGCTACCGCGGCCAGGTACCGGGCCGCGTGGATCCAGGCGGCCCGACGGCGGATCCCGCGCAGCGGCGGCACAACGCGGGCGGCGCCGCGCTCCCAGGCCCGGCCGCGGACCCAGCCGCCGAATCCGACCGCCATGGAGAAGGCGGCGGACGCCGCACCGATCAGCAGGGCGAGTTGCCACGGCACCGCGGTGGGAATGGAGGCGCAGGCACCCAACGCCAGGATGCCAAAGAACGGGCCGTTGGGCGTGAGCCCGACCTTGTCCGCGAAGAGTGATCCGGCGGCCGCGAGGGTCGCTTCCACGGCCACGAGAGTCCACGAATGGAGGTGGTTCACCGAGAGCGCCACGCCGACTCCCAGGCCGCCAACGAGGACGAAGGCCGCCTGAAGCTGGTGCTTGAGCCTGAGCTGGTGGGGTTCGGAGCGGCCGTACATCCCGGTGAGGGCGCCGAACACGGCGTAGATGATGAGGTCCGGGCGCCCGGCGGCGAGCAGCACCAGCGAAGGGACCGCCACACCGACGGCGACGCGCAGCGCGGAGACGCTGTCTCGGTTCGCCGGGCCAAGCCGGTGCAAAACACGGACATGCCGCAACAGGGACTGCACGCGGACCTCCTGGGGTTGCGGGTGGGTGGGGGCTGGGGACGCGCCAGAGGCCTGCCCCGCGCGCTTCCCCCAATGGAAAAGCGTGCGGGACAGGCCTCTACGGGCGGGGCGCTGGGCTACGCGGTCCGGACCGGCGGGCCTGGACTAGGCGCGGGCGGGAACCTTCCCGGCGTCCCCGTCGGCTGCTTCGGCCGAGGTGAGCGGCATATCCATGTGCTCAAGGTCGATCAGCGGGTTCTCATCCTGCGTCGCGACCAGTTCCCGGGCCTCGGCCTGGGTGTCCACGCTCGGCATGGAGCCCGGCAGCGGCATCTGGGCGGATTCCTTGAGGAAGTAGATCGCCACGGCGCCGATCGCCGAAGTGGCCATCAGGTAGTAAGCCGGCATCATGTCGTTGCCGGTGGCGTTGATCAGGGCGGCGACGATGAACGGGGTGGTTCCGCCGAAGATGGCCACCGAGAAGTTGTACGCGATGCCCATGGCGCCATAGCGGCTGGCCGTCGGGAACTGGGCCGGCAGGGCCGACGCCAGGTTGGCCACGTAGAACGTCACCGGGAAGGCGATCAGGGCGAGGCCGGCCAGCGTGGACCAGATTTCACCGACGCCGATCAGCAGGAATGCCGGGGTGGCCAGGACGACGGTGCTGATGGCACCGATCCACAGCACGGGGCGGCGGCCGATCCGGTCGGAGAGCTTGCCGGTCAGCGGGATGCACAGGCTCATGATGACCAGCACAGGGATGGTCAGCAGGGTCCCGTGCACCTCGTCGTAGCCCTTGGACTCGGTCAGATAGGTCGGCATGTACGACGTCAGGGCGTAGCCGGCGGTGTTGGCTGCGGCTACCAGGATCATTGCGACGATGATGGAGCGCCAGTAGGCCTTCACAATGCCCACCGGTCCCTTGGACGCAGACGTGTCAGCGGCGGTGGCGTCCTTGGCGAGGTTCTCCTGGGCATCCAGGGTGGCCTGGAACTGGGGGGATTCCTCGATCTTGCTCCGGAAGTAAACAGCGATCAGGCCCAACGGACCGGCCAGCAGGAACGGAATACGCCAGCCCCACTGCTCCATGGTGTCCTGGCCGAGGGTCAGCTGCAGCACGGAAACGAGCGCGGCGCCGGCGGCGAAGCCGAGGTAGCTGCCCATGTCCAAGAAGCTGGCGAAGAAGCCGCGCCGTTTGTCCGGGGCGTATTCGCTCACGAAGGTCGTGGCACCGGCGTACTCGCCGCCGGTGGAGAAGCCCTGGATGACCTTGAACAGGACCAGCAGGACTGCGGCCCAGATGCCAATCTGGGCGTAGCCGGGCAGGAGGCCGACGGCGAAGGTGCTGGCCGCCATGATCATGAGGGTCGCGGCGAGGACCTTCTGCCGGCCGATCTTGTCGCCAAGCCAGCCGAACACGACGCCGCCGAGGGGGCGGGCGATGAAGGTGGCGGCGAAGGTGCCGAGCAGGAAGAGGGTCTGGACGGACTTGTCCGCCTCCGGCAGGAACACCGGTCCCATGGTGGTGATCAGGTAGCCGAACACGCCGACGTCGTACCATTCCATGGTGTTACCCACGATGGTGCCGCCTAGCGCCTTCTTAAGCATCGGCTGGTCGACGACGTTGACGTCGGACTCGCGGAGTCGACGGCGACGAAGCCGTGGTTTCTTGGCGCCCCGGGGTGCGCCTTGGTTGGTTCCGCCGGCGTGAATAACGCCTGCTGAAGAGTCGGTCGTGCTTCGGTCTGTGGGCATTTGGAAAGCTCCTAGGGAGATCATTTGCTTGCGACTTGTAGCTGCCCCGCTCCGGGCAGGCTTTCAATTTTACGGGATTTCCATGGCATTTCCGATTCCGGTGGCGTATGATCAGCCGATTCCGGTGCCAATGCGGTGCCATCTGCCCCGATCCGGGGTGCGGTTTCGCCGCGCCGTTCCTAGGAAGAAGCCACATTCCGGAATTTTTGGGGAAGTTTTTTCCAAGCCGGCCCGTTTGGGCCCCTTTCCGCCCCCGTTCCGGCCGGCAGCGGGCCGTCCCCGGCTCTGTTCAAGACGCGCGGAAACTGCCTATGGTGGAGCCACCGCCAGTGCCAACACACGCCGAGCCGAGGAGCGCCTTCCATGACTGACAAATCCGGCAAGCACGAAGAGCCCGGGGCCCCGGGCGCGGAAGAACGCGGCCGCGAGGAACCCCAGGCCGCGCCAAAACCCGAGCAGGGCGTTAAGTCCCGCCTCACGGATGCCCAGAAGGAAATGCTTGCCAGCAAATCCCGCGGCGGCGCCGGCCTGCAGAGCGTCGGCCGCAGCCACAAGCCCACCCACGCCAGCGGCAAGCAGGGCCCCGCGCAGAAGAAAGTCCGCTGGTAGGACCTAGAGACATCTCACCGGCGCCGACCTACGATTGGGGGACGCTTCATTTCATCGCAGAAAGGAAGAGCCATGGCGGATCATCACTCGAACGAAGAGATCGAGCCTGAGGTTGCGAGTCACCTTGCGGAGTCCATGGACGAGGTTCCCGGGCCGGAGAGCAAGCGACCGGAACCGCCCTCGCCCGCCGACGGCCATGAGTGGCCGGACGGCAGCGGGAAGCACCGCCACCCCAAGGACCGGGACGTGGTCCGCGGGCAACAGGGACAGCAAGTGGCAGACGCGGCCATCCACCGGCAAAGCCGGCCGCAGATCCCCCATCACGACTAAGAACCATGAGGGCCCGCCACGGCGGGCCCTCACTTATGTTCGACGACGACATCGGCCGGTGTCTTGTCCAGGCGCCAGCCGCGCCAGACCGGGTGGCGGAGCTTGCCCCCTCCGGTCCAGTCGCCGAAGGTGACCTCGCCGACCAGCCTGGCGGACACCCACCGGGCGTCGGAGGCATCTTCCGCCGGGACCTCGGCGAAGGGCGAGGTCTTGCGTGGGATGGCATCGAGCTGCTGACGCAGTTCCCGGAGTTCGCGGCTGCTGAACCCGCTGCCCACCCGGCCCACGTAGCGCAGTTTCGCCCCGTCCGGGATGCCCAGCAGCAGTGAACCGACCGAGTCGCGGCGCCCGCCGTTTCCGGGCCGCCAGCCGCCCACCACCACTTCCTGGGTCTTCTCGAACTTGAGCTTGAGCCAGGACCGGCTCCGCTGCCCGACGTAGCGTCCGCCGGTGCGCTTGGCCATCACGCCCTCCAGCCCCAGCTCCTCCGCGCTTTCCAGGATGTGCCCCACTTCGGCGTCGATCACCTCGGAGAGTTCCACCGGGCAGGCGCCGTCCCGGGCGCCGTCCCGGAAGAAGGTTTCGAGGCGGTTCCGCCGCTCCCGGAGGGGGCGCCGCCGGAGGTCCTCGCCGCCCTCGGTGAGCAGGTCGAAGAGCATCAGGCGCACCGGGGTGGAGGCCTGCGCCTTCGCCACGTCGGCGGCCTTGCTCAGTTTCATCCGCCCCTGCAGAAGCCCGAAATCGGGCTTGCCGGCCGGTCCGACGGCGATGATCTCGCCGTCGGCGGCGAACTCCTGCGGCGGCCAGCAGGAGCGGTCCGTCAGCTCCGGGTAGCTGGATGACATGTCGTTGCCGTTGCGGCTGATCAGCCGGATCCGTTGAGCGTCGCCCAGGACCAGGGCCCGGATGCCGTCCCATTTCAGCTCGAACTGCCAGTCCTTGTCGGCCAGGTCGGCAGGGGTTCCCGCGCTGGCCAGCATCGGCGAGAGCTCCGCCGGGTCCGGGGCGGGGGTCAAGTCAGCCGGGCGGTCTTCAGTCGCCGGCAGGGGCCGCTCCGCGGCGGGTTGGTTGCCGTGACCGGCATCGGGCGTGTCCATCAGGTGGATGAGCCATTGATCGTTGGCCTGGCCGGTGTGGATCAGCGCGAACCTCCGGGTGCCGCCCAGCCCCCCGCCCTCCTGGCCGGTGAGGGTGGCGATGACTTCCTTGCCCGCGATCCATTTTTCGCACTCGTAGTGCCCGCGGTCCCAGATGCTGACCGTGCCCGCCCCGTACTGGCCCTTGGGGATGGTCCCCTCAAAGTCCGCGTAGTCCATCGGGTGGTCCTCGGTCTGGACGGCGAGGTGGTTTTTGGCCTTGGTGGTTGGCACACCCTTGGGCAGCGCCCAGGACACCAGCACGCCGTCGCGCTCGAGGCGGAAGTCGAAATGCAGCCGGCTGGCGTGGTGTTCCTGGATCACGAAACTCTCCCGGAGCGTGCCGCCGTCGGTCCTGCTGCGGTGCTGTTGGGCCGTGAACGGCTCCGGCGTGGCGGCCGCGTCCCGCTTGGTGCGGTAGGTCTCCAGCCGGGGGTCGGTGTCGCCGCCGTCGCCGGCGGTTGGGCCGTCGGATCCGGGCGTGCCCCCGGCGCCGGCCGCCGGCGCGCCGTGTGGAGCACCGGCGTGCCCGGCCCCGGAGATGACCGCGAACGGGTCCTTGCCCGCCTTCACCCGCTTCATCACCTCCAGGTAGTCGAGCTGGTGCAGCGAAGGCGCGTCGAGCTCCCGCCAGGTTCGCGGCGCCGCAACAGTGGGACGGAGCCTGCCCCGGAGCGAGTAGGGCACGATGGTGGTCTTCGCGGCGCTGTTCTGGCTCCAGTCCACCAGCACCTTGCCGGTGCGCAGGGTCTTCTTCATGTCGCTGACCGCCAAATCCGGGTGGTCGGCCTCCAGTGCCCGGGCCAGTTCGTGGGCAAACTCCGAGACCTGGTCCGAGCTCTGCGAGCCGTCCAGCGCGGCGTAGAGGTGGATGCCTTTGCTGCCGCTGGTCACGGGCACGGGCTCCAGGCCCACGTCCTGCAGGATGCTGCGCGCCAGTTTGGCGACTTCCACGCATTCGGCGAGTCCTGCACCGTCCCCGGGATCCAGGTCCAGCACCAGCCGATCCGGGGGCAGGGCGTTGCCGTGCGAATCCACCCGCCACTGCGGCACGTGGATCTCCAGCGCCGCAATCTGGGCCAGCCAGGTGAGCGTGGCCGGATCGTTGACCAGTGGGTACTGGATGGTCCGCTCCTTGTGCGTGATGGACGCGCGCGGCACCCAGCCCGGCGTGGAGTGGTCCAGGTTCTTCTGGAAGAACATCTCGCCGGGCGCCTCCGCGGTCCCGACGCCGTGGACCCAGCGCTTCCGGGTGGCCGGTCGGTTCGCCGCTGCCGGGATCAGCACAGACGCCACCGCGGCGTAGTAGGCGAGCACATCGGCCTTGGTGGTCCCGGTCTCCGGGTACATCACCTTGTCCAGATTGGTCAGCACCAGTTCCCGGCCGTCGACCCGGACGCGTTCCTTGCTGTCAGCCAAAACACTTCACCTCCGTGCGGCTCTGGTGTTCACTTGAGCCATGAGAGCCATCTGGAAAGGCGCAATAGCGTTCGGGCTGGTCAACGTGCCGGTCAAGGTCTACAGCGCGACCGAGGACCACGACATCAGCCTGCATCAGGTCCACAACGCCGACGGCGGCCGGATCCGTTACCAGCGCCGGTGTGAGATCTGCAGCAAGATCATCGACTACGAGGACATCGACAAGGCCTACGAGGACGAGGGCCGGACGGTGATCCTCAGCCGTGAGGAGCTCAAGTCGATCCCCGCGGAGAACAGCCACGAGATCGAGGTGGTGCAGTTCGTGCCCGCCGAGCAGCTGGACCCGATGATGTTCGAGAAGAGCTACTACCTGGAACCGGACGCGAAGTCGCCCAAGGCCTACGTGCTGCTGCGCCGGGCCCTGGAGGACACCGACCGGGTGGCGATCGTCCAGTTCGCACTGCGGGAAAAGACCCGGCTGGGGGCGCTGCGGATCCGCGGCGACGTGCTGGTGCTGCAGGGGCTGCTGTGGGCGGACGAGGTGCGCGAGGCGAGCTTCCCCGCGCTCGAGACGAGCGTCCGGATCTCGGCTCAGGAACGGGAAATGTCCGCGGCCCTGGTGGACTCGATGGCGGCCGACTTCGAGCCGGAGCAGTTCACGGACGACTATCAGCTCCAACTGCGGCAGCTGATCGACGCGAAAATCGAACAGGGCGAGTCGCTGGACACGGAGGAGACCTTCGGTGCTCCGGCGGCGGAAGCCGGAACCGGTGAGGTGATCGACCTGATGGACGCGCTGAAGCGCAGCATCGAGCGAAAGCGCGGAGCGGCCGCCGGCGGGGGCGACGACGACGGCGCAACCGCCGGAGCGGCGGCCAGCAGCAAGGCGAAAGCTGCGCCGGCCGGGAAGCCCGGGTCCAAGACGGCTCCGAAGGCCGCGGCCAAGTCCACTGCAAAGGCCGCCTCCGGCGGTGCCGGCGGGACGGGGACCGCCTCCAGAACCGCCTCCAGGGCGGCCGCCGCCAAGACCACAGCGTCCAAGACCACAGCGTCCAAGACCACAGCGTCCAAGACCACAGCGTCTAAAACCACAGCGTCTAAAACCACCGCCGCGAAGGGGGCTGCGCGCAAGGGCGCCTGAGCCCGCGTCCGGGTTCGCCCCCCGCGCTTGTGGCGTCATCGGCTCAGGAATTCCGCAGAGCGGAGATCAGTTCGCTCTTCTTCTTCGCTGAATAGCCCTTCAGGCCGATCTCCTTGGCCTTTTCCCTCAACTGCGGGACGGTCCAGTCCTCATAGTCGCCGGACTTGCCGCCCTTGCGGCCCACCGATGACCTGCCCCGCTTGGCCGCCGCGTTGGAGACGCGGGCTGCCTTCTGCTTCGAGGCGCCGTCCTCCAACAGCGCTTCATAAAGTTCCGGGTCCTTGATGCTGGGGCTCTCGGAACCCTGCGGCGCACCATTTTCCGCAGGCATGGCTACCGCGGCCCGCCGTCGGCAGTATCAGCCGGATCGGCCGGGACAACAGCATCGGCGGGGACGACGTCGTCGACCTCGCCGCGGTCCACGGAGGAGCGCCATTCGCCGGTCTCGATGCCGCGGGACTCGATGAACTCCTTGAAACGGCCGAGGTCGGCGCTGACCTGGCGGCTGTCCGCACCCAGCGCGGAGCCGGTCTTCTCCACCACGCCCTCGGGCTCCCACTCAAGTTCGACGCTGACGCGGGCGCGCTCGGCGCCGAGGGATTCAAAGGTGACGGTGCCCGCATTGCGCGGTTTGTCCTGGCTGACCCAGGCGATCCTGCGGTCCGGGGTCTGCGCGGTGATCTGGGCGAGGTAGTCGCGCCGCACCCCGGCGATGTCGGTCCGGAACTGGAGCGAGGTCTCGTCGATCTGCTCCACCGCCTCGACGCCCTTCATGAATTCCGGGAAGGTCTCGAACTGGGTCCACTGGTTGTATGCGGTCGACACGGGGACGTCGACGTCAATGCTCTCTTGCACGCTTGCCATGGTTCGTCTCCTTGAGGCCGGGAGCTGGTCCTGGCGGCTGCCCGGGGCGGCAACCACGATTCCCAAGCTATCGACGCCCGCCGGGGAAAACAAGCATCTACTAAGGCCCCTTATGAAGCGTTTCCGGCGCGGGTGCGCCCGGAAACGACGGCGGCCCGGCACCACCCCGTGGGTGCTGCCGGGCCGCCGTCCGCGCTGCTGGCGCTATTCGGCGTCGTGGTCCGTCTCGAGGATCTGGACGAGGCGGTCCAGGGCGGCGTCGGCGCCGTCGCCCTCGGCACGCAACACCACAACCTCGCCGTGCGATGCGCCCAGGCTCATCAGGGACAGGATGCTGGCGGCGTCCATGGCCTCGTCCTCCGGTTCGCCGAGCCGGGCGATGGTGATTTCGAGATCGAACTCGCCTGCAGCCTCGGCAAAGATGGCGGCCGGGCGGGCATGCAGCCCTACGCGGCTGGCAATGGTGGCGTTACGTTCGGTCATTTCTGCTCCTTGGATTCAGCTTTGGATTATCAGCTTGGGAAGGTCTGTGGTGGACCGGCTCAGACGGTTACGGGAACCGGTTCAACCGTATCAACGGTCTTCTTGACTGCCCAGCGCTTGAGTGCGATCACGGACAGCGCGGTGACCACCGTGCCGACTGCGATCGAGACGACAAACATCAGGAAGTTGTCGATCGCGAAGAAAACGAAGATGCCGCCGTGCGGTGCCTTCGAGCCGACGCCGGCCGCCATCGAAATGGCGCCGGTCACCGCGCCGCCCACCATGCTGGCGGGGATGACGCGCAGCGGGTCTGCTGCGGCGAAGGGGATGGCCCCTTCCGAGATGAACGACGCCCCGAGCAGCCAGGCCGCCTTTCCGTTTTCCTGTTCGGCGAGGCTGAAGAGCTTCTTGTTCAGGACGGTGGAAGCGAGGGCCATGGCCAGCGGCGGCACCATGCCGGAGGCCATTACGGCCGCCATGATCTGCCACGGCGCCTGGTTATCCAGCGATGCGGCGCCCAGCCCGGCGACGGCGAAGGAGTAGGCAACCTTGTTGACGGGGCCGCCGAGGTCGAAGCACATCATGAGTCCGAGGATCACGCCGAGGGCGATCGCGCCGGCGCCGGTCAGGCCCGAGAGCCAGGTGTTCAGGCCCTTGGTGATGGCGACGATCGGGCCGCCGAGGATCAGGAACATCAGTCCGGAGGCGACGATCGAGGCCAGCAGCGGGATGATAACCACCGGCATCAGGCCGCGCAGCCAGCGGGGCACCTGCAAGCGGCCGATCACGAGGGCGATGTAGCCGGCGAGCAGGCCGCCGACGATACCGCCGAGGAAGCCGGCCCCCATGAACCCGGCCACGGCACCGGAGACGAAGCCCGGTGCGATGCCCGGGCGGTCGGCGATGGCGTAGGCGATGTAGCCGGCCAGGGCCGGGACCAGGAAGCCCAGCGACAGCGCGCCGATCTTGAACAGCACGGCCCCGATGTAGGCGCCAAGCGGGCCCCAGGCGTTGTCCGGGAACTCGGTTGGCAGGTTGAACAGGCTGTTCTGCACCACGATCGTGTCCGCGTACTTCGTGATCAGGTAGCCGCCCATCAGGAAGCCGAGGGCGATCAGCAGGCCGCCGCCGGCCACGAACGGGATCATGTAGCTGACGCCGGTGAGCAGGGCTTTCTTGAGCTTCTGGCCGATGTGCTCGCCCTTTTCCTCGGCCTCGTGCTGGGCCTGTTCCTCGGCGCCGAAGTGCGGCACGCGCCGGGCGTTGGGGTTGTCGGCCGCGGCGAGGGCTTCCTGGACCATCTTGTCCGGCTCGTCGATGCCACGCTTGACCGGGGCGTTGATGACCGGCTTGCCGGCGAAACGCTCCTTGCCGCGGACGTCGACGTCGACGGCGAAGATGACGGCGTCGGCCGCGGCGATCACGGCCGGGTCGAGGGCCTTCGCGCCCGAGGAACCCTGCGTCTCCACCTGCAGGTCGATGCCGACTTCCTTGGCCGCAGCCACGAGCGAGTCGGCGGCCATGTAGGTGTGGGCGATGCCGGTGGGGCACGCCGTGACGGCGACGAGGCGCTTGGTGCGGGGAGTCCCGGGGGCCGCCGGCGCTGCCGCGGTTGAGCCGGCCGCTGCCGGAGCGGCAGTGTCGGCCGGGACGTCGGCGGCGTGGCTGGCGGGCTTGTCCGCCAGCGCGCCCTCGACAAGCTCCACGACCTCGCCCTGCGTGGCGGCTGCCCGCAGCGCTGCGGTGAAGTCCTTCTTGATCAGGGACCGGGCCAGCTTGGACAGGAGCTTGAGGTGCTCCTGGTCCGCGCCTTCCGGGGCCGCGATGAAGAAGATCAGGTCGGCCGGACCGTCCTTGGCGCCGAAATCGACCGGCTGGGACAGCCGTGCCATGGCCAGCGTCGCTTCCGTGACCGCCGTCGAGCGGCAGTGCGGGATCGCGATGCCGCCCGGCACCCCCGTGGCGGTCTTGGATTCGCGGGCGAAGGCGTCCGTGAAAAGCCCTTCGACTTCGGTGGCGCGTCCGTTGGCGGCAACTCTGCCTGCCAGGTGCCGGATCACGTCCTCGGGCGTAGTGCCTAGATTCTGGTCGAGCTCGACCAGTTCGGTAGTAATGAGCTGGGTCACTGTCAATCCTTCTTCAGGGCCGTGATGGTTACGGCGGCGGGGGTTGTTTGATGCACTGCCGGGACGGTGGAGCCGGGCAGCGAGGCAGCGGCGGCACCATGGGCCACCGCCTGACGCAGGCAATCGGCCGGGGCGGCGCCCTGGCTGGAGGCGAGCAGGTAGCCGGCAAGCGAGGAATCGCCGGCGCCGACCGTGCTGACCGCCTTGACCGGCGGGTGCGTGGCCAGCCATGCGCCGTCGGCCGTCACAAGCACCGCACCCTTGGAACCGAGGGTGGCGAGTACGGCACCCACTCCGGAACGCACGACGGCGGCGGCGGCTGCCGCGGCAGCCTCCGGATCACCCTCGAGTTCCTCGGCGGACTTATCCGTGGCGAACCCGGCCGCGGCAGCCAGTTCCGCCAGTTCCTCGGCGTTGGGTTTGAGCAGATCCGGTTTCCCCAGGGCGTCCCCGGAGATCGCGGCGGCGAGCGGTTCGCCGGAGGAGTCGACGGCGATGAGGGGTGCCTCGGTGCCGTCGTGCAGGGACCGCAGCCGCCGGGTAACGGTGGCGTAGAAGTCGACCGGGACTCCCGGGGGGAGCGAGCCGGCCAAGACGACCCAGCTGGCGCCGCGGGAGGAATCCAGCAGCAGCCCGATCAGCGCCTCCTGCTGTTCCCCGTTCAGCGCCGGACCGGGCTCGTTGATCTTGGTGGTGACGCCGCCGGGCTCGGTGAGCGCCACGTTGCTGCGCAGCGGCTCGCCGATGGGCAGGGCGGCGAACGGTACCTCGCTGTCGCGCAGGCCGGCGAGCACCGGGTCCGCAGCCGCTCCCGGCAGCACGGCAAGGGTTTGCAGGCCGGAGGCGACGAGTGCCCGGGAGACATTGACTCCCTTGCCGCCGGACTCCTGCCGGACGGAAATGGCGCGCTGCACTTCGCCGCGGAGCAGCGGGCCGGGCAGCGCCACGGTGCGGTCCAGGCTGGGGTTGGCCGTGAGGGTGACGATCATGCGACCACCACCTCCACTCCGGCGTCCGCGAGGGCTTCGGCGAGGGCCGGGCTGGGTTTCGTGTCTGTGATCACGGTGTCCAGATCTTTCAAGGAGGCGAACTGGACCAGCGTCTCTGCATCCAGCTTGGAGGTATCAGCCAGCACCACAATGCGGCGCGCTGAATGGACGAAGGCGGCCTTGACGGCAGCTTCTTCAGGATCGGGAGTGCTCAGCCCGAAGGCCGCGGAAATACCGTTGGTGCCGATGAACGCGATGTCGGGCCTTATCCGCCCGGCAGCTTCGACAGTGGACTGGCCGACGGCGGCCTGGGTCAGGCCGCGGACCTTGCCGCCGAGCAGGTGCAGGGCGATGCCGGGTTCGCCGGACAGCCTCGCCGCGATGGGCAGTGCATGGGTGATGACCACCAGTTCGGCGTCGGCCGCGGTTCCGGGGGCCGCGGCTCCGGCGGCGGCCGTGCGGGCAGCGAGCAGCTCCGCGAGGGCCTCGGTGGTGGAGCCGGCGTCGATCAGGATGCTGCCGGACCGGCCCCGCGGGATGAGGGCCAGGGCCGCCTCCGCGATCCGGGTCTTCTCGGGCTGCCGCTGCACGGTGCGCTCGAGGATGCTCTCTTCCGTGGTGCTGATGCGCTCGGGGGAGACAGCGCCGCCGTGGACCCGGCGGACCGTGCCGGCGATCTCAAGGGCGGCCAGGTCGCGGCGGACGGTTTCCGTGGTGATGCTGAAGCGCTCGGCGAGGTCGGTGACACTGGCCCGGCCGCTGGCGGCGACGAGCTCCACGATCAGTTGTTGGCGTTCCTCGGCGAACACGAGCCCTCCATTGCGACATTTACTCGAGTGCTGCTATTTCCTGTGCTGCGGCTTCCGGCTGCTTCGGTGACCCCCATCACATGAAGTGGAATTGATTGACTTTATCTTTGTTCATGTGGCTTTGTCAACGAAAAACCACATGAACGCAGACGAGGGTGTCGGAGGGCCCGGGGACATGCCCCGCCCCTGTGATTTGAAGGGGACATGCCCATTCTTCGCAGCCCGGAGTTGGGGACATGCCCATTCCCTGGGCCGAGGCTTGGGCATTTCGGGCTTATGTCCGTCGGCCGCCTCCGAGGCTGGGCATGTCCGGGCTTCGTTCCCCGCAGCCGTTGGACATGTCCATTTCCTGCGGACCAGGAGCGGGGGATATGTCCATTCCCTGGGTCCGGTAATGGGCACTTCGGGTCTATGTCCATTGGCCAACCCCGGGGGTGGGCATGTCCGGACTGCGCTCGCCCGGCGGAGCATGTCCATTGCTCGGCCCGGGGTATGGACAGTTCAGGTCTATGTCCATTGGACAAGCCCGACGTTGGGCATGTCCGGACGCGGGGCCGTGCCAGGCGGGCGTGGGAAGCTCCCCGGGCCCGCAGCTTAAACGCCCGACGCCGGGCCCGACCTGTGAGGTCCGGCCCGGCGTCCGGGTCAGTTGGGTGGCGCGTCGCAGCGCCGGGGGATCAGATGCCGGCGTCGCGGCTTTCATTGCGGGTGATGGTCTCGCCGGTGTTGGGGTCGACGACGGAACGGGTCTCGCTGACACGGCGGGTGCGGCTGCGGCCGGGGGAGGCCAGGATCAGGGACGCGACCAGCCCGATGACGCCGACCACCATCAGGATGTAACCGATCATGGTCTGGTCCACGTTGGGGATCAGGCCGGGCGCGATGGCCCAGGCCAGGATGGCGCCGATGGCGATAAGGAAGATGGAGGAACCGATTCTCATGACTTGCTCCTTGTTGTCCGGGTGGGACCGATAGGTATTGCTAAGCATGCTGTCCAGCGTCACGCTACAGCCCGGTACGTGTCCTTTCAACGATTTTGGCCGCGCCCCGCCGGGGAAATCCGCAGGTGAGGGGCCATATCGGGCCATTTCCGCGGCGTTTTCGGACAAGGGCGTCAACTCCGGGCAAGCGCGGCGCGGATCCGGGGTGCAGCTGTCCGAATCCGTAGCGGAATTCCCGGGCCGTAGCGCAAACCGTGGCAGGGTCCGGCGCAAGGACCGGTAACCGGCGCGGTAACCGGCGCGGTAACCGGCGCGGGAACCGGCGCAGGAACCGGTGCAGGGGCCGGCGTTGGACACGGGGAGCGGACGCCGTGGCGCCAAGCGGCACCACCGGCCGGGCTGGCTAGGCTGGCCCCATGAATACTGTTGTCTGGTCCAGGCCGGAGCCGGAGCGCGCCGGCACGCCGCTGCTGGTGATGTTGCACGGCTACGGCACGGACGAGACCCGGATGGCGGACCTGTTTGCCAGCCTGCCGCCCGACTTCACCTGCGCCGCCCTGCGCGGGCCGAAGGTGATCGGGGATGACTACGGCTGGTTCCTGCTGGACTACTTCCTCACCCACGACTTCGCGGACGTCATCAGCGCCACGAACTCGGTCTTCAGCTGGATCGACGCCGTCAAGGGGCGGCACAGCAGCGTCAGCCTGCTCGGCTTCTCCCAGGGCATGGCCATGGCGAGCACCCTGCTGCGGCTGCGGCCGGAGGGGTTCCGTGCCGTCGTCGGGCTGTCCGGCTTCGTGCTGGACAACGAACTGCTGGCCATGAGCGAGTCTTTCGACGCGAGGCCGCCGTTCTTTTGGGGGCGCGACAAGGCGGATCCCGTGATCAACGACGCCGCCACGGCACACACCGAGGAATGGCTGCACCGCAACACCCAACTCACGGCGCGCAGCTATCCCGGGATGGGCCACGCGATCTCCCGGGCGGAACTCGTGGATGTCGGCGCGTTCCTGCGCCACTACGTGCTGCGCTGAGCCGGATTCCGTACCTTCAGGAGCCGGATTCCGTACCCTCTGGCAATTCCATTCGATGGAAAACCGCCGCCACTTGCGCGCCGAATTTATAAGCGTTTACACTCAACTTTGGCCAATTTGATCGGCCCACTACTGCAGGGGGAAGAAAGGTCCAGGCCCGTGTCGCATGGCTAAGGCTCCACGCGTGACCATCCAGGACGTCGCAGCCCTCTCCGGGCTCTCCATTTGCACCGTTTCCCGGGCTCTCCGGCACCTCCCCAACGTGTCCGAAAAGGCCCAGGCAAAAGTCGCCGACGCGGCCGCCAAGCTCGGCTATAAGGCATCGTCCGCGGCCTCGCGCCTGGCCGGCGGAACCACCCGCGCAGTGGCGATCATCGTCCCCACCGCGACGGCCTGGTTCTTCGCCCAGGCCGTCGAGGCTGCCGAGGAAGTCCTCGCTGACAGCGGCTACGACACCGTGCTGATCAGCCTCCGCAACCGGCCCAGCGTGCAGCGCAGGCTCTTCGGCGACCTGGCCGGGCTGGCCCAGCGGGTGGACGGGGTCCTGCTGCTGAACGTTGCCCTCGACGGCGGCGAAATCGCCGCCGTCGAAGCCTCCGGCCTCGCCGTCGCGAGCGTGGGCATGCACGGCGTCCCGTGGGACAACGTGGGAATCGACAATGAAGGGGCCGCCCGGCAAGCCACGGGCCACCTGCTCGGGTTGGGCCACTGGGACGTGGCGATGCTGGCCGGTCGCGAGCCGGGGGAGCGCTCCGTGGTCACCGCGGACGCGCGGCGGCGCGGCTTCGAGATGGCCCTCGCCGAACACGAACTGACCGTTGATCCCGACCTGGTGCTGGACGCCGGATCCAGCATCGAGGGCGGACGACGGGCCATGACCGAACTGATCGAGAACCGCAGGATGCCGTCCGCCGTTTTCGCCGGCTGCGACGAGACCGCGTTCGGAGCGCTGATGGCCCTGCGGGACCTCGGTTTGTCAGCGCCCAAAAACGTCTCCATCATTGGGATAGACGATCATCAGATGAGCTGGTTCCTCGGGCTCACCACGATGGCCCAGCCGGTCGCCGACCAGGGCGCGTTCGCCGCCAACCTGCTGATCGAAAGACTCCACCGCCCCGGGCTTCCGAATCCCCTTGCCACGCACCTGCTGGAGACCAAGCTGGTCGAGCGCAGGAGCACCCGCCGCCGACGCTGATGCCGGCCACCGCCCGCAGGCAGGCCCCCGTACTCGCGAGGCCCACCAACTTTTCCAAGACTTTCCCCGCCACCGTCTGAAAGGACATTCGCCCCATGACTGAGACCTCCAACGCCGCCGGCGCACCGGCAGACGTGCTCGCCGGCGCCTCCGCCATCCTGTTCGACCTCGACGGCGTCCTGACCCCCACCGCGGTGGTGCACGAGCGTGCCTGGCAGGAACTCTTCGACGGCTTCCTCAAGAGCGTGCCGGAGGCCCCGGGCTACCGCGAGAGCGACTACTTCGACCACATCGACGGCAAGCCCCGCTTCGACGGCGTCCGTGACTTCCTGGCTTCGCGGAACATCGTGCTGCCGGAAGGCCCCGCCGACGACGATCCGGCGCACGACACCGTGCACGGCCTCGGCAACCGCAAGAACAAGGTGTTCAACGACATCGTGGCCGCCGGCGGCGTGCAGCCCTTCGAGGGCTCCGTCCGCTTCATCGACGCCGCGCTCAAGCGCGGACTCAAGCTCGCCGTCGTCTCCTCCTCCCGCAATGCCGTCCCGGTGCTGAAGGCCGCCGGGCTCTCGGACTATTTCCCGGTGGTGGTGGACGGCGTCGTCGCGGTGTCGGAGGGACTGCCGGGCAAGCCCAGCCCGGCCACCTACCAGTACGCCGCACGGCTGCTGGGACTTCCCAGTGAAGAGTGCGTCGTCGTCGAAGACGCCGTCTCCGGTGTCCAGGCTGGAAGCGCGGGGAGCTTCCACTCGGTCATCGGCGTGGACCGCGGAGCGGGCCGGAAGACCCTGTTCGATGCCGGCGCCACGATCGTGGTCAACGATCTGGCCGAACTGCTCTAGCCGGCCGCCGCCACCACCCACCCGCACAACCGTCACCGCCAAAGGACCCCAACCATGGCTCTCATCACCTCGGACCGCGCCAGGTTCCCCAATGACCCCTGGCAGCTCGTGGAAACCGTCCACCTGCCGGGCAATGCCGGAACGCTGGAGACGCTTTTCAGTCTCGGCAACGGCCACCTCGGCATCCGGGGCGCCCACTGGGCGGCCGCCGACGCCGAGCTTCCGGGCAGCTTCATCAACGGCTTCCACGAGATCTGGGACATCAAGCACGCGGAAAATGCCTATGGCTTCGCCCGCACCGGCCAGCGCATCCTTTACGTTCCGGATGCCAACAACTTCGTCGTGGTCATCGACGGCGAGATGCTCACGCTTGAGGAATCCACGGTGCTGGACTACCGGCGCAGCGTGGACTTCGCCACCGGCATCTACGAATGCCGGATTACCTGGCAGTGCCGTTCCGGCGCCACCGTGACCACCACGGAACGCCGCGCGGTGGGGTACCAGGCGCGCGGCGCCCTCGGCATCTCGCTGGAAGTTGCGGCGGACCGGGACATCTCCGCGGACGTGACCTCCGCCGTGGTGAACCGGCAGGACCAGCCGGTAGAGGACCACTCGGCGCATGACCCGCGCCGCGCCGGCCGGCACGCCGGCCGCGTGCTGCTCCCGGTAAGGCTCGACGGCGGCGACGGTTCGCTCCGGCTCTCCTGGGAGGCCGCCGAGTCCAAGCAGCGGCTCGGTATGGCCGTGGACCACTGGACCTCCGCCGGAGTCCAGCCGTTCGACACCCAGGTGGACCAGGACGACAGCAGCGTCCGCTACGTCCTGGCCGTCAGCGCGGATACACCGTTCGTGCTGGAGAAGAGCGTCTCCTACGCCGTGGGACGCGCCGCAGCCGCGGATGAAGACCTCGCCGACACCGCCGAGCGGGCCCTGTTGCCCGTCGCCGAGATCTTTGCCCAGAGCGTGGCGCATTACCGCGACTACTGGACCACCAGCGACATCGTGGTGGGCGGCCAGGCCGAGCTGCAGCAGGCCATCCGCTGGAACCTTTTCCAGCTGGCCCAGGCCACGGCCTGTGCAGACGTGGCCGGCATTCCGGCCAAGGGCGTGTCCGGCTCCGGCTACGACGGGCACTACTTCTGGGACCAGGAGGTGTACCTGCTGCCCTACCTGACCTACACCAGCCCCGCCAACGCCCGCCAGGTCCTCGAGTTCCGCCACGACCTGCTCCCTGAGGCCAGGGTCCGCGCCAAGGAGCTCAGCGTGGACGGCGCCCTGTTCCCGTGGCGCACCATCAACGGCCTGGAAGCCAGCGCCTACTACGCCGCCGGCACCGCGCAGTTCCACATCGCCGCCGCGGTCGCCTTCGCCACGAACCGCTACATCTGGGCCAGCGGTGACGCCGGGTTCCAGGAGACCCTCGGCTCCGATCTGCTCATCGAGACCGCCCGGATGTGGGCCTCACTGGGCTTCTTCGGCAAGGACGGGCTGTTCCACATCCATGGCGTGACCGGCCCGGACGAGTACACCGCCGTCGTCAACGACAACCTCTACACCAACGTCATGGCCCGCTTTAACCTGCGCGCCGCCGCGGCGCTGGACCACCCGGGCATCGACGACGCCGAGCGTGAGGTCTGGGAGCAGGCGGCGAACCGGATGCAGCTGCCCTACGACGAGGACCTTCAGGTCTACTCGCAGGACAACGACTTTATGACCCTGGAGCCGTGGGACTGGGACACGCCGCGGTCCAAATACCCGCTGCTGCTGAATTTCCACCCGCTGGTGATCTACCGGCACCAGGTGCTCAAGCAGGCGGACACGGTGCTGGCGATGTTCCTGCAGTGGCAGGACTTCACCGCGGAGGAAAAGCGCCGCGCCTTCGACTTCTATGACCCCATCACCACCGGCGACTCCACCCTGTCCGCCTGTGTGCAGGGCATCATGGCCGCCGAGGTCGGTTACGGCAAGGCCGCGCTGGACCACTTCATCCACGCGCTGTACATCGACCTGGACGATACCCACGGCAACACGATCGACGGCGTGCACATCGCCTCCACCGGCGGGGTCTGGAGCTCGCTGGTCAGCGGCTTCGCCGGCCTCCGGGACCAGGGCCAGGTGCCGTACTTCGATCCCCGGCTGCCGGCCGAATGGGATTCCCTGTCCTTCCACCTGAAACTCCGCGGCGGCCTTCTGCATGTCGAGTTGGACCACGCGGCGCTCCGGCTGACCGTCCGGGAGGGCGCGCCGCTGGACGTCGACGTGCGCGGAGAACGGTTCACCGTGGGCAGTGAACCGGTGGCCGTGCCGCTACACGCCGTGGTGAGCCCGGAGCCAACCGTGTTCCCAGGGCCGGCGACGGCGTCGATCCCGGTTGTGCGCGCCGTCAACTAACGGGTAGCGGCCGCGGCGCCCGTCCGGCGCGCAGTCATTACGGGGGGAGTGCCTGCGCCACCGCGTCAACGCTTCGCTCCGACCGCCTGGACGGCTAGAGTCGGATCCACCGAGGGAGAGGAATGCCAGTGCCTGTTGCTTTGTATGCTGAATTTACGGTCAAGGCCGGGTCCGAGGACCGGGTCGCGGAGATGATGGCTGAGTTGACTGCCAGGGTTCGCGGGGAGAGCGGGAACATTGTCTTCGATCCGCACACGCGGCGTGAAAATCCGAATGCCTACTTTGTCTATGAGATCTACCGCGACGAAGAGGCATTCCGGGCGCACATCGCCGCGGACCACAGCAAGGCCTTCAACGCCGAACTTGGCGCCCTGATCGAGGAAGACGGCTCGGAGCTCAGCTGGCTCACCCCGGTGGCGGCAACCGAACCCTAGGCGCTCCCGGCCCCAGGCGCTACGACCCTTGGGGGCCTTCGGCGCGGCCGTGGTCCGCGGCGGCGATGACCGCATGCAGGTCGGGGACGCCGCGACCTGCCAGGGTGGGCCAGATCGTCAGTCCGTCGGCGGCCGGCAACGGCGCGAGGTGCGGGACACCGACCGTCGGCAGTCCGGCTGAACGGGCCGCGCGGGTTCCGGGCAGCGAGTCCTCGATGGCGACGACCCTCCGGCGGGAGAGCCGCGGCCGGGTGCGTTCGAGGTGGCGGAACGCGGTCTGGTAGGCCTCGGGATGCGGCTTGCCCTGGGTAACCATGTCCCCGGTCACCGCGAGTTCGAAGCTGTTGGCCGGAAAGTGGTTCAGGATGTCGCCAACGATGTGGCGATGGGACATGGTCACGAGCACGCATGGCACGCCGTGCGCCCGGAGGCCGGCCAGCAGCTCCGCGGCACCCGGACGCCAATGAACGCTTTCGCTGATGCGGTCCCGGACGCCTTCCATGACCCGCCGGGCGATCTCTTCGAAGGACAGGCGGACTCCCGCGCGTTGCAGGACCTTGATCGAGTCCGCCTGGGACCGGCCCATGATCGACAGCGCCTGGGACTCTGTCCAGGTTCCACCGAAGCTCTCGACCAGTTCCGTCTGTACCGCGGTCCAGTGGCGCTCGGTGTCCACCAGCGTGCCGTCGAGATCCCAGAAGACCGCCTCGAGTTCAATCCCCTGGCTGCGGATGGGTTCCACGCGGCTCCTTGTCTCTGTGACCGGTCCGGGTTGGCGGCATCGGGCCGTTCCGGTGGTGAACTATGCTGGGCGAATGGCCCTAACGGATGATGCGATCGCCAGAATCAAGGACATGATTCTCACCGGCGAGTTGTCGCCCGGAGACAAACTCCCTCCGGAAAATGACCTGAGTGAAAAGCTGGGGCTCTCCCGCAGTTCCCTGCGGGAAGCCGTGAAGGCCCTCGAAACCATCAGGGTACTGGATGTCAGACGCGGTGACGGGACCTATGTCACGAGCCTCGAGCCGGCCCTGCTGAAGGAATCCGTGGCGTTCATGGTGGATCTCAGCCGTGATTCCTCGGTCCTGGAACTACTCGAGGTACGGCGGATCCTGGAAGCCTCGGCGGCCTCGCTCGCGGCGCAGGCGATCTCGCCGGAGCAGCTCGCGCTGCTGCACAAGGAGATCGACGACGTCGACGTCGAGTCGGCGGAAAACCTCGTCGAACACGACCTGAACTTCCATGCGCTGATCGCCGAGGCCTCGGGCAACTCCTATCTGGCGAGCCTGCTGTCCGGGCTCAACAGCCGCACCGTGCGCGCCCGGGTGTGGCGGGCCCTCACGGAGCAGGACGCCGTCGCCCGGACTCTCGCAGAACACCGGGCGATCGCGGACGCGCTGGCGAACCACGATGCCGACCTGGCCCGGGCGCTGACGATCGTCCACGTCAGCGGCGTTGAACACTGGCTCAGGCGCTCCCTGCCGGCCAAACCGGAACGGCCCGGGTCCTAGCCGCCCACCTCCATCCGCGCGGATTCGGCTTCGAAAACCTCCACCGCGGCGGCCGTCAGCGGGTCCGCGAAGAACTTATGCCACGTGGCCGGTCCGAAGGTGAAATGGGAGACCCCCAGCCGTGCCAGCGCCGAGATCTGGGCCGTCTCCCGCAGGCTTGCCACCAGGAGTTTCAGCGGCGAGGCCCCGGCGGTGATGCACTGCTGGATGGCGGCGATCTCTCCGGCCCCGTCCCGGCCGGCGTCGTTCATCCGGCCCAGGTACGGGGCCAGGAACTCCGCGCCGGCAGCCATGGCGGGCAGCGCCTGCTCCCGCGCATAGACGGCCGTGACCAGCACCCGCACACCCCGGTCCGCCAGCGCCCTGGCCGCCGCGACGCCCTCTGCGGTGGCGGGAACCTTCACCACGAGGTTGTCGCCCAGCGAGTGGATCCAGTCGCCGCGGTCCTCCAGCTCGGCCCGGGTGGAACCCCAGGACTGGACGAATACCGTGCCGGCGCCGGCCGCGGAGGCCCAGTCGACCAGCTCAGGAATCTGTCGGTTGAGCACACCCGCGCCGGCGAGGATGCTGGGGTTCGTGGTCAGTCCCGCGAACAGGCCGCTGCGCAAGAGCGGTTCGGCCTCGGCCCGCGTGGCCGTGTCCAAGTAGAAGTGCATGGCCCCGCCTAGTCCTTGCCCGGGCCGTAGGCAACACCGGCGTGCAGGATCACGTTTGCGTACGGAGTGAACTCGCCCGAACGTACGGCCGCGCGGGCTCCGGACGTCTGCGCCTTGAACTCGGTGTGCGGCACGAACTCCGGCACGACGCCCGCCGTTTCGAGGCGTTCCAGGATCTGCGCCAGCATCGCCGGACTCGCCTCGCGGAGCTCTTCGGCCAGAGTCGCACCCTCGATCACCAACTCTGCCAGCACGGCATCGAGGACCTTGAGGAACGGCGGTTCGGAGGGGAAGTAGGCCAGATCCACGCGCTCGACCCCGGCCGGGATGGGCAGGCCCGCGTCGGTGACCACCAGGGTGTCCGTGTGGCCGGTCTCGGAAACAATGCGCGACAGCTGCCCGTTCAGGATTCCTTGGTTCTTTCTCATGCGGGTACTCCTAGTAGCTCGGGACGTTGTCGGAAAGGAACAGCTCGACGTCTGCCGCGGAGGGAAGGCTGGGTGACGCCCCCTTCTTGGTCACGGCCAGTGCCCCGGCAGCCATGGCGCGCCGGATCGCGTCGTCAATGGGCAGGCCGGCAGCAAGCGAGGCGCCAAGGTAGCCGGAGAACGCGTCCCCGGCGGCCGTGGTGTCCACCGCCGTGACAGGGAAGGACTCGAAGACGGCCTGCCGGTCGGCAGTGACCAGGACCGCGCCGGCGGAGGCGAGAGTGATGATGGCGCCGCCGGTTCCCTGGGCCAGAAACCACTCTCCGGCGCGGATGGCGCTGGCCTGGTCCGTGACCGGAATCCCGGTGATCAGGCTCGCCTCCGTCTCGTTCGGGGTCACATAGTCCACGCTTGCCCAGGTCTGCTGGTCCAGCGCGGCGGCCGGCGCCGGGTCCAGAATGACCGTCAGCCCGGCCGCCCGGGCTGCCCGGACCGCGTGCGCGGCCGCTTCCCGGGGGATCTCGAGCTGGGTCAGCAGTACAGATGCCCTGGCCGCCAGCCGCGTGATCGCGGCGGTGATCTGTTCCGGCCCCAGATGGTCATTGGCGAGCGGCACCATCACAATGTCGTTTTCGCCGGAGTCGTCCACCCTGATGTGGGCGATTCCGGTGGGAGCTTCGACCACACGCAGCTCGCTGGTGTCGACGCCGTGGTCCTCCAGCCCTCCCGTGACCAACGGCCGGAAGAGGTCGTTGCCCACGCACCCCACCATGAAGGAGGGTGCGCCGGCGAGGCCGCTCGCGACGGCCTGGTTGGCTCCCTTGCCTCCCAGCAGCAGGGTGAACTCCTCGCCGAGGATGGTTTCCCCTCTTTTTGGCAGTCTTTTGGAAAAAGTCGTGACGTCCGCAGTGATGCTGCCGACGATGATGACGCCTTGTCGGCCGTTTCCGCTCTGGTTTGTCATATGTCAGTCCTTATAGATCAGATGTTTAGTGCTTTGCGATGGAGGCGACCGACTCCAGCTGGCCCCGGATAAAGTCGTTGGCGTGGGCGCCCAGGTCCGCCGAATCGTCCCACAGGTTGCGCCAGACGCCCAGGGTGTTGCTCAGGTGTTCGTCCACCACGGCGGAGGAGAAGGATTCGAAGACCACGGGGCCGTCGTAGCCGGTGAGGGCGAGGCCGCGGAAGAAGGCGCCGAAGTCCACGTTGCCGGAGCCGAGGTAGCCGCGGTGGCTCTCGCCGATGTGCACGTAGCCCAGCTTGTTGCCCGCCGCCAGCACGGGGCTCAGCAGGTCCGGCTCCTCGATGTTCATGTGGTACGTGTCCAGATGCAGGTAGACGTTGGGGTGGCCGATCTCCTCGATGAACCCCAGGGCATGCCTGCCGGTGTTGAGCAAGTTGCTTTCGTAGCGATTCACCACTTCCAGGCCGAGGCGGATGCCGAGAACTGCTGCGCGCTCCGCGAGCCGCCGCAAGGCATCGGCGCTGTTGCGCCGGCCTGCTTCAGTAGCGGGCCTGGAATACTTCTGCATGGCGCTGTAGATCACGCCGCACAGGTAGTCCGCCTCAAGATCGTGCACGATTTCCAGGCACTTGTTCAGGGTCTCTTCGCCCCTTGCGACCACGGCCGGATCCTCGCTGCTGAGGTCGGTCTGCGCGGTCAGACCTAGCGAGGCGGTGGCGGCCAGCCCTTGTTCCTTGAGGGAGCGGGAGGCCTGCTTCGGGTCGAAGGACCATGGGTCCATAAGCGGGATTTCCAGTAAGTCGAAGCCGGCTTCGGCCGTCATTCGTGCTGACTCCGCGAAAGAAATCGGGTCCAGCGAGCCGTTCCAGACTAGGCTGTGGCAGCCAATCATCATATGTTTCTCCCATAACGATTTCTAAACATCCGACCAAAGGGTGTGTTTTAGGTCATATTTGACCTTACTCTAGTTATGGACCAAGGATAGATACATCGAGATACAAGTTGAGGCCGGCAGTGTTGCCGGCCGTCGTCCGAAATCCACCGAGTACCGGCCGCAAGGCACCAGCGTTATCTCCGAAGAAGTAGGTGAGACAGTGGGTGAACCACTACTGAAGGTCGAAGGGATCAGCAAAAGCTTTCCCGGCGTCCAGGCTCTGAGTGATGTCCACTTCGACGTCCATAAAGGCGAGGTTATCGCCCTCGTCGGCGAGAACGGCGCAGGAAAGTCCAGCCTGATGAAGATCCTCTCCGGCATCTACCAAAAGGATGCCGGGACCATCTACCTCGAAGGCGTCCCGGTCCAGATCGACGGCCCGCGCCATGCCCAGGAACTCGGCATCATCATCGTCCATCAGGAAATGAACCTGATGTCCCACCTCACGGTGGCCCAGAACATTTACATCGGCCGCGAGCCGAGGCGTCTCGGCGGCCTTCTGTTGGACGAGAAGAAGCTGAACCGGCAGACCGCCGAACTGCTAAGCCGGCTTGGGATCAAGGAATTCGCCCCGACCGACCTGGTCGAGAACCTCACCGTCGCGAAGCAGCAGATGGTCGAGATCGCCAAGGCGCTGTCCTTCGACGCGAAGGTCGTCATTATGGACGAGCCGACGTCGGCCCTCACCACCTCGGAGACCGAGACCCTGTTCCGCCTGATCGGGGACCTCCGCGACCGCGGCGTAGGCGTGATCTACATTTCCCACCGGATGGAGGAGCTGAGGCGGATTACCGACCGCATCACCATCCTGCGCGACGGGAAATACATCGCGACCATGGATACCGCCACGGCCAGCCAGCACGAAGTGATCAAGCTGATGGTCGGCCGGGAGATCGACGAGAACGCCCGACCGGAGAACGTCCGCCGGGACAACGTGGACGACGTTGTCCTGCGGGTGGAAAACCTCAGCACCCGGAAACTGCTCAAGGACGTCAGCTTCGAGCTGCGGCGCGGCGAGATCCTGGGATTCTCCGGACTGATGGGTGCGGGCCGGACGGAACTGGCCCGGGCCATCATCGGCGCGGACCGGATGACCGAGGGGCGGATCTTCGTCAACGGCAAGGAAGTCAAGATCGGCCAGCCCGCCGACGCCGTCAAGCACGGGATCGGCTACCTGTCCGAGGACCGCAAGAGCCTGGGCCTGCTGCTGGACCGTGACGTGAACACCAACATCCTGCTGTCCTCGCTGGGCAACTACACGAATCCCGTTGGGTTCATGAAGTCGGGCTCGGGCAAGGGCACCTCCCAGAAGTACATCGACTCGCTCCGGATCAAGACGCCGTCGATGTTTGCGACCACGAAGAACCTCTCGGGTGGCAACCAGCAGAAGGTCGTCATCGCCAAATGGCTGGCCCGCGACTGCGACATCCTCATCTTCGATGAGCCGACGCGCGGCATTGACATCGGTGCGAAGGAAGAAATCTACCGCTTGCTCAACGACCTGGTGGCGCGGGGCAAGTCGATCATCATGATCTCCTCGGAACTGCCGGAGGTCCTCCGGCTGTCCCACCGGATCATGGTCATGGCCGGAGGCCGCATCACCGGGGAAATCGACAGCGACGGTGCTGATCAAGCAACAATCATGGACTACGCCACACGTGTGGAGCAGCAGGGAGCGGAAAAATGAGCGAAGTAAAGTCTGAACCGCGCACGGAGGCGCCCGCGGGCGCGGTCAAGCGCGAATCACCCAGGGGATCCTTCCTGCGCCAGCGGCTGCAGCAGTCGCTGGCCTTCGGAACCCTGATCGTCCTGCTTGCCTTCTTCTCCCTGGCCAGCGGCAACTTCTTCACCTGGACGAACATCTCCGGAATCCTGCTGTCCACCGCGGTGATCGGCATCCTGGCGTTCGGCACCACACTCGTGATCATCACCTCCGGAATCGACCTCTCGATCGGAACGGGCATGACGCTGTGCTCGGTGGTCACGGGCCTTTTGCTGGTGAACCTGCAGCTCCCGCTGTACATTGGCGTGCTGGGCGGCATCGCAACGGGCGCCTTGATGGGCCTGATCAACGGCCTGAACGTTTCCATCCTGAAGCTTCCGCCGTTCATCGCCACCCTGGCCATGATGCTGATCGCCCAGGGCCTTGCCCTGGTCCTCTCCGGCGTACGGCCGATCTACTTCAGCAAGGTGCAGGGTTTCAAGGACATCGCCCTGGGCCAGCTCATCCCGGGCCTGCCCAACGCCGTCCTGATCCTGGTCCTGACCGGCATCGCGGCGTACCTGGTGCTCGGCAAGACCCTGCTGGGCCGCTACATCTTCGCGATCGGCAGCAACGAGGAAGCCACCAAAATTTCCGGCGTCAACACCGGCAAGTGGAAGATCCTCGTCTACACGGTCGCGGGCATCTTCACCGGCGTGGCCGGCGTCGTCATCGCCGCCCGCCTCGACTCCGCGCAGCCGCAGCTGGGATCCGGCTACGAACTGCAGGCCATCGCCGCGGTCATCATTGGCGGAACCTCCCTCCTCGGCGGCCGGGGCTCGGTCCTCGGCACCCTTATCGGCGCCCTCATCATGAGCGTGCTGATCAACGGCCTGCGCATCATGTCGGTGCAGACCGAGTGGCAGACCGTCGTGGTGGGCATCGTGATCCTCGTCGCCGTGTTCACCGACTCGCTGCGCCGCCGCCGGGAGGCCTAGGCGGGGCCCGCCGCAGCCCACCAGGCCGGCGACCGGGCCACGGAAAAATTAGTTCCAAAAATAACTTGTATCTACCTGTACTTAACGTTCGAAACCAACAACAATGGTCAAGGGCCCGCAATGTTGCCGGCCCGCTCACTGGATGGAGATTTACATGAAACTCGGCAAAAAGACCCTCGCGGCGGGCGTCCTCGCCGCAGCTCTTTCCTTGACCGCCTGCGGCGGCTCCGGCAGCGCGACCCCCAGCGGCGGGGGCGATGGCGGTACCCCGTACGTGGCCATGATTTCCAAGGGCTTCCAGCACCAGTTCTGGCAGGCTGTGAAGAAGGGTGCCGAGGATAAGGCCAAGGAACTCAACGTCAAGATCACCTTCGAGGGCCCGGCTGCCGAAACCGAAGTCGATTCGCAGCTGCAGATGCTCCAGGCGGCCATCGACAAGAAGCCGACGGCGATCGCCTACGCCGCCCTGGACCCGGAAGCCTGTGTCCCGGCGATTGAGCAGGCCAAGGCAGCCAACATCCCCGTGGTCCAGTTCGACGCCGGCTGCAAGAGCGACTACCCGGTGAACCTGGCCAAGACCAACAGCATGGATGCCGGCGCCATGGCGGCCGACCACATGGCTGAACTGATCGGCAAGAGCGGCGAGATCGCCGTCGTCGGCCACAGCCAGATCAACAGCACCGGTGTGGAACGCCGCGACGGCTTCCTGAACGAGATGAAGGCCAAGTACCCGGACATCAAGGTTGTCGACGTCCAGTACGGCGACGGTGACCACCTGAAGTCCGCGGACATCGCCAAGGCGATGATCCAGGCCCACCCGAACCTCAAGGGCCTCTACGGCACCAACGAGGGCTCGGCCGTCGGCATCGTCAACGCCGTCACCGAACTCGGCCTCAAGCCGGGCAAGCTCACCGTCATCGGCTTCGACTCCGGCAAAGCCCAGCTCGACGCGATCCGCAGCGGTCTGATGGCCGGCGCCATCACGCAGGATCCGATCGGCATGGGTGCCGCCACGGTGCAGGCCGCGATTGACGCCTCCAAGGGCAAGTCCATGGCGAAGGTCACTGACACCCCGTTCTACTGGTACGACAAGAACAACATGGACGACGCCAAGATCGCAGCTGTCCTCTACCAGTAAGCTGCTCCACCACTAAGCAGCGGCCGCTGCACCTGGCAGCACACACAAGAGAGGCCCCGGATTTCTCCGGGGCCTCTCTCTGTGTGTGCTGCGGCCGGTCGGCGGACCGGCGTTGCCTAGTCGGGCTCGGGGCCGGTGCGCCACTGCAGCACCCGGGCGGCATTGCCCACCAGGATCCGGTCCACCGCGGCAGCGCCGACGCGGTCCGCGAGCCGCGGAACGAAGCGCTCGGAGAGGTAGGCCAGGCCGGGCATCCCGCCATAGGAGACGTACCGGGTGCGCCGGGCGACGTCGCCGCCGAGCAGCAGGCGGCCTCCACCGCCGCCGGCGATGACCTGCTCGGCGAGGGTGATGATCTCCGCGTCCGTGCGGCCCTTGGGCCGGGCCATGCCGTCGTAGCCCAGGTAGGCGCCGCGGGAGGCCAGCTCGAGGTGCAGCCCGGCGTCGGGGTTGCGGTCGGCGTGGGCCAGGACCACGCGGGACTCCGGGACGCCGGCGGCGGCCAGGAGGTCGAGCAGTTCGTGGGCTGCTGTGCAGAACTCCAGGTGGACCATGACCGGGGCGCCGGTGACGGCGTGGGCCACCGCCACGGCCGCCAGCACGCGGCGTTCGAAGGCCGTGATGGACCAGTAGCCGATCCCGGCCTTCAACAACCCAGCGCGCACCGGCGCCGGGCCGGAGACGGCAGCGCCGGCCTCCGGGCCGGAGACGGCCGCCGATGGCGCTGCGGATTCGTCGGGTGACCCGCAGCCTGCCGTGAGCTCAACGGTGAACCGCCGGGCAAGTTTCTCTTCCCGCTCCCCGCGCAACCAGTGCCCTTCGGGGTAGTGCGCCTCCCGGTGGGCACCCGTGGTGGCGACGATGTGCAGCCCCGCGGCGGCGGCGATGCGTGCCGCCGCCGCGGGATTGCGCCCCAGGCCGAGCGGGGTCGCCTCCACCATCGCCGTCATGCCGGCGCCGCGCAGCAGGGCTGCTTCCCGGCCGGACAGCGCCTCGTCGTCCAGCTCGTCCCCGGGCAACAGAGGAGAGGACTGGAACAGGTGCTCGTGGTAGTTCGTCGGTCCGAGCGACGCCGGTTCGATGTCGCCGAGGACGGTGCGGACAAAGGTCATCTTGCGCTGGCCGCGGCTTCGGCCAGCTGGTCCAGCAGCTGGTCGGTGAGTTCGACGTCGAACACCTCGGCGATGACCTGGCTCCAGCCGTGGATGAAATAGCGCCAGCCGTCTACGACGGTCAGCTGGCGCCGTTCCGCCTGTTCCCGGGCCTGGGCCAGGAACTCGAGGGAGCCGCGGTAGTTGAACTCCCACACGATCGCGTCGCGGGGAAAATCGACGCCGTCCGGGAGGGGCGATCCCGGCCGGTCCTTGCCGAGGCCGCTGGCATTGACCACGAGGCTGCCCGCCGGGGCTTCGGCCATCACCCGCGCGGTGTCCCCGGGGCCCTCGATCAGCCGGTACTCGAAGAGGGCAGCGGGGAGCTGGCCCCGGGCGTGGACGTCGGCCAGGTGCTGGAGCCGGACCGGGCTGGTGTCGGTGCAGACAATCTTCTCGGGCGCGTCCGTGTGGCCGGCCAGGTACCAGCTCAGGGCGGTTCCGGCGCCGCCGGCGCCCAGGCAGATAACGTGCGCGCCGGTTTCCTTGAAGTGGCCCGGCGGCAGGAATTCCTCGAGCGCCAGGCCCGCGGTGATGGGGTCCTTGGCGTGGCCGATGAGACGGCCGTCCCGCTTGGAGATGCTGGAGATTTCGCCGCAGAGCCGGCCGAACTCGTCAACCTCGTCGAAAAGGTCGTGGGCGGCCTGGTAAAGGTCCATCTTGTGGGTTGTGACCAGGGCGCCGCGGTGGTCCTTGTCGTCGCGAATCCGGGTGACGAGCTCCCGGTACTGTTCCCGGCTGGCCCCCAGGGGGAGGTCGTGGCCGGTGAGCCGGTCGGTGGGCAGCTGGAGGATCCGGGCCCACTGCGGAAAGATCTTCATGATCGAGGACCCCGAGGTGGTCACACCGACAAATCCCATGTAGCCGTTCATGCAAGCGTCCTTTCCAAGGCGGCGCTGAAGTTGAGGGCCTTCTCGCGGACCAGGTCGTAGCGTCCGGCAGCGAGGTCTGCGGTGGAGCAGAGGTCGCCGCCGGCCCCGACGGCGACGGCTCCGGCGTCGAACCAGTCACCGATGTTGCCGGGGGTGACCCCTCCGGTGGGCATCAGGGGAACGTCCGGCAACGGGCCGCGGAGCGCCCGGAAGTAGGAGGGGCCGCCAAGGGAGGCGGGGAAGATCTTGACGACGTCGGCACCCAGGCCGACTGCGGTAAGAACCTCGGTGGGCGTCAGGGCACCGGCCATGACGAGGGATCCGGTGGCCTTCATTGCCGTCACGGTCCCGGCGACGGTGCCGGGGCTGACGAGGAACTCCGCGCCGGCGTCGACGGCGTCCTCGGCCTGGGCCCGGGTGAGGACGGTGCCGGCGCCCAGGTAGATCTTGTCGCCGTATTCGGCGCGCAGGGCGCGGATGACGGCGGGGGCATCCGGGGTGGAATAGGTGATTTCCAGTCCGGTCACACCCCCTTCCAACAGGGCGGCGGCGCCGCGGATGGCGCTCTCGGTGCTGGGAGCCCGCACGACGGCGAGGATCCCGGTCTGCCTGAGTTTGAGGAGGTCGGCCATTAGTTCACTTTCGTAGGAGTCGGGCTGACGGGGTTGGGCGGCGTCCGCCCTTCCAGGACGGCCAGCAGGTTGTCCACGGCGATGGACCCCATGCCGTCGACGGCCTGGACGGTCTGCGCCCCGAAGTGCGGAGTGATGACCACCCGGGCCGCGAGCTGCGGATCGAGCACGGGGGAGTCCTGCCCGCTCGTGTCTCCGCGCAGGGTGTCCGCGGCGAAGGCGGCGAGCACTCCGGTGCGCAGGGCCTCGGCGACCGCCTCCTCATCCACGAGTTCCGGTCGGGCGGTGTTGACCACGACGAGCGGTTTCGCAGCGGCGGCCAGCCAGGCCGCGTCGATGAGCTGCTGGCCACCCGGGGCGTGCAGGGAGATCACGTCGCAGGTGGCCGCCATTTCCGCCAGGTCCAGGGGCTCGGCGCCGAGGCTCCTGATCAGCTCGGGTCCCATGAACGGGTCCGAGGCGTACACGGGGGAACCGAATCCGGAGAGCAAGCGGGCCACGATTTGCCCGATCCGGCCGAAGCCCACCAGGCCCACGGTCAGCGAGCCCAGCTCGCGGCCCCGGGTGACCGACCAGTCCCGGTTCCGCACCCGGCGGTCGCCCTCCGGAACGGTGCGCAGGACGGACAGCATGAGAGCCAGGGCATGCTCGGCGACAGCATTGGAATTGGCGCCGGGGGTGTTCGTGACCACCACGCCCCGCTCGGCTGCGGCCCGGACGTCCACGGCTTCGAACCCCACCCCGTAGCGGGCCAGGACTTTCAGCCGCGGCGCCGCGTCCAGGTGGGCCGCGGTGACCTCGCCGGTTCCGGCGATCCACCCGTCCGCCACCGCCAGATCGGCGCCGATGGCGTCCAGGGAGTGGTCCGAGGGGCCACGCCGAACGGTGTGGCCGCGGCTTTCCAGACGGGAGACCAGGTCTTGTTCGCCGGAGGAGAAGGAGCGGGAGGTGACGAGGATGACCGGCATCAGTGTTTCCCCCGGCGGGTGGGGAACCACGGTTCCAGCTGGCCGTAGGCGTCGAGGAATATCTGGTGGGCGGCCGTGTAGCGCTCGTGCGCTTCGCGGTCGGGCTGGAACTCGGCCGTCACCCGGGACAGGTCCCGGGCGACGCTGAAGTCGTCCACGAGTCCGAGTCCCACGCTGGCGGTCACGGCGGCGCCGAGGCTGTTGGCCTCTTCGACGATGCTCCGGCGCCGGACGGTCACGCCCCAGACGTCGGCCATGATCTGCAGCCAGGTGTCGCTGGCCGCACCGCCGCCAATGGCGTCGATCCGGCTGATGGCCGCCCCGGCGTCGTTGAAGGCGTTGACGCACGTTCCCAGGTTGAAGGCCACACCCTCGAGGACGGAGCGGATCATGTTCGCACGGCCGTGGTGCATCTCGAGGCCGACGAACGCGCCGGCGGCCTGGGGGTTCCAATAGGGAGAGCGCTCGCCGAGCAGGTGCGGCAGGAAGTACAGTCCCGACTCGCTCGCAGTTGCCCCGGCCGCTTCGGCAATGAGCCGATCAAAGCGGTCCTTCTCGCCGCGGTCGGAAAACAGTCCGACGGCCCACTGGAGGGACGCGCCGCCGGCCTGCATGGTCGCGGTCGGGACGTACTTCCCGTCAATGACATGGTCGAACGTCATGGTCCGGCGGAGCGGGTCGATCAGCGGCGCGGCCGTGACGATCTGCACCCACGAGGAGGAGCCAAGGTAGACGTACGCCTGGTCGTCCTCGGAGACGACGCCGGCGCCTACGGCCGCGACCGGGCCGTCACCGCCGCCCATCACCACCGACGTCGAGGTTCCCAGGCCGGTGGCCGCCGCAGCGGCGGAGGTGAGGGGACCGACGACGTCGGTGGACTTGAGGATTTCGGGAAACAGTGCCGGATCGATCCGGGCGGCGGTCAGCATCCGCTCGGACCAGGTTCCGGTGGTCTGGTCGTAGGCGTTCGTGGCGGAGGCGTCGGAGTGATCCGTCGCGAGCCGCCCGGTGAGACGGTGCACCACGTAGTCCTTGGCAAGGCAGACGTGGCGGACCCGGCTGAAGACCTCGGGCTCGTTGTCCCGGACCCACATGACCTTGCTCAGCGAATAGGTGGGGTTGATCCGGTGGCCGAGCATGGCGTAGGCCTCCTGCTCGTCGAAGGCCCCGGCCAGTTCGTCGGACTGGGCGACGCTCCGGTGGTCGGCCCAGATCAGGGCGGGCCGGACCGGCGCGTAGTTGCCGTCGAGGAGTACGGCCCCCATCATCTGCCCGCCGACCACCAGGCCCTGCACCGATGACGGATCGACGCCGGTCTCGGCCAGCAGTTTTTGCGTGGCCTGGACCACCGCGTTCCACCAGACGTCGGGGTCCTGCTCGGCGCGGCCGCCGGCAGCGAAGTGCGGCTCGTAGCCAATGGTGACGGCCCGCAGGAGGGTTCCGTCAGCCTCGTGCAGGGATGCCTTGTTGCCCGTCGTGCCGAGATCGTGAGCGATGATCATGGGACCGGTCCTTCCGTCTTAGGCCTGTGCTGCGAAGAAGGGTGCGAACTCGTGGCCGGAGTCCGCGGAGTAGACGCGCTGGCCCATGCCGTGTTCAAGGACCCAGCCGTAGTCGTGGCCCGCGCAGCCCGGGTAGACCGCGAGGAACTTGTAGGGCTCGGAGCCCACGTTGATACTGCGGTGCGCCCAGCCCGGCGGAATGTAGCCGATCACGCCGGGGGCCATGTCAACCCAGGAAGTGTTCTCGCCGTCGAACATCAGCAGCCCGCCCTGCCCGGAGATGCCCAGGTAGATTTCGCCCTGGTGGTTCGGGTGCTGGTGTCCCTTGGTCATCCAGAACTCCCCGGCGGTGGTGCCGGGCTGGATCGTGGTGATGGACTGCGGGAGTTCCCGGTCCGCTTCCGGCACCGGCGTGGAAACCACCGAGTAGACCACGGGGTTGCCGTTGGCGACGGCCTCGTTCCAAGCGTCCTTGTCCGCGAACAGGCCTTCAAGGTCCGACATGCGGCGTTCCAGCGTCGGGCCTTGCGGCGACAGAGTGCCGGCCTGCGCGTCGAAGCGGATGGTCATGGGCGGAACGGGGGGAGTGATGAATTCGCTCACGGGCAGAAGTCTCCTGAGGATCAGCAAATGGTCCGTTGCCGAAGCGGCAACCTGTAATTACAGGTTACATGCCCAGTGGGTCCTTGGGAATCGTCAGGAGGCGCGGCCCTGCCCGGCCCGGGCGTTCAGCCGGTGGTGACCCGGTGGAAGCCAGCCGTGCCGGAGCCCGCCGAGGCGGCGTCAATGACCACCTCAAAACGGCTCTGGTCTCCGCGGTGGTGGGCCACGAAGAATTCCAGCGGCCGGTCCGCCGCGTCGTAGACGATGCTCCGCAGCTGCATCAGCGGGGCGCCCTTCACGATGCCCAGCGCCTCGGCCTGCGTCTTGTTTGCCACCGTGGCCTCGACCGAGCGAATGCCGTGGTGCGCCCGGATGCCCTTGCTGGCCAGCAAGGCGTACAGCGACTGGTTGCGGAGGTCGGCCCCAAGCACGATCTCGGCCATGTCGCCGGGAAGGTAGGTGGTGGTGAGGGACCAGGGGGAATCCTCAACGTAGCGGAGCCGCTCAAGGGCGACGACGGGTTCGCCCGCTGGGATCCGGAGCGCCTCGGCCACCGTGTCGTCGGCCGGGACCAGCTCCTGGCGGCGGACATCGCTGTAGACGCTGCCGCCTCGGGATTCCACGTCCGCGTAAAGGCCGCGCAGGGTATGGACCAGGCTTTCGGAGACCTTGCGGGGGGCCACGAAGGTGCCCTTGCCCTTGACCCGTTCGATCACGCCGTCGTGTTCGAGCTGCCCGAGCGCCTGCCGGACCACGGTGCGGGAAACCCCGTACAGTTCGCACATCCCGTGCTCGCCAGGGAGACGGTATCCCGGTGCCAGCTTGCGGGTTGAGATTTCCAGGATCAGCTGGTCGCACAGCTGTTTGTACATCGGCAGCGATGCGTCCTTGACCATCTTGGCCGGGGAGGCGTCGCTCGGCACCGCGGTGTGCGCGGGGGCCGCGGCTGGGGGGTTTGTCATGGGAAGCGCCATTCTGTGCATCCGGCGTCGGCACGCCTGAAGAACATCTTAGACCGGGCGCCACAGGCCCCGGGCGGGAAAGATCAGGCTACCGTGCCGCGGCGATATACCCGCCGCGCCGTGGCGGCGAGGACGTTGTCCTGTTCGGCGGGGCTGAGCGTTTCGATCAGTTCCTTCAGCACCTGCCAGGTCTGCTGATAGCCGCCGGAGAGGACCGACACGGGCCAGTCGCCGCCGTACATGAGCCGTTCCGCACCGAACAGCTCGAGGGACTCATGGAACACCGGCGCCAAGGCGGAAGCGTTATATTCTGCACCGGGAATATGAAGTCCGGAGAGCTTCGCCACCGTGTTGGGGCGGCCCGCACACGCGGTCAGTTCGCGGCGCCATCGCGCCATCGCGTCCGGGTCGGTGAGCGGCGGTTTGCCCAGGTGGTCCACGACGACGGTGAGCTCCGGCAGTGCGCCGGCCAGGTCGCCCGCGGCCCCCAAATGGCGCGGGAATGCGTCGGGGACGTCGAAGGGCAGGCCGGCCGCGGCGAGCAGGGAGAGCGATTCGCGGACCGGGGCTAGGGCGAGGAAGCCGTCCCGCGGGTCGTCGTGGACCAGGTGCCGGACCCCGCAGAACTTGTCCGATTCCAGCCACTGGTCCAGCTGGGCCCCTGCGCGGGCGGGCGAGTCCAGCTGGATCCAGCCGACCACCCCGCGGATCCACGGCTCGGCATCCGCCGTTTCCAGCAGGAACCCGGTGTCCTCCAGCGTGTCGTCCGCCTGGACGAGGATCGCCTCCGCCACGCCGGCCGCATCGAGCTCAGTGCGGGCCTGCGCGGCGGTGAAGGTCCGCTTCAGCTCCGGCACCGAATCCAGCCAGCCATACCGGCTCCGGCCCAGGCACCACAGGTGCAGGTGCGAGTCCACCGTGGGCAGCCCGCTCACCGGGGAACCAGCCCCTCCGCTTCGAGCGCGTCCCAAAGGTCCCGGGGGAGCGCCCGGTCCATGCCGGCGATGTTGGCACTGATCTGCTCCGCGCCCCGCGCCCCGATGACCACATTGCACACGGCCGGGTGCCGCAGTGGGTACTGGATGGCGGCGTCGGGCAGGTCCACCCCGAACGAGGCGCAGACGGCGGCAAGCCGCCGTGCCCGGGCCAGCAGCTCTTGCGGCGCCGGTCCGTAGTTGTAATGGGCATCCGCCGGGACTTCAGCCGTGGCCAGGATGCCCGAGTTGAACACTCCGGCGGCGACGACGCCGACGCCGCGTTCGACGCATCGGGGCAGCAGCCCGGTCAGGGCGGGCTGCTCGAGCAAGGTGAAGCGGCCGGCGAGCATGACCAGGTCCAGTTCCGCGCGATCGACGAGCGTGTGCAGGGCCTCCGCGGAGTTGGATCCCACCCCGATGGCCCGGACGAGGCCCTCGGCCTTCAACCGCTGCAGGGCCGGCAGGGCCTCACTGAGAGCGGCGTCCATGTCGTAGGCATCAGGGTCGTGCAGGTAGAGGATGTCCACCCGGGAGATGCCCATGCGGTCCAGGGAGTCCTCCAGGCTTTGCCGGATGCCGCGCTCGGTGAAGTCCCACCGCCGGGTGCTCCGGGCCGGGACGGCGAAGCCCTCGGTGTCCGGTTCGCCGGGCCGGAAGGCCGGATTGGGCTCCAGCAGGCGGCCGGCTTTGGTGGAGATGACGTAGTCCTCCCGGGGGCAGGTGCGGAGGAAGTCGCCGAGCCGCCGTTCCGAGAGCCCGAGTCCATAGTGCGGCGCCGTATCGAAATAGCGGATCCCGCCAAGCCAGGCGGCCTCCAGGGTGCGGCGGGCGTCGTCGTCATCCATGCTCGAATACAGGTTCCCGAGAGCGGCGGCGCCGTAGCCCAGCCGGCCGAGGGGCAGTTGCGTCATTGCCGTGCAAGCTCCCACACCATCGGGATGCCGCGGTCCTCGCCCGAATAGTCGTCCTCGACCTCGAGGAGCTCGGCCATTTCCGCCTGCCAGGGGACGTTCGCAGGGTGCTCGGCCAGGAACTTGCGCATGGTGGCGTAGTCCTCGACCTCCACGACGTGGAAAAGTTCGCGTCCGCTGCGCCAGATCCGCCAGCTGTGGACGCCGATCCCGCGCATGGCGTCCGCGAGCTCGGCGGGAATCCGCGCATGGATCCGGTCGTAGTCGGCCTCGCGGCCGGGCTTGAGCCGGGTGTGCAGGGCGATGCGTTCCGGGGTTGTGCTCATCGGATTAGCCTGCCACAGCTTCAGCCGGAGCGGACCACGCCGGACCGGCCGGGAAGGAGAACTCAGCGAGCGAGTGCGCTCTCATTTCGCTGCCGCCGCCCGGGGCGGCCGGGGGCCAGTAGCGCCCGCCATGGACGTCGACCGGGACGACGAAGTGCTCATGGAGGTGGTCGACGAATTCGATCATCCTGCCCTCGAGCTGCCCGGAAACTGCCACGTAGTCGAACATCGAGAGGTGCTGAACGGCTTCGCAGAGGCCTACGCCGCCGGCGTGCGGGCAGACCCGGACCCCGAACTTGGCCGCGAGGAGCAGGATGGCGATGTTTTCGTTCACGCCGGCAACTCGCGCCGCGTCGAGCTGCAGCACCTCGAGGGATCCGGCCTGCAGCATCTGCTTGAACACCACCCGGTTCTGGACATGCTCCCCGGTCGCCACCGGAATCGGGGCGATGGCGCGGGCGATCGCGGCATGGGCCAGGATGTCGTCCGGGCTCGTCGGTTCCTCCACCCAGGCGAGGTCGGGGTCGCCGAGGCCGCGGATCCATTCGATGGCCTCCGTGGTGTCCCAGCGCTGGTTCGCGTCCACGGCGATCTTGATGCCCGGTCCGCAGGCGTCCCGGGCGACGCGCAGACGCCGGACGTCATCCGCCAGGTTGGCGCCAACCTTGAGCTTGACCAGCGGGAAGCCGTCCGCGACGGCCTCGCGGCACAGCCGGGAGAGCTTGGCATCGTCGTAGCCGAGCCAGCCCGGGGTGGTGGTGTACGCCGGATAGCCGGCGCGGAGCAGCTCGGACTCTCGACCCGGACGGCCGGTTTCTGCGCCCCGCAGGATAGCGAGGGCCTCTTCCGGGGTGAGGGCGTCGCTGAGGTAGCGGAAGTCCACCAGGTCAACCAGCTCTTCGGGCGACAGCCGGGACAGCAGCTGCCACAGCGGCAACCCGGCGCGTTTTGCCTTCAAGTCCCACAGGGCGTTGATGGCCGCCCCGATGGCCATGTGCATGATCCCCTTCTCCGGCCCCAGCCAGCGCAGCTGCGAGTCGTGCACCATGGAGCGCCAGGTACCGCCCATGTCATCGAGCAGCTCCTCGGCGTTCCGGTCCTGGAGATAGGGGACGAGGGCTGTCAGGGCGCTGGCCACCACTTCGGTGCCGCGCCCGATAGTGAAGACGAAGCCGTGGCCTTCAAGGTCGTCGCCGGCGTCGGTGCCGATCACCAGATAGGCCGCCGAGTAGTCCGGGTCGGGATTCATGGCATCCGAGCCGTCCAAGGACGACGACGTCGGAAAGCGGACGTCACTGACCGTGACGGCGGTGATGGTACTCACGTGGGAACTCCTCATGCTCCGGGCAGCCCCGGAATCTCGCGTCGCCCGGTCGGGCGGTGAATTCGACAGTAAACATCCGATGTATGGCTTGTCAACGACGGTGAGGTCTGTATTGTGGTGTGCGACACCTTTCCGCGCGGCCGGTCCGGCCGCCGGGTTAGCGGCGGGCAGAGTTGCCCGATTTGGAGGAAGTGTGAAGTTGGTTCGCTTGGGCCCCGCTGGTGCGGAACGCCCCGCCGTGATTGCTGCAAATGGCGCAGGTACGGAAAAGACATATGATCTATCTCCCCTGACTTCGGACATCACCGGCGAGTTCCTTGCCGGCGGGGGAATTGACGCCACGCGGAACGCCCTGGAGCGCGGAGAGCTTGAGCCGCTGGATCCCGCCGGCCTCCGGGTCGGCGCTCCGATCACCCGTCCGTCCGCGGTCATCTGCGTGGGTATGAACTACGCCGCGCATGCCGCCGAATCCGGGGCGCTGCCGCCCGAGGTTCCCATTATCTTCCTCAAGACGCCCAACACAGTCGCTGGCCCGGATGATGCGGCGTTCATCCCGCGCAATTCCACCAAGACCGACTGGGAGGTCGAACTCGGGGTGGTGATCGGCCGGCGCGCCAGCTACCTCGGCTCGCCGGCCGACTCTGCCGCGCACATCGCGGGCTATCTGGTTGCCAACGATCTGTCCGAGCGTGCCTACCAGATCGAGGAGTCCGGCGGCCAGTGGTCCAAGGGCAAGTGTTCGCCCGGGTTCTCCCCGCTCGGGCCGTGGCTCGTGCCCGCCGACGAGGTCGATCCGGGCAGGCTCCGGCTCCGCAGCTGGGTCAACGGCGAGCCCCGCCAGGATTCCAGCACGGCTGACATGGTCTTCCCGGTCGACTTCCTGATCCACCACCTGAGCCAGTACCTCACCCTCGAGCCCGGCGACGTGGTCCTCACCGGCACCCCGCAGGGCGTGGCGCTCTCCGGCAAGTTCCCGTACCTCAAAGCCGGTGACGTCGTCGAGGTCGAGATCGAGGGCCTGGGCCGGCAGCGGCAGGTCTTCGCGCAGTCCTGAACAGCCGCCGCGCCAGCCTGCCTCAGCCGCGCCAGACTGACTGCCTCACCGGGCCTGCCCGGCCCGGTGAGGCGGCGAGCAAGCAATTAAATGTCTTTGGAAAGGACAAGCATGACAACGGAGATGGATGGGCTGGTCGCGATTGTGACCGGAGGTGCTTCCGGCATCGGCGCCGCGGCAGCCGCCCGGCTCGCCGCCGCCGGAGCCTCGGTGGCGGTCCTGGACCTGAACCCGGAGGACGCCGCCAAGGGGCACTTCGCGGTGCGCTGCGACGTGGCCGACGACGCCTCCGTGGTCGCGGCAGTCCAGGGGGTCGCCGAACACTTTGGCCGGATCGACGTCGTCGTCAACAACGCCGGGATCGGCGCCCAAGGCACGATCGCGGACAACGACGACGATGAATGGCACCGCGTCCTCGACATCAACGTGCTCGGCATGGTGCGGGTCAGCCGGGCCGCACTGCCGCATCTGCGGCGCTCGCCGGCCGCCGCGATCGTCAACACGTGTTCCATCGCGGCCACGGCGGGGCTGCCGCAGCGGGCGCTGTACGGTGCCAGCAAAGGCGCGGTCCTGTCCCTGACGCTGGCCATGGCCGCGGACCATATCCGCGAAGGCATCCGGGTCAACTGCGTGAACCCGGGCACCGCTGACACCCCATGGATCGGCCGCCTGATGGCCCAAAGCGACGATCCGCAGGCCGAACGCGCCGCCCTCAACGCCCGCCAGCCCCACGGCCGGCTGGTCACCGCGGACGAGGTGGCGGCCGCCATCACCTACCTCGCATCACCGGCCGCCGGCTCCACCACCGGAACCTCCTTGGCGGTCGACGGCGGCATGCAGGGCCTGCGCCTGAGGCCGGCACAGTGACGGATCAGCCGGTCCGGGCGGTGCTCGGCGTCGACATCGGCACCAGCAGCAGCAAGGGCGTCGTCGTGGACCTGGAGGGCAAGGTGCTCCGTTCGGCCGCGCGCAGCCACGAGGTAAGCCGGCCCCGGCCGGGCTGGGCTGAGATGGACGGGGACCTGTGGTGGGAGGAATTCGCCGCGATCAGCCGCGAACTGCTGGCCGGCCGGGGCGCGGACGAACAAATCGTCGCCGTCGGCGTCAGCGGCATGGGCCCCTGCGTCCTCGTCACGGACCAGGACGGCACCCCGCTGCGCCCGGCGATCCTTTACGGCATCGACTCCCGGGCCACCGAACAGATCGAGTCCCTCACCGCTGAGTTGGGCGGCGACGAGCTCATTATGGAGCGCTGCGGCTCCGTGCTGTCCACCCAGGCCGTCGGGCCCAAGCTGGCGTGGCTGGCCCGGCACGAGCCGGACACTTTCGCCAGGAGCCGCCGGCTTTTTATGCCCTCCTCCTGGCTGGCCTACCAGCTCACCGGCGCGTACGTGCTGGACCACCACTCCGCCAGCCAGTGCACGCCGTTGTACGACACCCGGACGCTGGAATGGTATCCGCCCTTCGCGAGCAAGATCGCTCCCGGGCTGGAACTTCCGCCGCTGCTCTGGCCAGGCGACACCGCCGGGTACGTCAGCGCGGAGGCCGCCGTCGCCACCGGACTTCCGGCCGGAGTCCCGGTGATTGCCGGAACCATCGACGCCTGGAGCGAAGCCGTCAGCGTGGACAGCCAGAACAATGGCGACCTGATGCTGATGTACGGCACCACCATGTTCCTGGTCAACACCGTCCCGGACCGGGTCACCTCACCCCAGCTGTGGGGGACGGTCGGCGCGTTCGAGGGAACCCGCAACCTGGCCGGCGGGATGGCCACCTCCGGGGCGGTCACGTCCTGGCTCAAGGAACTGTTCGGCTCCCTCGACTTCCCGGAACTGCTGGAGCTGGCCGCCGCCTCGGGCCCCGGCGCCCGTGGACTCCTGATGCTGCCCTACTTCGCCGGCGAACGGACCCCGGTGGCGGATCCGCAAGCCCGCGGCATCATTGCCGGGCTGACCCTCTCGCACACCCGCGGCGACCTGTACCGCGCCGCCCTGGAGGCCACGGCACTGGGCGTCCGGCACAACATCGAGTCCATGGAGCTGGCCGGCGGAAACATCCGGCGCATCGTGGCCGTCGGCGGCGGAACCCAGGGTGAGCTGTGGACCCAGATCGTTTCCGACGTGACCGGGCAGCCGCAGCTCATTCCGAGCCAGACCATCGGCGCCAGCTACGGCGCCGCGTATCTGGCCGCGGGCACGGTTGCCGAGGTCCGGATCAGCGAGTGGAATCCGCCCGCCCGGACCGTCCACCCCAACCCTGCCGTGAGCGCGGACTATGAGGAGCTGTACGACCTCTACTTACGCCTTTACCCGGCCACCCAGGACATTGCCCACGCCCTCGCCGGACGCGAGGAACGTCTGAGCCCCCAAAACCTTGAAAGGGAAACCACACCATGAGCAGTTACACCTTCCCGTCCATCACGGAAACCCCCGACGCCGAGGCCAACACGGTCTACACCATCAGCAGCGGCGACCTGCGGCTCGCTGCCAACACCAAGTGCTGGCCCACCCAGCAGCAGCTCGAAGGGCACTTCGCGGCCGCCGTGGAGTCCCTCGGCTACCAGGTGGTCCGCGCGCACGGCGTCAACCCCGACACCGGGCATGGCTTCATCGACAGCCAGCGCATGGGTATGGAAGTTTTCAAGAACATTCCGCCGACGGCGCCGGTGGTGGTTGTCGAGGCCGTCTGGCAGTACAGCCACCACGTCCTGGCCGGCCTGCGCACGCACCGCGGCCCGATCCTGGTCGTGGCGAACTGGGCGGGCGACTTCCCGGGGCTGGTGGGCCTGCTTAACCTCACCGGAAGCCTGACCAAGGCCAAGGTCGACTACTCCGCGCTGTGGAGCGAGGACTTCACCGACGAATGGGCGGTGGGCAAGCTCAAATCCTGGCTCACCTCCGGCAGCATCACCCACGACACGAGCCACGTCCGCGAACTGCCGCCGCTGGCGGATACGGAGGAGGTCCGGCTGGGACGCGCCCTGGCGCAGCAGCTGATGGCCGACAAGGCCATCATCGGCGTCTTCGACGAGGGTTGCATGGGCATGTACAACGCCATCATCGACGACGAAATGCTCAATCCGCTGGGCATCTACAAGGAGCGGCTCTCGCAGAGCGCCCTCGTGGCCGAGATGCTGAAGGTCCCGGACGCAGAGGCCGACGCGGTGAAGAGCTGGCTCGACGACGCCGGCCTGACCTTCCACTTCGGCACCGACCCTGCGACGGAGCTGACCCCCGACCAGGTCCACAGCCAGCTCAAGATGTACATTGCCGCGCTGCGCATCTCGGACGATTACGGCGTCGACGCCGTCGGCATCCAGTACCAGCAGGGCCTCAAGGACACCGTCCCGGCGTCCGACCTGGCCGAAGGCCTGCTCAACAACGTCCAGCGCCCGCCCGTCTACTCCCGCGACGGCGGCCGGGAACTGTTCGCCGGAAAGGCGCTGCCGCACTTCAACGAGGTGGACGAGGGGGTCGCCGTCGACGCCCTCATCACCAACCGGATTTGGACCGCGATGGGGCTCGATCCTGCCACCACGCTGCACGACGTGCGCTGGGGTGCCGACTACGACGGCGAGTTCGTCTGGGTCTTCGAGATCTCCGGCTCCGTGCCGGCCTCCCACAATGGCGGCTACGACAAGTCGTACTCCATGCGACAGCCCGAGATGTTCTTTCCGCTGGGAGGCGGCACCCTCAGCGGTGTCTCCAAGCCGGGGGAGATCGTCTGGTCGCGGGTCTTCATCATGGACGACCGGCTGCACGTGGACCTGGGCCGCGGCCACGTCGTCGAGCTTCCGGCGGAGGAGACCCAACGCCGGCTGGACGCGACCGACCCGCAGTGGCCGATCATGCACGCCGTCCTCGACGGCGTCAGCCGAGATCAGCTGATGGCCCGCCACAAGGCCAACCACGCCCAGGTGGTCTACGCCCCGGACGCCGCCACGGCGGACAAGGCGCTGGAAGCCAAGGCCGCATTCTTTGCCGAGCTAGGGGTGCAGGTCCACCTCTGCGGCGACGTGGCACTCTAGGGGACAGGTGGCGGCGGCTGGCCGTCCCTGAGGTCTGGGGACGGCAACGGCCGCGGCTGGATGGAATACTCCCGGGGACACCTCGGTTGGCGCCTAAGGGACTTGGCCCGCCTTTGCAGGCAGGCCGGCCCCGCGCAATGGGCGGGAACCGCCGTCGACGCCGTATCCGGCGCCAACGGCGGTCCGCGTCCGAACCGGCTCTAACCAGCCAGAAACGGAGATGGTGGACCAATGACTGCCTACAAGACAGTGAACCCCGCGACCGGAGAAACTCTGAAGGAATTCCCGCTCGCTACCGCGGGCGAGGTGGAAGAGGCGCTCGCAGCCGCGCAGCAGGCGTTCCAGGCCTGGCGCGCCGCCCCTGTCGAGGCCCGCGCCAAGGTGATCGCCCGCGTCGCAGAACTGTACCGAGAACGCCAGGACGAGCTCGCCCGGCTGATCAGCACCGAGATGGGCAAGCCCCTGGCACAGGCCCGCGGCGAAGTGCAGCTCGTGGCCGATATTTACGACTACTACGCCGCGGAAGGCCCGGGCTTCCTCAAGGACGAGCCGCTGGAGGTCAAGGGCGGCGGCTCCGCCGTCGTCCGTTCGGCTCCGGTCGGACCCCTGCTCGGCATCATGCCGTGGAACTACCCGTACTACCAGGTGGCGCGCTTCGCGGCGCCGAACCTGGTCCTGGGCAACACGATCCTGCTCAAGCATGCCGGCAGCTGCCCGCAGTCTGCCCTCGCGATCGAGGAAATCTTCAAGGATGCCGGACTCCCACAGGGCGCCTACACCAACCTCTTCCTCAGCAACGAACAGGTCGCCGAGGTCATCGCCGACAGCCGGATCCAGGGCGTCTCCCTGACCGGCAGCGAGCGGGCCGGTTCGGCCGTGGCCGAAGTGGCCGGCCGGAACCTGAAGAAGTACGTGCTGGAACTCGGCGGCAGCGACCCCTTCATCGTGCTGGATTCCGATGACCTCGACGCCACCGTCAAGGCCGCCGTGGGCGGCCGGATGGGCAACGCCGGGCAGGCCTGCACCGCCTCGAAGCGGTTCATCGTGCTCGAGGACCTCTACGAGCCCTTCGTGGAAAAGTTCACCGCCCGGATGGCCGGGATCAAGCCCGGGGACCCGCTGCTGGAGGACACCAAGTTCGGTCCGCTCTCCTCGCAGAGCGCCGCGGACGGCCTGATCGAACAGATCCAGGACGCCGTGGACAAGGGCGCCACGCTCCGCACCGGCGGCCACCTCGTGGACGGCCCGGGTGCCTTCGTGGAGCCCACCGTGCTCACCGACGTCACGCCGGAGATGCGCGCCTTCTCCGAGGAGCTGTTCGGCCCGGCCGCGGTCATCTACAAGGTGGCCAGCGCCGAGGAAGCAATCGAACTCGCCAACGGGTCCCCGTACGGGCTCGGCGGCTCGGTCTTCAGCGCCGACCCGCGCAAGGCCCAGGACCTCGCGGACCGGCTGGACACCGGCATGGTCTTCATCAACTCGGTGGCCGTAACGCAGGCGGACCTGCCGTTCGGCGGCGTCAAGCGCTCCGGCGTCGGGCGTGAGCTGGGTCGGTTCGGCATGGACGAATTCGTGAACAAGAAACTGATCCGCACCCCGCGCTAAGCGGGAGCGCCCCGGGCGGGAACGCTTCAGTGGGGACCGCTTCAGACGGGAAACCCAGCCAGGACACGGCTGCGGCCGGAGGTGAAGACCTTCCGGCCGCAGCCGTTGCCGTCCCGTTAGGCTCCTCACATGGAGAAAACGGCCACCGCAGCGGCGCGGCGCAGCCTGGCATTCGTGGGAATCAACGCGGGCCTGGCGCTGCACCCGGCGGACTCCCGGGGCGCCCAGGTCCCGGGCGAGCCGGCCAGCTGCTTCGCCACGTTCTGGCAGGCCGACTGGTCACGCTGGGGTGCCGGGAGTGCCCTGCTGGTTGCGACCCTGCAGGGCTGGCGCAGCTACGGCACCAATGAGGCCCTCGCGAAAACCCTGGCCACCGAACTTACCCGCTATTTCCCGGAAGCGTCCCGCTTCCCGCTGACCGGGATCGGGCACACCCACGACGAGTTCACGGTGGAAGTGGACCCGGCGACCGGGTTCCGCGCAACCGGCCACAAGGCGGAGCTGGCAATCAGCGGCATCCTGGACCGAAGGCAGTTCACCGCCCCCAACTTCCAGCTCGGCGAGGGCAGCGCCGCGCTGAGCAACGTTTATCTGCCCTGCAGCACCGGTCGGCTCGCGGAATTCGGGGTGGAGTGGCCGGGCACGCCGGCGGTCTATCCCGGTCCGCTGGGACCGTCCTCCTCGGCGTTCATCGCCTTGGCCGAATCCTGGGTGCTCTAGCGTCCCTGCCCGGCGGCGGCACCGGCCCGGGGCTGCGCAAGAGCGGCCAGGCGGCACGTGGCCTAGTGTTAAGGCTGGACGATGTTCAGCACACTTACGGTTCACGGAGAGGCGATGATGGCCAAGCGCAGCAACCCGGCAATGAGAATTGCCCAAAAGACCGCCCACAGCGCAATGTTCGACGCCGACGGCAAGCCCAAGCCCGGCGTCCACAACATGCTCCTGCGCGCGGTGGAAATCCAGCGGCCGCTGGTTCTGGCGAACCTGCGCCGGCTGCAGCGGAAGCACCCGAACGCCACCGCGGCGCAGCTCGCCGCCATCCTGGAACGCAACTACCTGACCGCCGTTACCGGCGGCGGCGCCCTCGTCGGCGGCTCGGCCGTTATCCCCGGCGTCGGCACCGTTGCCGCGCTGGGTCTTTCCGCCGCCGCGACCGTCGGATTCCTGGAGGCTACCGCGCTGTTCGCCACCTCGCTGGCGGAACTGCACGGGGTGCGAATGGTCGACCCGGAGAGGGCCAGCACGTTGGTCATGGCCATCATGCTCGGCGAAGAAGGCACCGCCCTGCTGAGCTCGCTGAGCGGCCACGCCGCCGGGCAGGGCAAGGGGCCAACCCAGGCCTGGGGCACGCTCTTCGCACGCAGGGCGCCGATGATCGGCTTCGGGTCGGTGCGAGAGCGGATCCAGCGGGCCTTCCTGCGGAACCTGCTCAAGCGCCAGGGCACCGCTCTGCTGGGCCGCGCCCTGCCCTTCGGCATCGGCGCCGTGGTGGGCGGCGTCGGCAACCGGATGATGGGACGCGCCGTCGTCGAAAACGCCAAGGAGGCCTTCGGCCCGATGCCGGTGACCATCCCCGGCGAGCTGAAGCCCGGCGCCGGTACCGCGGAAGCCGGCCCGGACCTGGAAGGCGGAACCCGTGGATCTGAACGCTGACCTCGGGGAGTCCTTCGGCTCCTGGACGATGGGCGATGACGCGGCGATGTTCCCGCTCGTCACCAGCGCCAGCGTGGCCTGCGGTCTGCACGCCGGGGACCCCGTCACCATGCTGGACACCTGCCGCGCGGCCTACGAACTCGACGTCAGGGTCGGCGCCCACCTGGGCTATCCCGACCTGGCCGGCTTCGGGCTCCGCGCCATGGACATGAGCTTCGACGACTTGTTCGGCGCGGTTCTCTACCAGCTCGGCGCGCTCGACGGCGTGGCCCATGCGGTGGGCGCCTCGGTGGACTACGTCAAAGTGCACGGCGGCCTCTACGACCGCACGATGCACGACGACGAACAGGCCTCCGCCGTGGTCGCCGCCATCCAGGCCTACGATCCGGGGCTTCCGATCCTGGGCCTGGAGGGTTCGGCCTTGCTCAGGATTGCCCGTGAGGCCGGCAATCCCGTGTTCCACGAGGCTTTCGCCGACCGCGCCTACCTCCCGGATGGCTCGCTGGTGCCGCGGCTGGAGGAGGAATCGGTGATCGAGGACCCGGACGAGATCGTCGAGCGCGCGCTCCGGCTGGCCCTCAAGGGCGAAGTCCTGGCGGTCGACGGAACCGTCGTCACGCTCACACCGCATTCGCTGTGCCTGCACGGTGACACCCCCGGCTCGGTGCAGGTGGCCGCCGCCGTCCGCGCCGCGCTGGAGAAGGCCGGCGTCGAACTCGAGTCGTTCGCCTGAGTCCCGTTTCGCAGTCCGCGCTGAGACTAAAGTGGCGGTTGTGACACTAGTGCCGTAGGGCCCTATCGGGGGAGCAGGGTGCCCCATAGCTTTGGGGGCATGACTGCCGGAGGCCCCGCGGGGTTGGATGGACCCGCCTCGGACGCAATGTTGAAGCTTGGCCGCTTTTTCACGAAATGGGACCAGACCGAGGACGGCAGGGCGGTGTTCCGGGAAGGCGGCCGCAAGGGCGACATCTTCTACCGGGACCGCTGGAGCCACGACAAGGTGGTCCGCTCCACCCACGGGGTGAACTGCACCGGCTCCTGCTCCTGGAAGGTGTACGTCAAGGACGGCATCATCACCTGGGAATCCCAGCAGACCGACTACCCTTCGGTGGGCCCTGACAGTCCCGAATACGAGCCGCGCGGCTGCCCGCGCGGAGCCGCCTTCTCCTGGTACACCTACTCGCCCACCCGGGTCCGCTTTCCCTACGCCCGGGGTGTGCTGGTGGAGATGTACCGCGAGGCCAAGGCCCGGCTGGGCGACCCGGTGCTCGCCTTCGCCGACGTCGTGGGGGACCCGGAGCGACGCCGCCGCTACCAGCAGGCCCGCGGCAAGGGCGGCCTGGTCCGTGTCTCCTGGCAGGAAGCGATCGAGATCGCGGCCGCCGCGCACGTCAACACGATCAAGAACTACGGGCCGGACCGCTGCGCCGGTTTCTCCCCGATCCCCGCCATGTCGATGGTCTCGCATGCCGTCKGCACCCGTTTCATCCAGCTCATCGGCGGGGTGATGACGTCCTTTTACGACTGGTACGCCGACCTGCCGGTGGCCAGCCCGCAGGTTTTCGGCGACCAGACCGACGTCCCGGAATCCGGTGACTGGTGGGACGCGCGCTACCTAATGATGTGGGGCTCCAACGTCCCCGTGACCCGGACCCCGGATGCGCACTGGATGGCCGAGGTGCGGTACCGCGGAACCAAGGTGGTCACGGTCAGCCCGGACTACGCGGACAACACGAAGTTTGCCGACGAATGGCTGCCCGCCCAGGCCGGCACCGACGCCGCCCTGGCGATGGCGATGGGGCACGTCATGCTCAGGGAGTTCTTCGTTGAGCGCGACGTGCCGTTCTTCTCCGATTATGTCCGGCAGTACACCGACCTGCCGTTCCTCGTCCGGCTGGAACGGCGCGACGACGGCACCCTCACCCCGTCCAAGTTCCTCACCGCCAGGGACCTCAAAGCCGAGTCGTTGGCTGAGGACGCGGCGTTCCGGACCGTGCTGTTCGACAAGAAGACCGGCCTGCCCGTCGTCCCCAACGGCTCGATGGGGTTCCGCTATTCCGGCAGCGGCGAGGGCAAATGGAACCTGGACCTCGAGGGCATCGAGCCGGCGCTGTCGCTGCGGGAGGTCTCCGCTGAAAACGCCGAGATCCTGCTGCCATGCTTCGAGGACGCCGGCGGCGAGGGCAGCGTGCTCCGACGCGGCGTGCCCGTCCTCGAGGTGGAGGGCCAGTTGGTCACCACCGTGTTCGACCTGATGCTGGCCCAGTACGGCGTGGGCCGCGAGGGTCTGCCGGGGGACTGGGCGGCCGGCTACGACGACGCCGCGACGCCCTACACCCCGGCCTGGCAGGAGGAGATCACCTCCGTCCCGGCGCAGGCCTGCATCCGGGTGGCCCGGGAGTTCGCCCGCAACGCGGAGCAGTCCAAGGGCCGGTCCATGATCATCATGGGCGCCGGCATCTGCCAGTGGTTCCACGGCGACACCACCTACCGGGCCGTGCTGGCCCTGGTCATGCTGACCGGCTGCATGGGCCGCAACGGCGGCGGCTGGGCGCACTACGTGGGCCAGGAGAAGACCCGCCCCGCCACCGGCTGGGTGTCGCTGGCGAACGCGCTGGACTGGTCCCGGCCGCCGCGGACCATGATCGGCACCGGCTACTGGTACATGCACACGGACCAGTGGCGGCAGGACGGCTACTCCGCCGACGCGCTGAAGTCTCCGCTGTCCACCGGAGCCCTGGATGGCATGCACACCGCGGACGCGATGGCCCAGTCCGCGCGACTCGGCTGGATGCCGTTCTACCCGCAGTTCGACCGTAACCCGCTGGACATCGCGGACGAGGCGGAAGCCGCCGTCGCCGCCGGCACCGCGAAAGACACCCCGGGCTACATCGCCGACGCACTGAAAAACCGCACCCTGAACCCGGCGATCGAGGACGTGGACGCCCCGGAAAACTGGCCGCGGACCCTCGTGCTGTGGCGCTCCAACCTGTTCGGCTCCTCGGCCAAGGGCAACGAATACTTCCTGCGCAACCTGCTGGGCACCCACAACAACGTGCTCGGCAAGGACCACGCGGAAGGCCTCAAGCCGCGGGACGTGAAATGGCACGAGCAGGCGCCGGAAGGAAAACTGGACCTGCTGGTCTCCGCGGACTTCCGGATGACCTCCACCACGCTGCTCTCCGACGTCGTGTTCCCGGCCGCCACCTGGTACGAGAAACACGACCTGTCCTCCACCGACATGCACCCCTTCGTGCATGCCTTCACCCCCGCGATCGACCCGCCGTGGGAGACCAAGACGGACTTCGACACCTTCCACCTGCTGGCCCAGGAGTTTTCCCGGCAGGCCAGGACACACTTGGGGGTCCGCCGGGACCTGGTCAGTGTGCCGCTGCAGCACGACACCCCCGGCCAGCTCGCCCAGCCCGGCGGGATAGTCCGCGACTGGCGGCACGCGTCCATCCCCGCCGTGCCGGGACAGAACATGCCCATCTTCTCCGTGGTGGAACGCGACTACACCGCCATCGCGGACAAGCTGGCCGCCGTCGGTCCGCTGGCCGACAAACTGGGCTTCACGGTCAAAAACGTCACCTACAAACTGGCAGGGCCGTTGGAGCGGCTGAGCCGGTCCAACGGGGTGATGCTCGGCGGCGCCGCGGACGGCCGCCCCGCGATCGACACCGACGCGAAGATGGCCGAGGCGATCCTGGCTTTCTCCGGCACCACCAACGGCGCCCTGTCCGTGCAGGGCTTCAAGGACCTGGAAGTCCGCACCGGCCGGAAACTGGCGGACCTGTCCGAGGGGTCCGAGGAAAAGTTCATCACCTTCGCGCAGACCCAGGCCGGCCCGGTCCCGGTGATCACCTCGCCGGAATGGTCCGGCTCCGAGACCGGCGGCCGGCGCTACGCACCGTTCACCATCAACGTGGAGCGGCTCAAGCCGTGGCACACCCTGACCGGCCGGATGCACTTCTTCCTGGACCACGACTGGATGCTGGACATCGGTGAAGCGCTGCCGATCTACCGGCCGCCGCTGGACATGCACCGGCTCTTCGGCGAACCCAAACTCGGCCGGGACGGGTCCATGGAGGTGGTGGTCCGCTACCTGACGCCGCACTCGAAATGGTCCATCCACTCCGAATACCAGGACAACCTGCTGATGCTCTCGCTCTCCCGCGGCGGACCCACGGTCTGGATGAGCCCGGCCGACGCGGACGCCATCGAGGTCAAGGACAACGACTGGGTGGAGTGCGTGAACATCAACGGCGTCCTGGTGGCCCGCGCGATCGTCAGCCATCGGATGCCGGCCGGCGTCGTCTACGTCCACCACGCCCAGGAACGCACCATCGACGTGCCGAAGTCCGAGGCCACCGGGCGGCGCGGCGGTATCCACAACTCCGTGACCCGGCTGCTGGTCAAACCCTCGCACCTGATCGGCGGCTACGCCCAGCTGGCCTACGCGTTCAACTACCTTGGCCCCACCGGAAACCAGCGCGACATGGTGGCCACCGTCCGCCGTCGCTCCCAGGAGGTGCAGTACTGATGCGTGTCATGGCCCAAATGGGCATGGTCATGAACCTGGACAAATGCATCGGCTGCCACACCTGCTCCGTGACCTGCAAACAGGCGTGGACGAACCGTGCGGGCACCGAATACGTTTGGTTCAACAATGTCGAAACCCGCCCCGGGCAGGGGTATCCGCGCCGCTACGAGGACCAGGAAAGGTGGCACGGCGGCTGGGTGCTGAACAAACGCGGCAAGCTCGTGCTCAAGGCCGGTGGCCGGGTCAAGAAGCTCCTGGGGATCTTCGCCAGCCCGGTCCAGCCCGAGCTCAAGGACTACTACGAGCCGTGGACCTATGACTACAAGACCCTCGTGGACGCACCGCTGGGCGACGACTTCCCGGTGGCGCGGCCAAAGTCCCTGATCACCGGCGAGGACACCAAGATAACCTGGTCCGCGAACTGGGACGATGACCTGGGCGGCTCCACGGAGAACGGGCACCTGGATCCGATCGTGGAAAAGGTCCGGCGCGAATCCGAGGACAAGATCAAGTTCGCCTACGAGCAGACCTTCATGTTCTACCTGCCGCGGATCTGCGAGCACTGCCTGAACCCGTCCTGCATGGCCTCCTGCCCCTCCGGCGCGATCTACAAGCGGGTGGAGGACGGGATTGTGCTGGTGGACCAGGACAAGTGCCGCGGCTGGCGGCAATGCGTCACCGGCTGCCCGTACAAGAAAATCTACTTCAACCACAAGACCGGCAAGGCCGAGAAGTGCACCTTCTGCTACCCGCGGGTGGAGGTAGGACTCCCGACGGTCTGCTCGGAGACCTGCGTGGGCCGGCTGCGGTACCTGGGGCTGGTTTTGTACGACGCCGACGCCGTCACCGCGGCGGCCGCCGTGACGGACCCGCAGGAGCTCTACGACGCACAGATGGACGTGCTGCTGGACCCCAGCGACCCCGCCGTGCAGGCCGAGGCGCGGGCCCAGGGCATCCCGGAAGACTGGATCGACGCGGCCCGGCGCTCGCCGGTCTACGCCCTGGCCAAGGTCTACAAGGTCGCCCTGCCGCTGCACCCCGAATACCGGACGATGCCGATGGTCTGGTACGTCCCGCCGCTCTCACCCGTGGTGGACCTGCTGCGGGACCAGGGCCACGACGGCGAGGACGCCGGCAACCTGTTCGGCGCCATCGACGCGTTGCGCATCCCGGTGGAATACCTCGCCGAACTCTTCACCGCCGGCGACGCGGACCGGGTCACCGCGGTGCTAAAGAAGCTCGCCGCGATGCGCTCCTTCATGCGGGGCATCAGCCTCGGCAACGACCCGGACGACTCCATCCCGGAAGCCGTGGGGATGGACAGCCAGACCATGTACGAGATGTACCGGCTGATGGCGATCGCGAAGTACGAGGAGCGCTACGTGATCCCCAAGGCACACGTGGAGCAGGCGCACGACCTCGAGGAAATGGGCTGCTCGCTGGATTTTGAGGGCGGCCCGGGCATGCAGGACTCCTCGCCGTTTGGCGAGGCCAGCGGCAGGCCCGTCCCGGTGGCGGTGGAGACCTTCAACGCCCTCCGGGACCGGCAAACCTCCGGCGCCGCACCCGGCGAAACGACGCTGCGCGGACGGGTGAACCTGCTGAACTGGGACGGCACGGGAGCGCCGGCCGGGCTGTTCCCGGACAAACGGGCCGAACCGGGCACCCTGGCGGCGGCGGAGGACCAGCCGTGAGCCGCCGCGAACAGGTCGTCTACCTCGCCGCGGCCTGGTGCCTGTCCTACCCGGACGAGGAACTGATCGGCCGGGTGCCGCTGATGCGGGCCGCGCTGGCCGAGTTTCCCGGCGCCGGGGCGGACTTCGCCGAGGTGCTGGACCGGCTGGACGCCACCCCGCCGCTGGAACTGCAGGCCCACTATGTGCGCGAGTTTGACCTCGGCAAGCGCCACGCCCTGCACCTGTCCTACTGGACCGACGGAGACACCCGGCGCCGCGGCGAAGTGCTGGGGAACTTCAAGAAGACCTACCGGCAAAGCGACATCCTGGTGGACACCCACGGTGAACTGCCCGACTACCTCCCGATGGTGCTGGAATACGCCGCACTGGTGGACCTGGCGGCCGGCCGCGAGCTGCTGAGCCGGTTCCGGGCCAGCCTGGAGATGCTGCGCTTCGGCCTGCTCCGGGACGACCTCCCACACGCCCGGATCCTGCGGGCCGTCTGCGCCACCCTGCCCGGGAAATCACCCGCGGATGAGCAGGCCGTGATGCGGATGGCCGGCTACGGGCCGCCCACCGAGGCGGTGGGCCTGGACCCGTATGATCCGCGACTGTTGCCCGTGAAGGGGGCGTGACCATGCTGGCATTCGAGGCCGAGCCCGGATCCGCCGTCGAAATCTCCGCCCTGGACATCGTGCTCTGGGGCGTACTGCCCTACGTCATGGTCGTTGTGCTGGTGGGCGGCCTCATCTGGCGCTACAAGTACGACCAGTTCGGCTGGACCACGCGGTCCTCCCAGCTCTACGAATCCCGGCTGCTGCGGATCGCCTCGCCGTTGTTCCACTTCGGCCTGCTCGCCGTGATCGCGGGGCACTTCTTCGGCCTGGTCATTCCGATGGCGTGGACCCAGGCCGTGGGCATGAGCCAGGAGTTCTACCATTTCAACGCCCTCCTGGTTGGCGGCATCGCCGGGGTGGGGACCCTGGGCGGCATCATCCTGCTGATCTACCGGCGCCGCACCACCGGTCCGGTCTTCATGGCCACCACCAGGAACGACAAAACCATGTACGTCGTGCTCACCGGCGCGATCGTGTTCGGGCTCTGGACCACCCTGGCGAGCGTCTTCGAGGGCGAACACGGGCACAACTACCGCGAGACCGTGGCGCCGTGGTTCCGTTCGCTGTTCATCTTCCAACCCGACATCGCGGCGATGGCGGCGGCGCCCTTCTCCTTCCACCTGCACACCCTGGTGGGCATGGCGCTGTTCGTCATCTGGCCCTTCACCCGCCTGGTCCATGCGTTCACGGCGCCGTTCCACTATCTCTTCCGGCCGTACATCGTTTACCGCTCCCGCGACCGGGACCGGGACGGCAGCCGGGCCGGCGCGGCCGCCACGCGGTCCTCCGGCACCGCCGCCCGCCGCGGCTGGTCCGCCGTCGGGACCCGCGACCGGGACACCCGCAACCGCTGAGGTGCCGGCTATGCCGCAGCTTCCCGAAGCCTTCCCGAACCCTTCCCGAACCGAAAGGAGACCTCCGTGGCCGGAGCAGCGACCCCGTCCGCAACCGCGCCGGCAGGCCAGACGCTCAACCTGGTGCTCGCCACCGCGGCCTCGGTGGCCGGATTCTGGGCCTGGAATTCCGTGGCCACGCTCGGGGCCTTCTACACCCAGAACCTCCAGCTCAACCCCGCCACCACGGGCATCCTCGTCGCCATGCCGGTGTTCGTCGGCTCGCTGGGCAGGATCGTCGTCGGCGCCCTGACAGACAAGTACGGCGGCCGCGCCCTCTTCAGCTTCGTGCTGCTGGCGGCCATTGTCCCGATTCTGCTGGTGGCCGTCGGGGGCACCATCCGCTCCTTCGCGCTGGTGCTCGGCGCCGGGCTGCTGCTCGGGGTGGCCGGCACCGTGTTCGCCGTCGGCATCCCCTTCGTCAGCGCTTGGTACGAACCGTCACGGCGCGGCTTCGCCACCGGGGTGTTTGGTGCCGGGATGGGCGGCACCGCCCTGGCCGCGTTCCTGAACCCGCGGCTGGTCGCCTGGATCGGTTACTTTCCGACGCACCTGCTGATCGCCGGAGTCCTGGCCGTCATGGCCGCGCTGGTCTGGTTCCTGATGAAAGAGTCCCCGGCGTGGAGCCGCCAGGACGCGCCGGTCATGCCCAAGCTGCTCGACGCCGCAAAAACCCCGGTCACCTGGAAGATGTGTTTCCTCTACGCCGTCGTATTCGGCGGATTCGTGTCCTTCGCGACCTACCTGCCGACGTACCTGCGGGACATCTACAGCTTCGACCCGAGCGCCGCCGGCGCGCGTACCGCCGGCTTCGCCCTGGCCGCCGTGCTGGCCCGGCCCATCGGGGGAGTGCTCGCGGACCGGTTCGGCCCCAAGCCCGTGGTGGTGGTCTCGCTCGCCGGCGTCGCCGTGCTCGCCTGGGTGGTGAACCTGCAGCCCGACGGCGATGTGCCCGCCGGCCTGACGTTCGTCGCCATGGCGGCCGCCCTGGGGCTGGGCACCGGCGGCGTCTTCGCCTGGGTCGGGGTGCTCGCCCCGGCCGGCAAGGTCGGCAGCATCAGCGGGGTGGTCAGCGCCGCCGGCGGCCTGGGCGGCTACTTCCCGCCGCTGGTGATGGGAGCCACCTACGACGCCGCGACCCGCAGCTACTCGATCGGGCTGATGCTGCTCGTGGTCACGGCGCTCGCGGCGCTGGCGTTCACGGTCTTCGCCCTGCATGGCCGCGTCAAGGCCACAGTCGCGCACGCCTGACGGCCAAGCGGGCCGCCGAGCTGACCGGTGGGCTCAGAGCGTCTTCCGGGTGAAGAGGGAGTCGCCGTGTACCTCGTCCAGGTCCACCCGGCCGGTTTCGACGAAGCCAAGTTTGGCCAGGACGCGGCGTGACGGGGTGTTCCAATCGCGGACGGTGGCCCAAATGCAGGGGTAACCGGCTGCCTGCGCCTGCTGCAGGACGGCCCGGGAGGCCTCGGTCGCCAACCCCTGCCCCCAGACCCTTCGAAGGAACTCGAACGCGAGTTCCGGCTCCCCGTCCTGCCCATGCCGATTGGGAATCAGCCCGCAGTAGCCGATGACCTGCCCCGAACTTTTTTGCTCCGCCGCCAGCAGCCCCGGGAAGGGGAGCCCGTCGTCCCGACGGATCCCGTCGGCGATTTCCTCCAGCGTGGGGTGGCCGTCGGGACTGATGCGGCGATGCGGCGGGACACGGGGGTCGCGTTCGGTCCAGAGCTCGTGCTGGACCGCGGCGTCGGACACGCGCAATGGCCGCAGCAGCAACCGGCCGGTTTCGAAGGCGGCCTCCGGGCGGGGTGTCTGTGCCGGATCCATCCGGGTCAGCCGAAGACGAAGTGCGCGGCGGTAAAGATGGCCAGCCCGGCGAGGGCGCCCACCACGGTGCCGTTGATCCGGATGAACTGCAGGTCCTTGCCCACCTGGAGTTCGATCTTCTGCGAGGTCTCCTCGGCATCCCAGCGGGCCACGGTATCGGTGATCACGCCGGCAATGTCCGAGCGGTAGTTGTTCACCAGGTACCCGGCGGCGTCGCCGATCCAGGTGTTCACCTTGCCGGCCAGCTCGGGGTCGACCACCAGCCGGGTGCCGAAGTCGTGCACGGCGGCCTTGAACTTCACCGTCAGTTCGCTGTGCGGATCGTCGACGGCGGCCAGCAGCGCGGCCTTGACCGTGCCCCAGGTGCGGGAGGCGAGTTCGCGGACCTCCGGGTCGCCCAGCACCTGCGCTTTGACGCCCTCGGCGCGGGCGATCATGACCGGATCGTGCTGCAGGTCCTGGGCCAGTTCTTTGAGGTATTTGTCGATGGAGAGCCGGACCTGGTGTTGCGGATCGGCCTGCACGGCCCGGGTGAATTTCAGGATCTCCACGTAGACCTTGTCGCCTACGAGCCCGTCCACGAACGTAGGCACCCAGGTGGGGGAACGGTCCGTGACCAGCCGGTTGACCGTTTCGTGGTTGTCCCGCACCCAGTCCACCGTACGGTCCACGAGCAGGTCCACGAGAGCGTGGTGGTGGCCGTCGTCGAACACGCGCTGGGCGAGCCGGCCCACCGGCGGTCCCCACGGCGGCGCCAGCAGGTGCCGGCGGACCATGCCCTCGATGACGGCTTGGACGTCGTCGTCGTTCAGCACCGTGAAGGCGCCGCGGATCACGGCGGCACCTTCCTTGGCCACCCGCTCGGCTCCGCCGGGCCCGGACAGCCAGCCGCCGACCTTGCGCGCAATGTCAACGCTGGCCAGTTTCTCCTTCACCACCTGTTCGGAGAGGAAGTTGGTCTCCACGAATTCGCCCAGCGACGCCCCGATCTGGTCCTTGCGCCGTGGGATGATCGCGGTGTGCGGGATCTTCAAGCCCAGCGGGTACTTGAACAGGGCCGTCACCGCGAACCAGTCCGCGAGGGCGCCCACCATGCCGCCCTCGGCCGCTGCCCGGACGTACTCAAGCCACGGGTACTGCTTCTGCAGGGCGAAGGCGAGCACGAAAATGACGGCCATGCCGATCAGCAGCGACACGGCCAGCAGCTTCATCTTCCGCAGCGCCGCGGCCTTTTCTGCGTCCGCGGCGGAGAGTCGGTGTTCGACGCCGGCCGGGGGGACGGCGGGACGGGCGGGTCGTTCAGTGTTCACCTGCATGTGCCCAGCCTAGCCGCGCATCCGTAACCGACGTCCGCTAACGTGTCAGCATGAATACCGAGGAGTCCGCCGCCGCCCGCCCGCTGGTCTACGCCCACCGGGGCGCCAGCGGAGCCTTCGCCGAGCACACCCGTGCCGCCTACCTGCAGGCGATCGCCGACGGCGCCGACGGCGTCGAATGCGACATCCACCTGACCCGCGACCAGCACGCGGTGCTGCTGCACGACGCCAACCTGGACCGCACCTCGGACGGCACCGGCCCGGTCGCGGACCACACCCTGGCGGAGCTGCGGCTGCTGGACTTCTGCTCCTGGAAGGGCGCCCGGATTCCCGAGGAGTACGGCGCCCGGTCCGAGCAGTTCCTGACCCTCCCCGAACTGCTCGACATCCTGCGCCTGGCCGGCCGCGAGATCGGCCTGGCGATCGAACTCAAGCACCCCAGCCCCTACCAGCTCAAGCTCGAGGACCGGGTCCTGGCTGTCCTCGAGTCCGAGGGCTGGGACCGGACCACCTCGATGCTGGACAACATCCGGGTCTCCTTCATGAGCTTCAGCCCCGACTCGGTGAAGCACCTGCTCCAGAGCGTGCCCGCCGCGGCCATCTGCCAGCTCGTGGACGACGTGAACGTGGAGGAAATCCGCGAAGAACTCGGCCTCGGGGCGATCACCGGCGGCGCCCTCGCCAACGTCATGAAAGCTGCGCAGACCGAGGGGGAGCGGATTTTGGACGACTGCGAGGCGGGCCTGGCCGGGCCCGGCATCGGCTACGTGCGCGGACACTCCCGCACCGTCCGGCGCTGGCTCGAATCGGGCCGCCGCTTCCGGGTCTGGACCGTGGACTCGGCGGACGACGTCGACCTCTGCCGTGAACTGGGCATCCACGAGATCACCACCAACCGGCCCGCCGAGGTCCGCGCCCAGCTGCTCGCCCCGCTCTAGGGCATTGCCCGCTGCTGACGGCGCTTCCTGCTAGGCGGCCAGATCCCGCCGTCGCCAGCCCAGGTAACCCAGCGCGGCGAGCCCGACGGCGACGGCGGTCAGGCCCAGCAGTGCCGGCACCGCGTCGGTGCCCACCGGCAGCAGCGGGGAGTGCCGGAACGGGGAGAGGTCCATCAGCCATCCCGGAGCGTTCCAGAGCACCCCGAACTCGCCGAGCGCCACGAAGGCAAGCAGCACGCCCCAGACCGCGCCGGCCAGCCGGGGCACCCAGCCAAACACCGCCAGCGCCACGCTGGTCAGCACCCACGCGGCGGGAATCTGCGCGAGCGAGGCGACCGTGGCGCTGCCCACGAGCCCGCTGTCCTGGACGGCGGCTGCCGCGCCGGCACCGATCGAGACCCCGGCCAGCACCATCAGCACCGCGACCCCGGCCAGCGCAAAGATATAGTGGCTGCTTGCCCAGCGGCTGCGCGTGGTGGCGGTCCCCAGCAGCGCTTCGGTGTGCCCGGCGGACTCCTCGCTGCGCAGATGGTTCACCGACGCCACCCCGTAGGCCGCGGCGAGCAGGCCCATGATGCTGATCTCGGCGGCCAGGAAGGCGTCCCGCAGCGCGGAGGCGCCGCCGATCAGTTTGATCAGGTCCTGCGCGTTGGGGGAACTGAGCATCTCCGCTACGTTGCTGACCAGCGAGCCGATGACGACGCCGAAGACGACGAACGCCGCGGCCCAGGCCAGCCACACCCTGTGCTGCAGGCGCACGGCCAGAGCCCAGACCCCGGAGAGCGAGCCGACGGCGGGGCCGGGACGCTCGTCGCGGAGCCCCGCGCCCAGGTCCCGGCGTGCCCGGAGCACAAAGGCCACCGGGATGAGGAGTACGCAGAGTGCGACCGGCAGCGCCAGCACCCACCATCGGTCCCCGGCGAACGCACGGATCTGCTGGTTCCAGCCGATCGGCGAAAGCCAGGAGAGGAACGATGGGCCCGGTTCGGCAAGGTCTCCGACGGCGCGCAGGCCGTAGGTGACGGCGACGACGCCAACGCTCAAGCCGGTGGCAGCGCGGGCGCTCGCGGTCAGTTGCGCGGCTACGCCGGCCACGGCGCTGAAGGCCATCCCGGTGGCGGCCCAGCCGAGGCCGAAGGCCAGCGACCCGGCGGCCGGCAGGCCGCCGGCGGCGAGGGCGGCGGCGGACAGCAGTCCCACGCCCAGGCTGGCGCCCAGACCGATCATGAGGGCGGCGGCCAGGGCGGCGTCGCGTCCCAGCCGGCCGCCGCCGAGCAGCTCCAGCCGTCCGCCCTCCTCGTCTGCCCGGGTATGCCGGATGATCAGGATGACCATGAGGACCGCGAGGATGGCCGTCATGAACGCGGTGTATTTGATCAGCGAGAGCGCCCCAAGGGAGGCGGGGTCGTAGATGCGACCGAACATCGCCACCATTGACGCGGTGGCATTCACGGCATTGGCGGCTTCGATCCGGCTGCGGACGTCGGGGTAGAGTTCCGCGCCGGCCACCGCCGTCGAGTAGGCAACGACGGCGAATCCCAGCACCCACACCGGCAGCAGCCAGCGGTCCCGGCGCAGCCCCAACCGGACCAGCGTTCCGGTGCCGGCCAGCGTCTCAGGCATTGCCGGATCCCGGCCCGGTGGGCCCCGCAGCCGCGGAACCCACCGCTTCGGCCCCGGTGTCACGCGGGCCCGCCCCGGTCCCGGCGCCAGCGTTAACTGCGCCGTTCCCGGAGCCATAGTGCCGCAGGAACAGGTCCTCCAAGGTCGGCGGCTGGCTGGTCAGCGCCCGCAGCCCGGCCGCGGTAAGGGCCTGCAGGAAAGGGCCCAGCCCTGCGGGATCCACCTGGGCGCTAACCCGGTGGTTGACCACCACCACATCGTGCACGCCGGGCAGCAGTTCCAGCCCCTGGGGCACGGCGGCGACGTCGGCGGTGACGGCGGTTCGGGTCAGGTGGCGCAACTGCTCGAGCGGGCCGGTCTCCACCACCCGACCGGCGCGGATGATGCTCACCCGGTCGGAGAGCGCCTCGGCTTCGCTGAGGATGTGGCTGCTCAGCAGCACGGTGCGCCCCTGTGCCCGGAGTTCGCGGACGCAGCCGCGGAAGGCGTCCTCCATCAGCGGGTCCAGTCCGCTCGTGGGTTCGTCCAGCAGGAACAATTCGGCGTCGGTGGCCAGCGCGGCAACGAGGGCCACCTTCTGCCGGTTGCCCTTGGAATAGGTGCGGGCCTTCTTGGTCGGATCCAGCTCGAAAAGCTCCAGCAGACGGTCCCGCCGTGCCCGGTCCTGGCCGCCCTGCAGCTTGCCCAGGAGCCCGATCACCTCGCCGCCGGTCAGGTTGGGCCACAGGGCCACGTCGCCGGGAACGTACGCCAGCCTGCGGTGCAGCGTCGCGACGTCGCGCCAGGGATCCAGTCCCAGCACCCGGATGGATCCGGCGTTAGACCTCAGCATGCCCAGCAGCAGCCGCAACGTGGTGGACTTGCCGGAACCGTTGGGTCCCAGGAAGCCATGCACTTCGCCGGCGGCCACCTCGAAGTCCAGGCCGTCGAGGGCGGTCACGGCCCCGAAACGCTTTACGACGCCGGTCATCTGCACGACACTGCTCATAGTCAACAAGGTACTCCCGGGCACCGCTCCCGGACCCCTGCGGAAGGTCCTGCTTTCGCGGCCCACGCCCGGGTGGCGCAGCGCACCCGGCGCAGGTTAAGGCCCCGGTTACCGGGCGCCCCGCCGCTGTGGTTGCATGGTTGCATGCCTTTCCGCTGGTCCCCCCGGGCAACCCAGACACTTTCCGCGGCCGCCCTGAGCGGGCTGCTGCTGGCCAGCGCGGCCAAACACTTCCGCGATCCGGACTTCTTCACCCCAGTGGTCCCGGAGTTCCTCTGCCGCGACGACTCAGGCAGCCGGCGCAATGGACCCCTCGCCGTGCTGTCCCGGGAGGAATGGGTGGCGGCGAGCGGTCTGCTGGAGGTCGGCGCCGCCGTCGGACTCCTGATCCCGCCCACCCGCCGTGCGGCGGCCGGCTGCGTCACCGGAATGTTCACCGCCTTTCTTGTCGGACACCTGGACGCGCTTCGCAGGGCGTTCGGACCCGGGGGAACGCCCGCGCAGCGCCGCATCCACAGCCTGCGGCTGCCGCTGCAGGCACCGCTCATCGCCTGGGCCTGGAGCCTGACGAAGCCGGTCCCGAAGCGTCGGCGCCGGTGAAGCTCGCGCAATCCCCGGCCGTCCGGGTGGGACTCTCCATCAGCATCGCCACCGGGCTCTACGGGGTGTCCTTCGGGGCGCTGTCCGTCACCTCCGGCCTCGATTTCTGGCAGACCATGGCCCTGAGCCTGCTGCTCTTCAGCGGCGGCTCGCAGTTCGCGTTCATCGGCGTCGTGGCCGGGGGCGGCTCCGGCGTCGCGGCGATGAGCGCCGCCACCCTGTTGGGCATGCGCAACGGCATCTACGGGATGCAGCTCAACGCCTTGCTCCAGCCGCGGGGCTGGCGCCGGTTCGCCGCCGCCCACGTGACCATCGACGAATCGACGGCCACGAGCACCGGCCAGACCGACCCGGCGGAGCAGCGCCGGGGTTTCTGGACGGCGGGGCTGGGCATCTTCGTGCTGTGGAATCTGTTCACCGCCGTCGGCGCGCTGGCCGGCAGCGCCCTTGGCGACCCGAAGCAGTGGGGGCTCGACGGCGCCGCGGTGGCGGCGTTCCTCGGCCTGCTGTGGCCGCGGCTCAAGGGCCGCGAACCCGTCGCGATCGCCGTCGTCTGCGCCCTGGCAACCGTCCTGGCCGTCCCGCTCGTGCCGGCCGGGGTGCCCATCCTGGTCGCCGCGTTCGTGGCGGCGGTGGTCGGCTGGTTCAGTCACGGCCGCAGCGACGAGGGCCTCGAACCCGACGTCGACCCGTATGCCGAGGAGCATGAGGCTGTCCGTCGCTCCGGACACAGCCCGGGGGAGGCCTCATGACGCTCTGGCTTTGGCTCCTGCTGTCCTGCGTGCTGGCGTACGCCTGGAAACTGGTGGGATACCTTGTCCCCGCCAGCCTGCTGCGCAATCCGCGGATGTCCCGGATCGCCGGCACCATGACGATCGGGCTGCTGGCCTCCCTGACCGTCGTGAACACAGTGGCGTCCGGGCAGTCCCTGGCGCTGGACGCGCGGCTCGGTGCCCTGGCCGCGGCCGCCGTCGCCCTGTGGTTGCGGGCGCCGTTCCTGGTGGTGGTCCTGGCTGGCGCCGGCGCGGCGGCCGGGCTGCGGTTGCTCGGCTGGAACTGACGCTCTGCCGTCGGGCGCTCAACGGTCTTTAGCCCCTAGCCGGGCCGGGCGCCCAATGGGAGCATTCGATGATGACCGAAAAAGACGTTCCGAATGCCGCTGCGTCCGGGCCGGGCGATGCGGACGCGGTGACCCCGGAAGCCGCGGGAGCGGATGCCGCCGGGAAGGCGCACCATTCCAAGCCGCATGAGCACTTCGTTTCCCCGGGCGCGGAATCCACTCGGGAACTGCGCGAAATGGCCCGCCGCCGCCGTGAGGCCGAAGAGAAGCTGCAACAGCATTTGCAGGAGGCGCACCACCTGCACGAGGTCAAGGAAAAGCCCGCGGAGGATCAGGGCGGGCACTGACGGGTTCAGTTTCAGGGGTCGGCGGGAAGGCGGCAGCCGGACTCCGGCTGCCGCCGCTCATCCGGCGTCGACGGTCACGACAATCTTGCTCACCGGGCGGTGCCGAGGCCGGCCAGTTTCAGGATCAGCTGCAGGCCCTCCGGCGTCCCGGGCCAGTGCCTTTCGACGGACTCCGCGCCGGCCCGGGCGACCACGGAGCGCAGCACCAGGGCGACGATCACGACGTCGTCCGCGTAGCCGATCACGGGCAGGAAGTCGGGCACCAGGTCGATCGGCGAGAGCAGGTAGGCCAGCAGCAGGGCGAGCCGGACGCGCACGCCCACCGCGACGGTGGGGTCGGCCACCAGCCGCCGGATCAGCCGGAGCAGGTCCGGCAGCAGCCGCAGGGCGTCCTTCATTGTGACAGTTTCGGGGTGCCGCCGCGCGTAGCCCCAGAGCAGCACCAGCAGCGCGGCATACACCAGCAAGAGGCCGCCGAGTACGCCGGCAGCGGTTTCCCATGTCATGGGCTCAACGGTACGTGTTTCCGTAGGTAGAGCCGAAGCCGACGCCGAATGCGGTGCCGTACGCGGTCCCTGGCACCAGCGACTGCGGTGGCAGCGGACGATCGGGCCGTTCTGCGCGGATGGCGTCCTCGACCAGGGCGACCGGACGGCGCCAGGCATCCGAACCGGCCTCCATCGTGTCCACCACGCCGATCAGCATGGCCAGCAGCCGGATCATGTCCGTCATCGAGATGTCGCTGCGCAGCGTGCCCTGGCCCTGGCCGCGGCCCAGCAGCACGGCCACCGATTCGATCAGGTCGCCGGTGATGCCGGTCAGCACGCCGCGGCGGCCCGCCACCGCGCCGAGAAGGTTGGCTTCGTCGCTGGCAACCCCCATCAGCGCGTCGACGACGCGGAACAGGCCCTCCGCCGCGTCCTTGCCGGCCAGTGCTTCTTCGATGACCGGGTTCACCCGCAGTTTCAGCTGCTGGTGCAGCGCGGCGAGCACGAGTTCTTCCTTGTCGGCGAAGTTCCGGAACAGCGTCGCGGGGCCCACCCCGGCCGTGACGGCGATGGTCTGGAGCGGGACTTCGGGGCCGTGCTCACGGAAGCACTGGCGGGCCGCGGCAATGATCTTGTTGACGTTGCGCGCTGCATCCGCACGGAGCGGCCTGCGGTCTACTGCCCGGTTCATTTGCTCAGGGTAGCAACGCGGAGGTGGAGGAAACCTGTTACCGGCGGGTACGCCCAATTGTGACGTGTCGGCCCGCGATTGCGGGCCCGGGCAGGCCGGATCCCGCGTGGCAGACTGGAGCCATGTTGCTTGCATTTTCTGTCGCACCCTCCGGCCGTCCCAGCGGCGCTCCCGCCGGCTCCGAAGCCGACGACGCCTCGGTCCACCATGCCGTCGCCGAGGCGGTGCGGATCGTCCGTGAGTCCGGGCTGCCGAACCACACGGACTCGATGTTCACCACGATCGAGGGCGAATGGGATGAGGTGTTCGACGTCGTGAAGCGGGCCACGGAGGCCGTGGGCCGCTACGGCAGCCGCGTCTCCCTCGTGATCAAGGCCGACATCCGCCCCGGCTACACGGGCGAACTGACCGGGAAACTGGACCGGCTGGAGAAGGCCCTGGGCGAGTAGCCGCTCCGGGCCTGGGCCGGGCGGCCGCCGGCCCTACCCACCGGCGGGGGCAGCTGAAAGACTGGGCCGCATGATCGAGCATCAGCCCACCTCCCGCTGGATCGCCGTCGAGGAGTACCTCTCTGGCGTTGTAGTCCGTCCCGATGACTCGCTCAGGCACGCGGTGGCCGCCGCCCTCGACGCCGGGATGCCGCCCATCGAGGTCGCCCCGAACGCCGGCAAGCTGCTGAAGCTGCTGGTCCAGCTCTCCGGCGCCCGCCGGGTGCTGGAGATCGGCACGCTGGCCGGGTTCAGCACCATTTGGATGGCACAGGGCCTGCCCGACGGCGGCCGGCTTGTCACCTGCGAATACCTGCCCCGGCACGCCGAGGTGGCGCGCGCCAATCTCGACCAGGCCGGGTTGGGCCACCTCGTGGAAATCCGGGTGGGCGCGGCCCTGGACACGCTGCCCGCGCTGGAAAGCGAGGGCGCCGGGCCTTTCGATTTCGTCTTCATCGACGCGGACAAGGAACACAACCCGCAATACCTGGACTGGGCCGTCAGGCTTGGCCGGCCCGGCACCACGGTGGTGATGGACAACGTGGTGTGGGAGGGCGCGGTGCTGGAACCGGCCCTGGATCCCGTCAACGCCCCGGGGATCGTCGCGGCGCTGGAGATGATGGGCGAGGACCCGCGGCTGGACGCCACCGTGATCCAGACTGTGGGCTCCAAGGGCTGGGACGGCTTCGCGCTCGCCCGCGTGCGGTAGTGCGGGATGGTGTGCGCTACGGCGGCCCGGTGCGGCGTCCCGGTCCGGCGGGCGAGGACCGGGCGAAGTGCTAAGTATGCTTAGATTTACCCAGCGGCGGCTTCGACCGGCCGCTACAGGCACGGACAACACCAGGCGCACATCGCAAAGGACACGGACCAGGCAATGAACGCGACCCAGGAAGCCCGCCCTCCCAAGGCCGTGCGGATCAGCTCCACGACGGGCGAGCTGGCCGGGATCTCACCGCTGCTGGACGCCGCCGAGGCGGGCGTCGGGGACGTCCCGGCCCTGCTGGCACTCGCCAAGGACGCGGGGGAGTGCGCCCCGAAGCCCGGGGCGGGCAACACCGCGTTGCTGTGGGAGATCCTCGCGTCGGTCACCGCCGTCGACGTCGCCGCCGGACGGATCCTGGAACCCCACCTCGACGCCGCCGCGATCCTCGCCCAGGCCGCTGCGGCGGATTTCGATGATGCCCCCGCCGATCTCCCCTTCGACGGCACCTGGGGCGTTTTCGCCGCCGAGGCCCCCGGGCTGAAGCTGGAAGCCAAGGACGCCGGCGGCGCCGTCGTGCTGACCGGCTCGAAACCGTGGTGCTCCATCGCCGCGCAGCTCGACCACGCGGTGCTGACCGCGCACCTCGACGGCGGCGGCCGCGCCGCCTTCGCCGTCGACCTGCACGCCGCCGGGGTCGGCTTCGCGGACCCGGAATGGACCAGCCTGGGCCTGCGCGAGGTCCCCAGCGGCACCGTGCACTTCGACGCCGTGCCGGCCATACCGCTCGGCCCGGCCGGCTGGTACTACCAGCGTCCCGGGTTCGCCTGGGGCGGCATGGGGGTCGCCGCCTGCTGGTTCGGCGGCGCCGTCGCCGTGGCCCGCAACTATGTTGAGTCCCTGAAACAAGCGGCCGACGGCGGCCGCGAACCGGACCAGCTCGCCCTCGCCCACCTCGGCGAAATCGACCGCACGCTGACCGGGCTCACCCAGTACCTCGCCCGGACCGCGGCCCGGATCGACGCCGGGGAGCTCTCCGGCGCCGGCGCGTGGAGCGAGGCGCTGCGCGTCCGCGGCAGCGTGGCCGCCGCCGTCGCACGCATTCAGTCGCTGGTGAGCCAAAACCTCGGGCCCGCCCCGCTGGCCTTCGACGCACGCTACGGCAAACGCATGGCCGACCTCTCGCTCTACATCCGGCAGCACCACGCCATGCGCGACGACGCCCAGCTCGGCGCCCTGACGTTCAAGGGGGACCACCCATGGTGAGCTTCACGCACAACGACGCCGGGACCAACGAAGAAGACTGGGCCCGCAGCGGCGCCGCCGCCCTGCCGGAGCTCCCGCTCGACGCCGGGGAGCTGGCTGGCAGGGCATTCATCGTCCTGGCCGCCCACCCCGACGACGAATCCCTGGGCGCCGGCGGCCTGATGGCCCGGCTGCACGGCCTCGGCGCGGAGGTGCGGGTGCTGCTGTGCACGGCAGGGGAGGCCTCCCACCCCGATTCGCCCAGCACCACACCCAAACAGCTTGCCGACCTGCGGCTGCGCGAATTCGCCGGCGCCCTCGGGCGGCTCGTCCCGGACGCCGGCTGGCAGTACCTCGGGCTGCCGGACGGGAAACTCGCGGGCCACCGGGACCAGGTCCTCGCCGCGATCCGCGAGGCCGCGGCTGCCACCGGCCGGCCCGCGGACCGCGTCGTCCTGGTGGCGCCCTACCGGAACGACGGCCATACCGACCACGACGCCCTGGGCTCCGCCGCCGCGGAAGCGGCAGCCGCCTCCGGCTACGGGCTGCTGGAGTACCCGGTCTGGTACTGGCTCTGGGCCGGCCCCGAGGACCCGGCCTGGCAGTCCTGGCTGCGGCTCCCGCTGACCCCGGCCGAGGAGCAGGCCAAGGCGCAGGCCATGGCGGCGCACACCTCGCAGGTCCGGGCGCTCTCGGACCAGCCGGGGGACGAAGTGCTGCTCCCGCCGGCCTTCCTGCAGCATTTTTCCCGGCACTGGGAGACCTTCGCCTGGCAACGGCCCGGCACTCCGGCTGTCCCACCGGCCGGCACGGCGGCACACGCCGCAGTCGCGCCCTCCGCCTACGCCGCGGCGGACGCGGAGGGCCTCTTTGACACCGTCCACGCCCGGAGCGAGGACCCCTGGGAGTACACCACCAGCTGGTACGAACACCGCAAGCGCGCGCTGACGCTCGCGGCGCTCCCCGGCCGGAGCTACTCCGCCGGCCTGGAAATCGGCTGCTCGATCGGCACCCTCAGCGTCGAACTCGCCGAACGCTGCGGCAGCTTCCTGGCCGTCGACGCGAGCAGCGCGGCACTGGCCCACGCCGCCCGGCGGCTCGCGCACCTGCCGGCCGCGCGGACCCGCCACCTGACGGTGCCGCAGGACTGGCCGGAGGGCGCGTTTGATCTGATCGTGGTGTCGGAGGTGGGCTACTACCTCTCGCCGGAGGAGCTGGCGGCCCTGTTCGAACGGGTCGAGGCCACGCTGCTGCCCGGCGGCACCCTGGCGCTCTGCCACTGGCGGCACCCGATCGAGGGCTGGGAGCTCGACGGCGACACCGTCCACGCAGCAGCCCGCCGGCAACTTCGCTGGGCCGACGCCGGCCTCTACCGGGAGCGCGACTTCGTGCTGGAAGTCTTCCGCGCCCCGGAGCCGCTCGCGTGAGCAACGTGGCGGCCCCGGCCAGGCCCCCGCAACGACGCCCCGGCATCGACGCCGTCGCCGTCGTGATGCCGGCCCACAACGAGGAACAGCACTTGGACCGGGCGCTGCGGGCAGTGCAGCGCGCCGCCGACGAGCTGCAGCGGCAGCGGCCCGGCGTCGCCGTCCGGGTGACAGTGGTCCTGGACAGCTGCACCGACCGCTCCGCCGAGATCACCGCAGGTTACGTCGACGCCGACCCGCGCTTCGGCGCGCTCGACGTCCGGCTGCGCAGCGCTGGCGCGAGCCGGGCGGCAGGCGTCCGCGCCGCCGTGCTCGGCCCGCAACGGCGCGCCCCCGGCCAGCGTTCCGAACCGCTTCCCTGGCCGGGACGGACCTGGGTGGCCAACACCGACGCCGATTCGCAGGTCCCGGTGAACTGGCTGGTGCGGCAGCTCGAATTCGCCGAAGCCGGTGCCGACGCGGTGCTCGGCTCGGTGGAACCGGACCCGGTGGGGATGGACCCGGAACTGTTGCGCCGCTGGCTGGACCGCCACCCCTTCGAGGAAAACCACCCGCACATCTACGGCGCCAACTTCGGCGTCCGGGCCTCGGCCTACCTGGCCGCGGGCGGGTTCTCGCACCTGGAAACGCACGAGGACCGCACCCTGGTCCAGAGCCTGCGCAGCCTCGCCTTCACCGTCCTCGCAACGGACAGCATGCGGGTGCTGACCTCCGGCCGGACCCACGCGCGGGCGCCCCACGGCTTCGGGACGTACCTGCGTTCGCTGGGACGGCAGCGGCCGCCTGCCGCCACTGGCAGCTGAGGGCGGGCCCGGCAACCGAAGCCGTTCCGGGGCAGCGTAGCCGCGCGCCGGCGCCCGGTGACCTTTGGCCCTAACCAGGGGTGCGGCGCCGGAGCATCCTCGGAGGCATGATGCACCTGGGCAGTGCTGGCGTTAGGTGCTGCGCATGACGGGCGGCGGACGGTGAACCCTGCCGCGGCCGGGCCGCTGCCCGGGATCTCCGGACTGAGCTCGGCGGAGGCTGCCCTGCGGCTGGAGCGTGCCGGGGCAAACCGGCTGCCCGAGGTCCGTGCCGTGCCGGGCTGGCGGCGGCTGCTGGCAGAACTGACCCACTTTTTTGCCGTCATGCTCTGGGTGGCGGCCGCCCTCGCCTTTGTCGCCGGCATGCCGCAACTGGGCATCGCCATCATCGTGGTGATCGTGGTGAACGGGGTATTCGCCTACATCCAGCAGGAGCGCGCCCAGCACGCGGCCGCCAAGCTGCGCGAATTGTTGCCCGCCATGGTCTCGGTGCGCCGGGACAATCGCATCGTCAAAGTGCACACCACCGAGCTGGTGCCCGGAGACGCCGTCGTGCTGGTTGCCGGCGATCGGGTGCCGGCGGATCTCCGCCTGGCCCTGGCTGCGGGCTGCACGGTGGACGAATCGATGCTCACCGGCGAAAGCGAAGCGGTCAGCAAGGCTGCGGGGGACACCGTGTTCGGTGGAACCTTCCTGGTCATCGGCACGGCCGAAGGAGTGGTGGCCAGCACCGGGGGACAGACACGGCTCGCCGAGATCGCGTCACTGACCGGCAAGGTCGAGGCGCCGCCGAGCCCGCTGGCCCTGGAACTGCAGCGGATTGTCCGGATTGTCGCCGGCGTGGCCCTGGGCATCGGTGCCTTGTTCTTCATCCTCTCGCTGCTGGTGGGCATCTCCTGGCGCGATGCGTTCCTCTTCGCGATCGGCGTGGCGGTGGCGCTGGTGCCCGAGGGCCTGCTCCCCACCGTCACCCTCTCGCTCGCCATCGGAGCCCAGCGGATGGCCGCGCGCAAGGCCCTGGTGCGGAACCTGCAGGCGGTCGAGACGCTTGGCTCCACCACGTTCATCTGCACGGACAAGACCGGAACCCTCACCCAGAACCGGATGAACGCCGTCGAGGTCTGGACACCCTCCGGGCTGCTCGGCGTCACCGGGAACGGCTACGCGCCGGAAGCCGAGGTCACGGGGGAGGGTGGCGCGGACGCCGGAGCGGCGGCGTTCCAGGCGGGGCAGCGGCTCAGCGCCGCCGCCCGTGCCGCCTCGGTGGGCCGGGCGGTGCCGCACGACGGGCAGTGGATCGCCGAGGGAGATCCGATGGAGGCCGCCATCGACGCGCTGGCCACGCGGCTGGCCGGCCCCGGCGGCGGGCCGGCGGAGCCAACGCCGTCGCACCGCTTCGCCTTCGATCCGCGACGGCTGCGCGAGTCCGCCATCGTCGGTACGACGCTGTTCGTCAAGGGGGCCCCCGAGTCCGTGATCCCCTTGTGCCGGGGCGACGGCGACAGTGAGGGCGACGGCGACGTGGACGGCGCCGGCGGCGCCGACCGTGCCCTGCAGATGGTGGACCAGATGGCCTCGCACGGGCTCAGGGTCCTCGCGGTCGCGCAGCGGAGCCTGCCCGGACCGGTGCGGGACGGCACGACGGCGGACGAAGTGGAGAGCGGGCTGACGCTGCTGGGCCTGATCGGCCTGCACGATCCGCCCCGCGCCGAGGTCCGGCTCTCGCTGCAGGCGGCCCGCGACGCTGGCATCAAGGTGGGTATGGTCACCGGCGACCACGCCTTCACGGCCGCCGCCATTGCCCGGGAAACCGGCCTGATCGGCTCCCCGGAGCTGGTGCTGGAGGGCCACAACCTGCCGGAGGATGACGAGGTCCTGGCCGCGTTGCTGGACCGCGACGGCGTCGTGGTCAGCCGGGTAACGCCGGAACAAAAGCTCCGGGTGGCCCGGCTGCTGCAGCACCGCGGCCACGTGCTGGCCATGACCGGTGACGGCGTCAACGACGGGCCTGCGCTGCAGCAGGCGGACATCGGCGTCGCGATGGGCCTCAGCGGCACGGATGTGGCCCGCGAGGCGGCGGACCTGGTGCTGCTCGACGACGACTTTGCGACGATCATCGCGGCCGTGGAGCAGGGCCGCGCCACCTACGCGAATATCCGCCGTTTCCTGACGTACCACCTCACGGACAACGTCGCCGAGCTGACGCCGTTCGTGTTCTGGGCCCTGTCCGGCGGCCGGTTCCCGCTGGCCCTGAGCGTGCTGCAGATCCTCGCCCTGGACATCGGCACCGACCTGTTGCCGGCCCTGGCCCTCGGCAGCGAGGCGCCCAGCAAGGGGGCCCTGAAACGCCCGCCGGAACGCCGGCACCTGATGGACCGGGCCCTGATGTTCCGGGTCTTCGGCCTGCTGGGCCCGGTAGAGGCGCTGATGGAGATGACCGCGTACACGGCCGTTCTCTTCGGCGCCGGCTGGAGCCCCGGAGCCGCACTGCCGCCGTCGGACGCGCTGATGGCGGCCTCCGGCGCCGCGTTCACCACCGTGGTGCTGGCCCAGCTGGCCAACGCCTTCGCCTGCCGCAGCGCCACCTCCCCGCCCTGGCAGCTGGGCTGGTTCACCAACCGGCTGCTGCTCTGGGCGGTGCTGGCGGAGCTGGGGCTGCTCTCCGTCTTCCTGTTCCTTGGCCCGGTCGCCGCCCTGCTGGGACATGCCCCGCCGACACCCGGCGGGCTGGCCGTGGCCCTCGCCGCCATTCCGGCGGTCTTGGTCGCGGACTGGCTCTACAAGCTGGCCCGGCACGGCACGTCCGGGCGGTCCGCCCAACGCGCCGGCTAAGAGGTCCAAAGCCTCTGACCCCACACCGCCCCGGGCCGCAGGATCGGACCATGGATGGACAAACGCCCAAAGGAGCGCCGGCATGCCCGAGCACGTGAAGTGGTTTGAAGAAATTGGCATGGGGGACGTCCCGCAGGTCGGCGGCAAGAATGCCTCCCTGGGCGAGCTCATCCAGTCCCTCAAGGCCCGGGGCGTACGGGTTCCCGACGGCTTCGCCACCACCGCCGCGGCCTACCGGACCTTCGTCGCGGCGAACGGGATCGAACCGGCGATGCGCTCGCGGATCCTGGCCTACCGCTCCGGGGACGCGACGCTGCGCGAGACCGGGGAAGCCATCCGGGAGCTGTTCCTGGCCAGCGATTTCCCGCCGGACATCGCCGACTCCATCCGCTCGCACTACCGCGATCTGGGCCAGCGCGCCGGCCTGGAGCGGCTGTCGGTCGCGGTCCGCAGCAGCGCCACGGCCGAGGACCTTCCCGATGCCAGCTTCGCCGGCCAGCAGGAAACCTTCCTGAACGTCACCGGCGACCGGGAACTGATGGACGCCTGCCGGCGGTGCTACGCCTCGCTGTTCACGGACCGGGCCATCAGCTACCGGGAAGTCAAGGGCTTCGACCACCTCGACGTCGCACTCTCGATCGGGGTCCAGCGGATGGTGCGCTCCGACGTCGGCGCCTCCGGAGTGATGTTCTCGATCGATACAGACTCCGGGTTCCCGCGGGCTGCCGTGATCAGCGCTGCCTGGGGTCTCGGCGAGACGGTGGTGCAGGGCACGATCAACCCGGACAAGTACCTCGTCTTCAAGCCGCTCCTGAGCGAGGCCGCGGCGGCGGAAGGACCGGCGGAAGGACCGGCGGAAGGGCTGGCGGAAAGGCCCAGCCCGATCATCGAAAAGACCCTCGGCTCCAAGGCGCAGAAGATGGTCTACAGCCGCGGCGGCCACGCCCGCACCCGCACCGTCGACACCTCGGAAGCGGAACGCCGGTCCTTCGTCCTGGCCGACGCCGAGATCCTCACCCTGGCCCGCTGGGCCGTGAGCGTCGAGGAGCACTACCGCCGGCCGATGGACATGGAATGGGCCCGGGACGGCGTGACGGGCGAGCTCTTCATGGTCCAGGCCCGGCCGGAGACGGTGCAGTCGCAAAAGACCGGTTCCCGCTTCACGCTCCACCACCTGCTGGAAACCGGTGCGGTGCTGGTGACCGGGGCGGCGATCGGCGACTCGATCGCGCAGGGGACGGCGTGCGTGATCAGGAGCGCCGCTGACATCGACAAGTTCCGGGACGGCGCCATCCTGGTCACCGAAATGACCGACCCGGACTGGGTGCCCATCATGAAGCGCGCCGCCGGGATCGTCACCGACCACGGCGGCCCCACCAGCCACGCGGCCATCGTGAGCCGGGAACTGGGGGTGCCCGCCGTCGTCGGGACCGGCAACGCCACCAGTGTCCTGGCCGAGGACCAGGCCGTGACCCTGTCCTGCGCCGAAGGCGATACGGGCCGCGTCTATGCCGGCAGCCTCGCGTTCGAAACCGAGGACGTGGATCTGGGCGAGCTGCCGGCGACGCGCACCAAAGTCATGGTGAACATCGCCAGCCCCGCGGCCGCCTTCCAGTGGTGGCGGCTGCCCGCGGACGGCGTCGGGCTGGCCCGGATGGAGTTCATCATCAGCGCCCTGATCCGGGTCCATCCGATGGCGCTGGTCCACCCGGAACGGGTCGCGGACCCGCAGGAAGCAGCGCAGATCCGGGAACTGACGCGCGGCTACGCCGATCCAGGCGACTACTTCGTGGACGCCCTGGCGCTGGGCATCGCGAAGATCGCCGCGCCCTACCATCCGAACCCGGTGATCGTGAGGCTCAGCGATTTCAAGACCAACGAGTACGCGCACCTGATCGGCGGCGCCTCCTTCGAGGAGGCCGAGGAGAACCCGATGCTCGGCTTCCGGGGTGCCTCGCGCTACTACGACGACCGGTACCGGGAAGGCTTCGCGCTCGAATGCCGGGCGCTGAAACGGGTCCGGGAGCGGATCGGCTTCAGCAACATCATCGTCATGGTCCCGTTCTGCCGGACACCGCAGGAGGCGGACAAGGTGCTGGCGGTGATGGCTGAGAACGGGCTGGTCCGCGGCGAGCACGGCCTACAGGTCTACATGATGTGCGAGATCCCCTCCAACGTGGTCCTGGCTGAAAAATTCGCCACCCGCTTCGACGGCTTCTCGATCGGCTCGAACGACCTCACCCAGCTGGTCCTCGGCGTGGACCGGGACTCGGCGCAGCTGGCGGCGCTGTTCGACGAGCGCGACGAGGCCGTCATGGCGATGATCAGCGAGGCGATCCGGAAGGCGCACGCGGCAGGGATCAAGATCGGTATCTGCGGCCAGGGCCCCAGCAACCACCCGGAGTTCGCGGCGTTCCTGGTTGGCGAGGGCATCGATTCGATCTCGCTGAACCCGGACAGCTACCTCAGGACCGTCCCGCGGATCGCGGAAGCCGAGAAGCTGGCGTCCGCGGGCTAGGCCGGCCGGCCTGCCTGCCCGGCCGCGGGGTCCGCGTCCCGGAGCCCAACGCCCGGAGCGCGTTCAGGATAGTGGCGAGGTCCACCACCTCCTGGGAGAGGGCGCCGGCGATCGCCGGAACGTAGCCCGCGGCTGCAGCCAGCATCAGCGCCACGCTCAGCGCGATGCCGATCCAGATGCTCTGCAGCGCCACCTTCACGGTGCGCTGGCCGATCCGCACGGCCGAGGCCACCTTGGACAGGTCGTCCAGGATGATCACGACGTCGGCGGACTCGCCGGCCGCCGTCGAACCCCGCGCGCCCATCGCGATCCCGACGTCGGCGACGGCCAGGACGGGGGCGTCGTTGACGCCGTCGCCCACCATCATGACCGGACGGCGGGGCAGAGAGCGCACGGCCTCCACCTTGTCCGGCGGCAGGCACTCGGCGCGGACATCGGTCAGCCCGGCCTCTGCCGCGATGTGCTCGGCGGTGGCGAGGGCGTCGCCGGTGAGCATGACCGTCCGGGTGGCGCCGAGTTCCCGGAGTTCGGCCACGGTGCGGCGGGTTTCCCCGCGGATCGGGTCGCTCATCACCAGGGCCCCGGCGAACTCCCCGGCCACACCCACGTAGATGGCGAGCTCGCCGCTGGCCAGCTCGGTTTCCACGACACCGGCGGCCGATTCCGACACGAAATTTGGCTTGCCGACGACGACGTCCCGGCCGTCGAAGCGCGCCCGGACGCCGTGCGTGGCGAATTCGGTGGCCTCCGTGGCGGACTCGAAAACCAAGCCACGGGACCGTGCCGCGTCCATCACCGAGGCGGCGAGCACGTGGGAAGAATATTGCTCGGCGGAGGCCGCGAGCCCGAGGACCCGGTCCTCGGTAAAGGACCCCGCGGTCCGGATGCCCACCAGGGAGGGGCGGCCGTAGGTCAGGGTGCCGGTCTTGTCGAAGGCCACCGTTTTGATCCGGCTCAGCTGCTCGAGAACCCCGGCATACTTGACGATGATGCCGCCACGCGCGGCACGGCTCATGCCGCCCAGGAACGCCACGGGGGCGGCGATCAGCAGGGGACACGGCGTGGCCACCACCAGCACCTCCGCGAACCGGACCGGGCTGCCGCTGACGATCCAGCCGATCGCCCCGAGAACGTAGGCGAGGGCGGTGAACGGGACGGCGTAGCGGTCGGCCAGGCGGACCATGGGTGCCTTGCTGTCGGCCGCTTCTTTCACCAGCGCGACGATGCGGCTGTACTGCGAGTCCTCCATCAGCGCCGTGACCTGCATCCGGATGGCCGCTTGGCCGTTCAACGACCCGCTCATCAGGCCCTCGCCGGCGGCACGCTCCACCGGCAGGCTCTCCCCGGTCAGCGAGGATTCATCAAACGTTCCGGACTCGGAAAGCAGCACTCCGTCAAGCGGCACCACTTCGCCGGGCCGCACCAGCAGGATGTCGCCGACTTCGACGTCGGTGGCCGCCACGTCCTCATGCTGGCTGTCGGTTTCGGCGGCGTGGCTTCCGGCGGCACCGCCGTTGCGTTCCCGGTGGGCTGTCTGCGGGACGCGCTCCAGCAGGGACGTCAGTTCCTTCTTGGCACGGCCGGCGGCGTAGTCCTCAAGGGCGGTGCCGCCGGCCATCATGAGCACGATGATCATCGAGGCGACGAATTCGCCCACCAGTACGGTGCTGACAATGGCGGTTACGGCCAGGATGTCGATGCCCCACTGGCCGCCGACCAGGCGGCGGACCATGCCGACGGCGAGGTAGGCCGCCACAGCCAGCGCATAGATGCTGGCGGCGATCCGCGCGATAGCTTCCTGGCCGGAGGCAAGCAGCAGTATCACCGCCAGGAGGGCGGCGACCGTGCCCGTGACAAGCGGATACCGGAGCGCAATTTTCACGGTTGTCCCGCCTCGTTCCTCGCGCAAGACCCGGCGTCTGCGCCTACTTGCATCCTACTGCGCGGCCCTCCCCTCCCGGGCTCCGGGCCGGACGGACACCTGGGGGTTCGTCGGGCCTTTCAGCCCTACCCCACTGGGGCCTGTGGTGCCATGGTGAGGCATGTGGTCGATCTTCGCCGGGCGCCGGCGCCGGGTGCTTGCGCTGGTGGCTGCGGTGCTGCTGGTGGTCGGCGCGGTGGTGACGGCAGTTGTGCTCTCCGGGGGACCCCCTGCCGCCGCTCCGTCGACGGCCCCGGCCACCGGCACGGCGTCGGCTTCCGTTACCTCTTCGCCGACGCGCACTGCGCCGGGCACCCCCTCACCCGCTGCGACGCCAAGCCGACCGCCCCTGCCGCCGTCGAGCGCCGTTCCGATCCCTCCGCCGATCCCTCCGCCGGTCACGACGGCGCCCGTGACCCAGACGCCGCCCCCGCCGCCCGCGGCCCCGTTCCCCGCGGCGCTCCGGGGCGCCGACGTCGAGGTCATCCCCGGCGCGGGCCCCGTGGTTGCCCTGACTTTCGACGCCGGGGCCAATTCGGCGGGCCTGCCCAGCATTCTGCGCACCCTCGGCGCCGCCGGAGTGCGGGCAACGTTCTTCCTGACGGGCAACTGGGCCAGCGCCAACCCCGCGGGCGTCGCCTCGATCGTGGCCGCCGGCCACCGGGTGGGCAACCACTCGATGACGCATCCGGGGTTCACCTCCCTCACCGACGCCCAGATCGCCCAGCAGCTCGCCGGCGCGCAGGCCGCGATCACGGCCGGAGGCGCGGATTCCCGGCCGCTTTTCCGCTTCCCGTTCGGCGAGCGGGACGCACGGACCATCGCCGCCGTGAACGCGCGGGGCTACCTGCCGGTGCGCTGGACGGTCGACACCCTCGGCTGGAAGGGCACCAGCGGCGGCGTTACGGTCCAGATCGTCGCCGACCGGGCGCTCGCCGGCCTGCAGCCGGGGGAGATCGTCCTGATGCACATCGGCTCCAACCCCGACGACGGCACCACCCTGGACGCCGACGCGCTGCCGCAACTCATCAACCGGATCCGCCAGGCCGGTTACGGCTTCACGACCCTGGACGCGCTCCTCGGCTGACCGCCCGTAACCGGGCCGACCGCCACTGTTCCCCGACGGGGATGACTGCTACGAATAACGCATGACGGAGTCGCCCACAGTTGCAGCTGCCCTGGCACCCGTTGACGCGGTGGTCTTTGAACTGGACGGCGTGGTGCTTGATACCGCGGAACTCCGTGCCGCCGCCTGGAAGCGGCTCCTCGATGACGTCTTCCGGGACCCCCGGTTGCCGTCGCGCGCCCGCCGGGACCCGATTGCCGACGCCGACTACACCCTTTACATCGAAGGCAGGACGCCCGCCGAGGCTGCCTCGGCGTTCCTGGCCTCGCGCGGCGTCTCGCTTCCGCCGGGTTCGCCGGCGGATGGTCCGGGCGACTGGACGGCATTCGGACTCGGGAAGCGCCAGGACGAACTCTTCGGCCAACTGCTGCGCGGCCAGCCGCCCCGGGCCTTCCCCGGCACCCTGGCCCTGCTGGAACGGCTCCGGGCCGGCCGGATTCCGGTGCTGCTGGCCACGTCGGCGCCCAACGCGGGCGCGCTGCTCGCCACCGTCGGCCTGGAAGGCTTTTTCGACCATGTCGCGGACGGCCAGGCGGCGCTGCGGCAGGCCATCCCCGGCAAGCCGTCGCCGGCCCTGGCCCTCGAAGCGGTGCGGCGGCTGGACATCCCGCCCGGCCGGGCCATGGTCATCGAAGCGGCCGTCGCCGGGGTCGAAGCGGGCCGCCGCGGCGGCTTCGGGCTCGTCGTCGGGATCGACCGGACCGGCCGGCGGGCCGAACTGGAAACCGCCGGCGCCGACATCGTGGTCGAAGACGTCAGCGAACTGGACATCGGCCTGGTCATCACGCACCCCTGGATGCTGGTCTACGAGGGTTTCGACCCGGCCCACGAAGGGCACCGGGAGGCGCTGACCACGCTGGGCAACGGCTACATGGCCACCCGGGGTGCGGCGCCGGAGCACCGCGGCGGTGAGATCCACTACCGCGGGAGCTACCTGGCAGGGGTCTACAACCGGCTGGCCAGCGTCGTGGAGGGCCAGAAGACGGTGGACGAGCACATGGTGAACATTCCGGACTGGCTGCACCTGGACCTGCGGATCGAGGGTGGCGCCTGGTGGTCGGAGGGAGGCCTGGTGCTCAAGCAGGAGCGCCGCACCCTGGACCTCAAACGCGCGCTGCTCACGCGGGAGGCGCTGCTGGAGGACGACGCGGGCCGGCGGCTGAGGGTGGTGCAGCGCCGCCTTGTGTCGATGGCGGAGCCGCACCTAGCCGCGCTGGAGACGGTGCTGACCGCGGACGGCTGGAGCGGCAGCATCAGCGTCCGCAGCGGCTGCGACACGGACGTGACCAACTCCAACGTCCCGGAGGACGCTCAGCTGTCCAACCGGCACCTGACGGCGGTGCAGGTGACGGAATCCGCCGGTGGGCAGTCCGCCGGTGGGCGGAGCGCCGGAGGGCGGACCGCCGGGGGGCACAGCGCCCGCGGGCAGAGTACTGCCCGACGGGGCGCCGTCGTGCTGAACGTCCAGGTGCAGACCAGCCAGAGCCGGGTCGGCATCGCCCTGGCGGTCCGCACCGAGGTGTCAGGGCCGGCTAACTCCGCCTTCGAGCAGCTTGGCGGCCTGTACGCGCACCGCTTCGAGGTGGCGGCCGCGGACGGGACAGCGGTGACGGTGACCAAGACGGTGGGGGTCGCCAGTTCCCGGGACCACGCGGTTTCCTCTCCGCTGACCGGGGCGGAGGCGGTGCTGGCGCGCGCGGGCGGCTTCGAGGCGCTGCTGGCGGAGCATGAGAAGGCCTGGTCCCTGCTGCTGGCTCCGTTCATCATCGAATCCGACGCCCCGTCGCAGGCGCAGCTGATCCTGAACCTGCACGTGTTCCACCTGCTGCAGACACTGACGACCCACACCGCCGAGCTGGACGCGGGCGTGCCGGCCCGCGGACTGCACGGAGAGGGCTACCGCGGGCATGTCTTCTGGGACGAACTGTTTGTCCTGCCGGTGCTGAACTCCCGGCTGCCCTCGCTCGCGCGGGAGCTCATCGACTACCGCTGGCGCCGTCTCGGCACGGCCCGGGATGCGGCGCGGGCGGCCGGGCTGCGGGGCGCGCTGTTCCCCTGGCAGAGCGGCAGCGACGGCACCGAGCAGACGCCCAAGCTGCTCTTCAACAAGCTGTCCGGGCACTGGATGCCGGACTACTCGCACCTCCAGCGCCACGTGGGCCTGGCCGTGGCCTACAACGCCTGGCAGTACTTCGAGGCCACCCAGGACCGCGGCTGGCTGACCCAGCACGGCGCGGAACTCATTGTCGACGTCGCCCGCCTGTTCGCCTCGATGGCGGACTACGACGCCATCGAGGACCGGTTCCATCTCAGGGGTGTGATGGGGCCGGATGAGTACCACACCGGCACCCAGGGCAACCCGGGCGGAGGCCTCGACGACAACGCTTACACCAACATCATGGCCGCGTGGGTGTTCGACCAGGCGGAGTGGATTATGCGCTCCGTCCAGGGGTTCGACATGGAGGACCTCCGGGCCAGGCTCGGCGTTACGGCAGCGGAAATCGCTGGCTGGGAGCGGCTGAGCCGGCGCATGTTCGTGCCCTTCCACGGGGACGGCATCATCAGCCAGTTCGCCGGCTATGGCGCGCTCCGGGAACTGGACTGGACCCACTACCGCCGCAGCTACCGCAACATTGAACGGCTGGACCTGATCCTGGAAGCCGAAGGGGACAGCACCAACCACTACCGGCTGGCCAAGCAGGCCGACGTCCTGATGCTGCTCTACGTCCTGGGTGAGGACCAGCTCGTGGGATTCCTCGGCCGGATGGGATACACCGTCACCGCCGCCCAGATGGCCGCGACCGTGGACTTCTACCTGGCCCGGACCGCGCACGGCTCCACACTCAGCCGGGTGGCGCACGCCTCGGTCCTCGCGCAACGGGATCCTGAGCGGGCGTGGGCCACGTTCCGCGAAGCCTTGGACGCGGACCTGGACGATACCCAGGGCGGGACCACGAGCTCGGGGATCCATCTGGGTGCGATGGCCGGCTCGATCGACGTGGTCCAGCGCAGCTTCGCCGGACTGCGGATCACCAGGGACGCCCTCGACTTCACGCCCAGGCTCCCGGCGGAACTGCGCCGGGTCGAGTTCCAGGTCCGCTACCGCGACCAGCTGCTGGCGGTGCATCTGGAAACGGACCGGCTCATGGTCTCCGCCGCCCCCGGGGACGCCGCCCCCGTGCTGGTCCGGGTTGGCCCCCGGAAGGTGCTGCTGCGGGCCGGCGAACAGCATGAATTCCTCCGCGCCGATTCCGCACCCAACTAGCTGGCAGTTGTTGTCGTTTTGAGCCCTCAAAACGACAACAACTGCGAGCCAGTTGGGCGGGGCCTGCTTCAGGAGGCCACGCGGATGACGGCGGCGCCGGTCACCTGGTCCCCGGCGAGGTCCCGCAGCGCCTGGTCTGCGGCGTCGAAGGGGTAGGCCACCGTGGTGGGGCGCAGCGGAATCTCAGCGGCGAGCCGGAAGAACTCCTCGCCGTCGGCCCTGGTGTTGGCGGTGACGCTGCGCAGTTGGCGCTCCTGGAACAGCTCGGCGGCGTAGTGCAGCGGCGGAATGTCGCTGAGGTGGATGCCGGCAACGGCGAGGGTTCCGCCACGGTCGAGGGCACGCAGCGCCGGCGGCACGAGGGTCCCGGCGGGAGCGAAGAGGATGGCGGAGTCGAGGGGGTCCGGGGGCTCCTCCTCGGCTCCGCCGGCGAAGGTGGCGCCGAGGTCCAGGGCGAGGCGGCGGGCTTCGGGAGACCGCGTCATGACGTAGACCCGGGCCCCTTGGTAGAGCGCAATCTGTGCGGCGAGGTGGGCCGAGGCGCCGAAGCCGTAAATGCCCAGCCGGCCGCCGATCGGCAGTTCCGCCCGGCTCAGGGCGCGGTAGCCGATGATGCCCGCGCACAGCAGCGGAGCCGCCTCCTCATCCGGGAAGATTTCGGGCACCCGGTAGGCGAAGTCCTCGGCGACGGTGATGAGTTCGGCGTAGCCGCCGTCGCGGTCCCAGCCCGTAAAGGTGGGGGACAGGCACAGGTTTTCCTGCCCGCGCAGGCAGAACCGGCAGGACCGGCAGGTGCCGCCGAGCCAGGCCACTCCCACCCGCTCGCCCGGGCGGAACCGGTCCGCGCCCGGGCCGGCGCCGATCACCTCGCCGATCACTTCGTGCCCGGGAACGACGCCGGCCCGTCTGGGGGCCAGCTCGCCTTCGGCCAGGTGCAAGTCCGTGCGGCACACCCCGCACACCCGCACGCGCAAAAGGACTTCCCCGTGGCCAGGGCTGGGGTCCGGGCGCTCGCCGGATACCAGCGGACCCGTCGCGATTGGTCCGGGCTGCGCAACCCACCAGGCTCGCACAGGGCCTCCTTTTCTGGCTTCTCTTCCTGACCCGGGCTGCGGCGGCCGTGATCCCGGGGTCGGAATCAGCGCGTGATCATGACGTTGCAGGCCGCCTTGTGCAGCACCGCGGAGAAGGTGTTGCCAATGCCTCCGCCGCGGTTGTGGGTGCCCAGCACCAGCACATCCGCATCTTCGGCTGCCTCCACGAGTTCCTTGGCCGCCGCCCGGCCCTCCTTCAGCGTGCCGGAGAGTGCCAGCCCGGGGGCGAGTCTCCCTGCTTCGCCGAGGGAGTACTCCAGCAGTTCCGCGCCGTGGAGCGGGGCGTGGCGGCCGTGCTCCGCCAGGTCGCCGCCATGGTCCGGATCAACATGGATCAGCTGCAACTCGGCGCCCATTGCGACGGCGAGGCGGGCGGCGTCGGCCAGCACCGCCGAGCTGTGGGCCGCGGCATCGACGCCGACGACGACGGGCCTGCCGGGCAGGTGCGGACGGCGGACCACCATCAGCGGGCACGGGGCGGCGCCGGCCAGCTCCAGGCAGACCGAGCCGGCGAGGTGGCCGAGCACGCCGCCTATACCCCGGCTACCCACCACAAGGAGGGAGGCGTCCGCGGCGGCCCGGCGCAGGACCTGTGCGGGCAGTCCGGCCTCCATGACACCGTCGACGGCGAGCCCGGGGTCAACGCCGTGGGCCAGCCCCACGCCCTCGGCGAGGATGGTCTCGGCGGAATGCCGGAGGCCGCTGCCAGCCACGCCTTTGACGGGTCCCAGGTCCTTGGTGAACATCGGCCAGACCCAGGCGTGGACCACCCGCAGGGGGACTCCCAGGAGGGCGGCGTGGTCGGCGGCCCAGCGGACAGCGAGTTGAGAGGATTCGGAGCCGTCGTAGCCCACGGCGACGGCGGCGGGCCGGGGACCTGCTGCGGGTGCCGGCATGGATCCTCCCGGGTAGGCGGACGGAGCACTCCCCAGCGGTGCGTCCCCCAGTACTACCCGTGCGGGGAACGGGACGGCTAGGGGCTTTAGTCCCCCGCCCGTTCGGGGCCGCTATGTTCTTCCCGCAGCTCCCGTCCGCGGCGGATGTCCTCTTCCTCCTTGGCCTGCAGCTTGTCGCTCTTCTTCGTGTCGCGCGGCGGCAGCTGGATGGTTTCCTCGGCCTCGATGCCGGCCTGGAGCTGGCGGCCGCGTTCGGTTTCGGCGTCGAACTCGGCGCCGAAGAGCAGCGACATGTTCAGGATCCAAAGCCAGAGCAGCGCGATGATGACGCCGCCGATTGCACCGTAGGTCTTGTTGTAGCTGTTGGAGTAGGCCACGTAGAAGCCGAACGCCAGGGATGCCAGCAGGAAGACCACCAGGGCGATCGCCGATCCCATGCTCATCCAGCGGAATTTGGGCTGCTTAACGTTGGGGGTGGCGTAGTAGAGGATGGCAATAGCCACGATCACGAGCACCAGCATCACCGGCCACTTGGCGATGTTCCAGACGGCCAGGAACGCCCCGCCCAGACCGATGATGTTTCCGACGGACTCGGCCACCGGGCCGCTGAGCACGAGCATCGCGGCCAGCACGACGACGATCAGCAGGTTGACGACCGTGACACCGAGCATGGTGCCGCGCAGCTTCAGGAACGGCCGGCCCTCGTCGGTCTCATACACCCGGTTCATGGCCCGCCCGAACGCCCCGACATAGCCGGAGGCGGACCAGAGGGCGGTGAGGAGGCCCACGATGAACGTCAGGCCCGCGGCCGAGGAGCTGGCCAGTTCTTCGACTACCGGGCGGATCGTGTCCACGGTCTGGCCGGGTGCGATGCCCTGGACGATGTCCAGCAGCGCCGAGGTGGTTTTCTGGGCGTCTCCGAAGAGACCCAGCAGCGACACCAGCGCCAGGAGCGCCGGGAAGATTGAGAGCACCGAGTAGTAGGTCAGCGACGCCGCGAGGTCGGGGCACTGGTCTTTGGTGAATTCCCGCAGGGTCTTCTTGGCGATGTACTTCCAGGAGGGCTTGGTGACATCGGTGGGGCGGTCCGGCTTGCGCGCGTCGTCCGGGGCGGGGGCAGTGCGCGCCTTGGCGGTGCTGCTCTCGGGGGTTTCGGCGTCGTCCATGGAGCCAGTGTCCGCCTTGGTGAGGTTCTTGGCCATCGGAATCTTCTTTCGTGGTTAAGCGCAGCGGCCGGCTGCCCAGCGCGTCAGCGAGGGCAACCGGCCGTCTTCCGGGTCGGGCTAGGCCTGCTGGACGTTGTCCTTGGCGTCGGCCGCACGGTCCTTCACGTCGGCGACGGCCGTCTGGCCTTCACCCTTGACGTTTTGAGCGGCGTCGGTGGCCGTGGCCTTGACGTTCTCCATGGCGGCCTGGGCAGGCTCCTTGAGACCCTCGGCCACGTGCTGCGCGGCTTCGGTCAGCTCCGTGGTGAGCGGCTCGGCGGCCGTCTTCAAGGCGTCGGCTGCCTCGCGTTCCTTCTGGCTCGCCGGGATCAGCGAGGACACCAGCAGGCCGGCGCCGAAGGCGATGAGCCCTGCCGCGAGCGGGTTGCCCTGCGTCTTGGTCTTGGCCAGGTGCGGTGCGTCGGCGACGGCGGAGCCGGCGTCGTTCAGGTGCGAGGCGGCACTGCCGCCTGCGGAATGCACGTTGCCGGCGGTGTGGTCGGCTGCTCCCATGACTTTCTCCTTCACTCCGAAGACGGCGTCCTTGACCTTGTCGGTTTGGCGCTGGACGATGTGCGACGGCGTGACCTTGTCGGCCACGGCGTCGACGTTGGTGCCGAGCCGGGCGCGGGTTGCTTCAATGTCGGCGCGGATGGCATCCGGGTTTTCAGTCATTGTGTTTTCCTCGCTCTAGTGGCTGGGCTTGAGGGTCGGGGGGATTTCCTGGAGGGTTTCCGCGGTCTGCGGCATGCCCTTCATCGCCTTGAGTTCCTTGCGGCCCATCGAGGCCAGGACGGCGCCGATGATGCCCCAGATGATCGCGACGACGACGCCGGACCATCCCAGCCCCATCAGCGTTCCCAAACCCCACCAGAGGGCGAGGGAGAGGAACAGCAGGACGAAGTGGCCTGCGACGCCGGCGCCGGCGAACATGCCGCCGCCCTTGCCGGCCCGGCCGGCGGTCTGCTTCAGTTCGGCCTTGGCGAGCTCCACTTCCTGACGCATCAGGGTGGACATGTCCCGCGTGACGTCACCTAGTAGATCGCCCAGGGAGTTGGTTTCCGCTTTCACATGGGCCTCGGTGGGAGGCATCGGGGCGCCCGTGGGCATCTCGCTGCTCATCGACGGCCTCCGTCGAACGGATCCTTACGGTCGGGGTCGACGGTGGGATCAATGCGGTACGGATCGGCGGCCAGCGGGTCGTTAGCCCACTGGTCGGCGTGCGCGCCGGTGCCCTCAAGCGGGCTGGGCGGGTAGGTATCGGCTACGCCGGCGGTCGTCGTCTCCGGGTAGGTCACCGGCGGCGGGGGGACCGCGACGCCGGCGTCGGGCACCCGGGTGACCGGGGCGCTGTACTGCGCCGGGGTGCCGGTGGTGCCGGTGGACGTCGTATCCGGAGCCCCGGCGCTGAGGCTGCGGCTGAGGCGTCCGGCCAGGATGCCGGCGCCGGCAGCGGCCAGCAGGAAGGTGCCGGGCCGCTGGCGGGCGAAGGACTTGACCTCATTGAGCAACGAACCGGGGTCGCGGTTGTCAAGCCACGTCGCCACGGACTGTGACCGCTCGGCGGCCTGGCGGATCAGGTCGGTCGCGACGCCGGGCTGGTCCGAGGCCTCAGCCATGGTGTGGAGTTCGCTGGAAATGGAGCGCAGGCCCTGGGCAGCCTTCTGCTGCTGCGTGCCGGCCTGGGCGGTCAGGTCCGTCCGGGCCTGGTTGATGAGGTCCTTGGCGTTGCTCTTGACCTCGCCGGCCACGTTGGCCGCTTCGGCCTTTGCCGTTTCGGTGACGTTCTGGGCCGATTCCGCGGCCTGCTGCTTGACCTCGCCGGCTTCGCCCTTGGCGGTGTCGGTCTTCGAGGGCGTCCCGGTGGAGGCGGGCGGGAACGTCGAGCTCTGCCGCAGTGCCGGCTCTGTACCTAGCTCCGTGCCCTGCGTCGCCGTCGGGGTTCCGTAGCTACCGTCCTGGGGCCATTGGTTCTCTGTCATCGTCGCTCTCTTTCCTTGTAGATCTGCTGCCGGTTAGCAAACCAGCAGCGCCGAACGCGAATAGTAAGCATGATTACTATTAGATAGTAAGCACGCTTCGCATTTGATTACAAGGAAATTTTGAAAATCGGCCGTCGCTGGCCAGCTAGGGTTGGTCCATGAGCGGAATGGCGGATAGCTGATGGCAAAGCGCGGCAGGGCGGCCGGGCGAAACGACGGGACGTCGATGCCGGGAGTGGTGGAAGTGCCGAAGGGCAGCCGCCCGGACGGCCCGGTCGCGGGCGTCTACTACATCGACACCGGCGACTGCGAGCTGATCCCGGACCAGGACAACTCGACCGGGTGGCTGCTGCGGATCAACGGCGTGATGAGCTCCCATATCGACCTCGCCGACCCGCTGTTCCTTGACTTCGAGTACATGCGCTGGATTGCGGCGCTGGTCGAGTCGCGTTGGCCGCCGCCGACCCGGCCGAAGCTGCGTGCCCTGCACCTGGGCGGGGGAGCCTGCTCGCTGGCGCGCTACTTCCACGCCGCCTATCCGGACGCCCGGCAGGTGGTGGTGGAGCTGGACGGGAAACTTGCCGAGTACGTCCGCGGCTGGTTCGACTTGCCCAAGGCGCCGCTGCTGCGCCTGCGCGTGGGGGAGGCCCGCGAGGTTACCGAGAGCCTCACGCCGCAGACGCGGGACCTCATCATCCGCGACGTCTTCGCCGGCTCCGTCACCCCGCGGCCGCTCACCACCAGCGAATTCACCGGCCACGCCAAGCGTGTCCTGGCGCCCGGCGGGATCTACCTGGTGAATTCCGGCGACGCCCCGGCGCTGGCCAACGCGCGCGAAGACGCTGCCACGATCGCTGCGGCCTTCGAGCACACGGTAATCATCGCCGACCCGGCCATGCTCAAGGGCCGGCGCTACGGCAACATGATCATCGCCGGCAGCGACGCACCGTTCGACGACGACCCCGGCCTCGCACGGCGCCTGCTGGGCGGCGCGGTGCCGGCGCACATCTGGCACGATGCCAGGGTGCGCGCCTTCGCCGCCGGCGCCGCCGTCCGCCACGACCCGGAGGCGGCGGTCCCGCTGGCGGTAGTCCCGACGTCGGCGAACCCGAAAGCCGCGGACCCGAAAGCCGCGGTCCCGACGTCGTCGACAGCTCCGTAACGGCCCTTTTGCGGCCCCAAAACGGCGCCTACGGAGCAATCGCTGCGTACCCGCCCCGGCCCATCAGCGCCTCGCGGTGAGCGTCGGTCTGCTCGCGCAGGGCCTGGACCACGGCGGCGACGGCCGGCCGGCGCATCGAGTCGGGCCGCAGGACCATCCAGTAGGGCAGCCGTTCGGCGAACTCATCCGGCAACAGCCTGACCAGGTCCGGATGCAGGTCCGCGGCGAAGCAGGGCAGGAAGCCGATTCCGGCCCCGGCCCGCGTCGCCTCCACGTGGACAAAGACATTCGTGGAACTCAGCCCGTCCCGCATAGTCGGCACCAGCCGCCGCGGGGCATCGAGGTCGTCCACCTGGAGCATGGAATCGACGAAGTAGACCAGCGGATGCGCCTCCAGTTCGTCCACGGAGCGCGGCGTCCCGTACTCGGCCAGGTAGCTCCGCGAGGCGTACATCCCCAGCATGTATTCGCCGAGCCGGGCCGCCTCGGCCCGATGCACCTGCGGCTCGCCGACCACCACCTCGATGTCCAGGCCGGAGCGCTGCTGCAGCGCCCGCCGGGTCACCGTGATGATCTCCACGCTGAGCCCGGGGTGGTGGCGGCGCAGCCGGGCCACCGCGGGGGCCGCGATGTAGGCGCTGAAACCGTCGGTGGCGGTCATCCGCACGACGCCGGTGACGGGATCCGGCGTCGTGCCGGGCTTTTCGAGCGAGCGCACGGCGCCTTCCACCTGCTCGGCGACGGCGACCGCGGAGGCGCCGAGTTCCGTCAGTTCCCAGCCGCCCGCGGCCCGCGACAGCACGCGGCCGCCGAGGGCCTTCTCCAGGGCAGCGATCCGGCGGGAGACCGTGGTGTGGTTCAAGCCCAGGACCTGGGCCGCCGTCGTAAATTTGGCCGAGCGCGAGACCGCCAGCAGCACCAGCAGGTCGTCGGGATTTGCATTCATATCTGCAATTCTGCACATACATCGTGCCGGTTTGGCCATTGAACCGCAAGGAATCTGCGGCAATACTCGATGAAGCCCATTTTCAGTGCTGTGCATCACGGCGCGTGTCATCGTGGACACTAAGGAGAACGAGATGAGCGTAGACCAACGCTCCGCAACACCCCCCGCCGCAGCCACCAAGGGTGCAGGCCTGAAGAAAATCGTCGCCGCATCGATGGTCGGCACCGTCGTGGAGTGGTACGAATTCTTCCTCTACGCCACCGCCGCCACCCTGGTGTTCGGCAAGTACTTCTTCCCCGCCACCGGCAATGAACTGGACGGCATCATCCAGGCGTTCCTGACCTACGCCGTCGGTTTCGTCGCCCGCCCGCTCGGCGGCATCGTCTTCGGCCAGATCGGCGACAAGCTGGGCCGCAAGCCCACCCTGCAGCTGACCATCGTGATCATCGGTGTGTCCACCTTCCTGATGGGCTGCCTCCCGGGCTTCGTCGACATCGGCTACCTCGCGCCGGCCCTGCTGGTGGCGCTGCGCTTCATCCAGGGCTTCGCGCTGGGCGGCGAATGGGGCGGCGCCGTGCTGCTCGTTGCCGAGCACAGCCCCAACGAGTCCCGCGGCTTCTGGTCCAGCTGGCCCCAGGCGGCGGTCCCGGTCGGCAACCTGCTGGCCACCCTGGTCCTGTTCATCATGTCCAACGTGCTCAGCGCCGCGGACTTCCTCGGCTGGGGCTGGCGCGTGGCGTTCTGGCTCTCCGCGGTGATCGTGTTCGTCGGCTACTACATCCGCACCAACGTCTCCGAAGCCCCGATCTTCCTCGAGGCCAAGGCGCAGCTGGAGCAGGAGCAGGCCGCCAGCTACGGCGTCCGCGAAGTCATCCGCAAGTACCCCAAGGGCATCCTGCAGGCCATGGGCCTCCGGTTCGCGGAAAACATCATGTACTACCTGGTGGTGAGCTTCGCGATTGTCTACCTCAAGAGCGTCCACAAGTACGACACGTCCTCGCTGCTGCTGGCGCTGTTGATTGCCCACCTCATCCACTTCCTGGTCATCCCGCAGGTCGGACGGCTCGTGGACAGCTGGGGCCGCAAGCCGGTCTACCTGGTCGGAGCCATCACCGGAGCCACCTGGCCGTTCTTCGCCTTCCCGATGTTCGACACCCGCAACCCCGTCGTCATCGTGCTCGCCGTGACGATCGGCCTGTGCCTGCACGCCTTCATGTACGCCGGCCAGCCGGCGCTGATGTCGGAGCTGTTCCCGACCCGGATGCGTTACGCGGGCGTCTCGCTGGGTTCGCAGGTCACCTCGATCTTCGCCGGCTCGCTCGCGCCGCTGCTGGCCACCGCGTGGCTCAAGGACACCGGTTCCTGGCTGCCCACCGCCATCTACCTAGTGGTGGCCTGCGCCATCACCACGGTGGCAGTGCTCAGCCTCAAGGAAACCAAGGGCATCGCCCTCGAGGACGTGGACCGGGCCGACGCCGAACGTGAAGGCCTTGCAGTAGCGGCCGTCCGCCGAGCTGCTTGAACGTCTGCTGAACTGCTTGAATCTGATGACCTCGAATCTCTGAACTGGAAGGCTGGGTAATGGAAAATACACTCAACGGCCGCAAGGCATTGGTCACCGGCGGCGCGGGCGGGATCGGCGCCGCCAGCGTCCGTGCCCTCGCTGCCAGGGGCGCGAAGGTGGTGGTTGCCGACGTCGACGAAGCCGCCGCCACCGCCCTCGCCGACGAAGTCGGGGGCACCGCGTGGGCGGTGAACCTGCTCGACGTCGAGGCCCTGCAGACGCTCAGCCTGGATTGCGACATCCTGGTCAACAACGCCGGGATCCAGCGCATCAGCCCGATCGAGGACTTTGATCCGGCAGATTTCCGCCGCATCGTCACCCTCATGCTTGAGGCGCCGTTCCTGCTGATCCGGGCCGCGTTGCCGCACATGTACGCCAACGGCTTCGGCCGGATCATTAACCTGTCGTCGGTCCACGGGCTTCGGGCCTCGCCGTTCAAGAGCGCCTACGTCTCCGCCAAGCACGGCCTGGAAGGGCTGAGCAAGGTGACGGCGCTGGAGGGCGGTGCCCACGGTGTCACGTCCAACTGCATCAACCCCGGGTATGTCCGGACGCCGCTGGTCGAGTCGCAGATTGCGGACCAGGCCAAGGTGCACGGCATTCCGGAGTCCGAGGTGCTGGCCAAGATCATGCTCACCGAGGCGGCCGTGAAGCGGCTGGTCGAACCCGAGGAGGTGGCCTCGCTGGTGGCGTGGCTGGCCTCGAACGACGCCGGCATGGTCACCGGCGCCAGCTACACCATGGACGGCGGCTGGTCCGCCCGATAGGGCGCTCACACCTCCGACCCGCTGGCTCTGACGCGCTGGCCCTGACCCGCCCGGGCATCTCTGCCCGGGCGGGTCAGTTGTCTGTCAGCCGGGCCAGGTTTGGTGGCGGCTTCGCCGCGGGGCGTGCCGCTAGGCTGGGGGCATGCGCAAGGATTTCAGCCCCGCCGACTTGCCCTCCGCAGAGTTTTACCGGCTGCTGACAGCCGTCGTCGTGCCCCGTCCTATTGCCTGGGTTTCCAGCACCTCCGTCGACGGGGTGGACAACCTCGCTCCGCATTCCTTCTTCACTGTCGCGTCGGTGACACCGCCGATCATCCAGTTCACCTCGGTGGGCCGGAAGGACACGTTGCGGAACATCTCCGCGCGAGGCGAATTTGTGGTCAATCTTGCGCCGGCCGACTTCCTCGCCGAGGTCAACGCGACCGGCACCAACTTCCCGCCGGAGGTCAGCGAGTTCGATGCCGCCAATCTCACCCGGGAGGCCAGCCTGACGGTCAGCGTGCCCCGGGTGGCGGAGTCGCCGGCGGCCCTGGAGTGCCGCCTGCATTCGACGCTGGCCATGGGTGACTGCGTGCTGGTGTTCGGCGAGGTCACCCACGCTGCGGTCTCTGCCGATGTCCTGGATGGCAGCCACCCGCGCATCGACCTGCTCGGGCCGCTGGCCCGGCTCGGGCGCGACGAGTGGGGGCACCTGGGGCCGGTCCAGGAACTGGGCCGGATCCGGAGGTCCGACTGGCCGGGCGATTTCCGGCGGAGGGCCGAACGGCAGGCTTAGCCGCCCGCGTAGGGGCCCGGGCCGGCGAGCAGCCGGCTTGATGCTGCCAGGAGGTCGTCGTGGCGGTCTGTGGGATGTCGTCCTGCAGCGCCGAGCCGGGGAGACGGAAGGACTTCCCGGAGCGGACTGCAAAGGACGTCCTGGTCTGCCTATTCGGGTTGCCGTACGTTGCGGTGATCAAAGTAGAACAGGGTTCCGGCGGGAGTCCCGGGGACGCGCAGGCCGACGAACGGGGCGCGGATGACCTCGACCGTCCCTTCCCTGCGCCCATTGAACGGGTCGTCGCCCACGACCAGTTGGCCGATGCGGAAAGGGACGCGGCCTTCGTAGACGCGGCGTGCAGCCTGCCGCAAGGCCCGGGCGACACGGACAGCCGGCTGCGGGCGTGCGGGCTGGGCTGTGCTGATTGGCTGTTCTGTGCTGATTGGCCGTGCTGTGCTGATTGACCGTGCTGGGGAAATGCGCATCGGGCTGCTCCTTGCCAGCGAACGAAGTTCCTTCACGGGGGACCGAAACGACGTGGACGGACTCCCCAGCCTCGCCGTCTTCGTTCCGGCGCCCCCGTCCGCCCACTGTACGAACTCGTCCCACCAGTAACACGCGTAACACGTACCCCTTGTTCGCCGACCACCACTTGGATCCCGGTCACGGGATACTCGGGGCAACGAATTCCGGCGCGATTGCGGCGCGATGGTTAGGGTGGGCCCATGAGTGACGACCCGTGGGGTGCCAGGCAGGCGTCCACCGCGCCCGAAGGCTGGATTCCGGCGCCCGAAAACGGCTGGGGTGCGCTTATGGTGTGGGCCGCGGGTCCGCCAAACGTCGTGCGGGTCCCCGCCGCGCCCCGCAACCGGGAGGCCGTCGTCGTCATCAGATACAGCGACGGACGCGTGACCCGGGAACCTTCGCTCCTGACCGACGCGGACCTGGAGTCGATCGACGACGATATCGACACCTATCTGGTTCATGCCGGCCTGCCGCCCCGCCCGCGCGGCTTCGACTGGTACCTGCGCCCGCCGGCCGCTGCCGCTAATGGTCCCGATGCTTTCTGGGCCGCCGTCTGGGAAGGCGCGACGGCGGGGCTGCCTAACGACGGAATGCACCCGTCGCGGTTGAGGGCAGCCACCGCGGCGGCGATGGTCCGGCTCTACCGGGGCTGACGGCGAAGGTTCCGCCAGTGGAGCGCCACCGCCGCGACTATTAGCGGGACGTGGATCGCCGGGAGGTTGTGGGCAAACCACTTCGGCAAATAGATGTCCGTGACGGAGCCGGTGCTGTCGCCGAGCCGTTGAGCGACCGCCGTCAACGGGCAATGGAAGCCGTTGCCCGCAAAGACCGCGGTTTCGGCGAAGACCACGGCGCCGGCGACGCCCGCCCTCCGGTCGGAGCGTCCCCGGACCCCGGAGTACAGGACATAGACCATCGACGCCTCGATCGTGAACCACGCCAGGGTGTGGACCGCCTTCACCGCTTTCAGCTGCGCCCCCTGGAACTCCGTGCGCCGGGTAACCACACCCGTCACCCGGGCTGCTGCAGGGCGAGGACGATGATGGCTGCGTTAATGCCCAGCCCGATCAGCCACCACGGGTTGAACGTGAGCACCAGCAGGGCGGCCGAGATTCCGGCCCCGGCTACCGTGACCGGGATCCACCACGGCGCCGCCACCAGGAGTCCCAGGCCCGCTAGCCCCAGTACCGCCGCGGCGGCGATGGCCAGGGCAACAGCGAGACGGCGCACCTCCCCGGCGAAGGGGGACCGGCCGACGTCGAACGGCGCCTTTTCGTCCGGCCGCGGCAGCCAGATGGCGAGATGAACGAGGCCGTGGGCGATTAAGAACAGTCCTGCGATCCAGCGCACGGCGGTCCTCCTGATGTTCCGGCGGCTCCGTTCAGCGAAGCACCTTCTCCCGTGGCCGGGCTAGGGGCGGAAGGCCCCCGCCCGGTCTAGCATAATTGTCTGGTATTCCAGACAACGTGAGATGCGCTGAGTCCTTGAGGGTGGACAGCCGGGGGCATGCTTAAGTACGGGATACCGGACACGCCCGAAACGAAGAGGACCACATGTCAGCCGCCAGCGCCACCACCCCGCCCGTGGGAACCCCCAGTGCCCTGCCGAAGCCGGCTGCGGCCAGGCCGGCCGCCGCCAGGCCGGCGTCCAAGGTACCGGCGGCCGAGAACACGCTGCGGATCCTGAAACTGCTGGCCTCCAAGCGCGGGCCGATGGCGGCGTCGAACATTGCCACCGCGCTGGGCCTGCCGCGCTCCAGTGTCTACCATCTGCTCGGCGTGATGGAGGCGAACGGTTTTGTGCTGCACCTGCACGAGGAGCAGCGGTACGGGCTCGGCATCAGCGCCTTCGAGCTCAGCTCCGCCTACTCCCGCCAGGAGCCGCTCTCCAGGCTCGGCCGGCCGATGCTTGCGACGCTGGTGGACGTGATCGGGGAGAGCGCCCACCTCGCCGTGCTGCACGGCAGGGACGTGCTCTACATCGTCGAGGAGCGGGCGAAAAACCGGCCCTCCCTCGTGACCGACGTCGGCGTCCGGCTACCCAGCCACCTCACCGCGAGCGGCCGGGCGATCCTGGCCGCGCTGCCGAAGTCCCAGGTCCGGGCGCTGTACCCGAACGCCGCGGCCTTCAGTGCCCGGCACGAGACCGAATCGCCGATCACCAAGTACTCCGCACTGTCCTCGCATCTGGACCAGGTCCGGCAGCGGGGCTACGCCACCGAACACGGCGAAGTGACCCCCGGCTTCGGCTCGATCGCGGCCGCCGTCACGGACCACACGGGCTGGCCGACGGCCGCCGTCGCCGTGACGTTCCTGGAGGACAAGCTGCCCACGGACCAGTGGCCGGTCCTGGCCGCGCGGGTCAAGAAGGTCGCGGACGATCTCTCGGTCCGGATCCACGGCCGCCCCAGCCCAACTAGCTCGCAGTAGTTGTCGTTATGGCTGCGCAAAACGACAACTACTGCGAGCCAGTTGGGTCTGGAATCCCGGACAGCACCCTCACGAAGCCCCTGTTTCCGGGGCTCCGGACAGGCTTTAGTTGATACAGAACCTCTCCCAGGAACCACCCGAAACTACGAAGGAGCCCCCATGGCACCCGCCGATTTCACCACCGGTGCCCGCCCGGTCAAAGCAGCCCGCGGCACCGAGCTCACCGCCAAGAGCTGGCAGACCGAAGCCCCGCTGCGCATGCTGATGAACAACCTGGACCCCGAGGTGGCCGAGCGCCCGGATGACCTCGTGGTCTACGGCGGCACCGGCCGCGCGGTCCGGTCCTGGGCGGCGTTCGACGCGATCACCCGCACCCTGGAAACCATGGAAAAGGACGAGACCCTCCTGGTCCAGTCCGGCAAGCCGGTCGGCGTCTTCCGCACCAACGAGTGGGCTCCGCGCGTGCTGCTGGCCAACTCCAACCTCGTCGGCGACTGGGCCAACTGGCCCGAATTCCGCCGGCTCGAGGCGGAGGGCCTGATGATGTACGGCCAGATGACCGCCGGGTCCTGGATCTACATCGGCACCCAGGGCATCCTGCAGGGCACCTTCGAGACCTTCGCCGCGATCGCCCGCAAGCTCACCGGGGACGAAAACGGCACCCTCGCCGGCACCCTGACGCTCACCGGCGGCTGCGGCGGGATGGGCGGCGCGCAGCCGCTCGCCGTCACCCTCAACGAGGGCGCCTGCCTGATCGTCGACGTCGACGAGAGCCACCTGCGCCGCCGGGCCGGCAAGCGCTACCTCGACGAGGTGGAAACCGACCTCGACACCGCCATCGCCAAAGTGCTCAAAGCCAAGGAGGAGCGCCGCGGCTGGTCGGTGGGCTACGTCGGCAACGCCGCCACCGTCTTCCCCGAGATCCTGCGCCGCCACAACGCCGGCGAGCTCACCGTGGACATCGTCACGGACCAGACCTCCGCGCACGACCCGCTGAGCTACCTGCCCGAGGGCATCACGGTGGAGGAGTGGCACCGCGAGGCCGCCGCCGACCCGGAAGGCTTCACCAAGAAGGCGCAGGCCTCGATGGCCAAGCACGTCCAGGCCATGGTCGAATTCCAGGACGCCGGCGCCGAGGTCTTCGACTACGGCAACTCCATCCGCGACGAGGCCCGCAAGGGCGGCTACAACCGCGCTTTTGAATTCCCCGGCTTCGTCCCGGCCTACATCCGCCCGCTCTTCTGCGAGGGCCTGGGCCCGTTCCGCTGGGTTGCCCTGTCCGGCGACCCCGAGGACATCGCGGTGACGGACAAGGCCATCAAGGAGCTCTTCCCGGAGAACAAGCACCTGCACCGCTGGATCGACGCCGCGCAGGAGCGCGTCGAATTCGAAGGCCTGCCGGCTCGCATCTGCTGGCTGGGCTACGGCGAGCGGGCCAAAGCCGGCCTGCTGTTCAACCAGCTGGTCAAGGAGGGCAAGGTCAAGGCACCCATCGTGATCGGCCGGGACCACCTCGACTCCGGCTCCGTCGCCTCCCCGTACCGCGAAACCGAAGCAATGGCGGACGGCTCCGACGCGATCGCCGACTGGCCGCTGCTCAACGCCCTGCTCAACACCGCGTCCGGCGCCACCTGGGTGTCCATCCACCACGGTGGCGGCGTGGGCATCGGCCGCTCCATCCACGCCGGCCAGGTCTCCGTCGCCGACGGCACCGAGCTCGCCGCGCAGAAGCTTGAGCGCCTGCTCACCAACGACCCCGGCATGGGTGTCATCCGCCACGCCGACGCCGGCTACGAGCGCGCCGTCGAGGTCGCCAAGGAACGCGGCGTCCGCATCCCCATGAACGAAGGAACCACAAAGTGACCCTTACGACCCACTCACCGCTCACCGTCACCCTCGGCTCCAGCGGCGTCACCCCCGAGGACGTCGTCGCCGTCGCCCGCCACGACGCCAAGGTGACCATCTCCCAGGACGCCCTCGACGCCGTCGCCAAGGTCCGCGCCCACATCGACGACCTCGCGCACAGCGAGACGCCGGCCTACGGCATCTCCACCGGCTTCGGCGCCCTGGCCAACCGGCACATCCCGGGCGGGCTGCGCACCCAGCTGCAGAAGTCGCTGATCCGCAGCCACGCCGCCGGCATGGGCTCGGCCGTGGAACGCGAGGTGGTCCGCGGCATCATGTTCCTGCGCGCCAAGACTCTCGCTTCCGGCCGCACCGGCGTCCGCCCCGTGGTGCTGCAGACCATGGTGGACGTGCTCAACGCCGGCATCACGCCGGTGGTCCGCGAATTCGGTTCGCTGGGCTGCTCGGGCGACCTCGCGCCGCTCTCGCACTGCGCCCTGGTCCTGATGGGCGAGGGCGAAGCGGTGGGCCCGGACGGCGAACTGTTCGGCGGCAAGGGCGGACGCCCCGTCGCCGAGCTCCTCGCCGCGCACGGCATTGAACCCGTCACCCTCGCCGAGAAGGAAGGCCTGGCGCTCGTCAACGGCACCGAGGGCATGCTGGGCATGCTGCTGATGGCCATCGCGGACATCCGCCAGCTGCTCACGACGGCGGACATCACCGCCGCGCTCAGCGTCGAGGCGCTGCTCGGCACGGACCAGGTGTTTCTGCCGGAGCTGCACGCCGCGCTCCGGCCGCACCCGGGCCAGGCCGCTTCCGCGGACAACATGCTGCGGGTGCTGTCCGACTCCCCGATCGTGGCCTCGCACCGGGTCAACGACACCAAGGTCCAGGACGCCTACTCGCTGCGCTGCGCCCCCCAGGTGGCCGGCGCCGTCCGCGACACCGTCGACCACGCTGCGCTGGTCGCTTCGCGCGAACTCGCCGCCGCGATCGACAACCCCGTGGTCCTGCCGGACGGCCGGGTCAGCTCCAACGGCAATTTCCACGGCGCCCCGGTGGCCTACGTGCTGGACTTCCTCGCGATCGCCGTCGCGGACATGAGCTCCATCGCCGAGCGCCGGACCGACCGGATGCTGGACCCGGCCCGCTCGCACGGGCTGCCGGCCTTCCTCGCCGCGGATCCCGGCGTCGACTCCGGCCTGATGATTGCGCAGTACACCCAGGCCGGGCTGGTCTCGGACAACAAGCGGCTGGCCGTTCCGGCGTCGGTGGATTCGATCCCGAGCTCGGCCATGCAGGAAGACCATGTCTCGATGGGCTGGCACGCGGCCCGCAAGCTGCGCCGCGCGGTGGAGAACCTGCGCCGCGTCCTGGCGATCGAGCTGGTGACCTCCGCCCGGGCCCTGGACATCCGCACCCAGCTCTCCGGCGGCGAACTCACGCCGGGCCCGGCAGGGGCCGCGGTGATCGCGGTGCTGCGCGACGTCGTCGAGGGGCCCGGAACCGACCGGTTCCTCTCACCTGAGCTGGAGGCAGCCGACCTGCTCGTGGCCTCAGGCAAGGTGCGCGCCGCCGCCGAATCCGCCGTCGGAAATCTGGCCTGACGGCAAAGAAAATACGAGCCGGCCGGGCATTTCCCGGAGCCCCCGAAATGTTCGGCAACACGGCCGCCGGGGGCGCAGCAAATGTAGTAAGAATATGATGTAGCCCACACCAAAGACGTTGTGGCGGAAAAGTAAAAAACGAACCTACAAAGGGGTAGAAGTTCATGAAATCACGCGGGACGGTCATGTCCAGGCGCACGGCGTTCGCCGCCACGGTCTCCGACTGGAGGAGCCTCAAGGCGGGGGACCAGGTGGAAATCCTCAAGCACGCACAGCTGCTGGCAGCCGGGGAAGTCGAAGAAGTGTCGTCCAGCGGAAATGTGCTCTGGCTGGTGCCGGGTACACCCTCGGAGGCGCAGCTGTTCCTGAAGTCCGACGGTGTGCAGGTGCGGCGCAGCTAGGCGCCGGCGCCGCGGCGCAGAATCAAGCACAAAGAAGGGCCGGTGAGGGGTGCATCCCTCACCGGCCCTTGGCCTGTTCCGGCCCGCGCTGACTAGGCCGCGACGTCCTCGTGGGTCTCACCGAAGGGCACGGTGTCGTCCAGCGCCACGGTGTAGGCGCCCGGCTCGTGGCGGGTAACCCGGATCCCGCAGCGGCGGTCCTGGACGGCCGAGGCGATCAGGGTGTTGACGGCGTTTTCGAGGCCGTGGTGGACCTCCTCCGCGCTGGCAAACGAGAGCTTGATGGACGTGGCGTCAGAGGCCTGGGTCCGCATGGTGTGTGTGTTCATTGACTGGTCTTTCCTAGAATCCGGCCGGTTGGCCACCCGCTATTCTAGTCTGTCCGGCGTGGCGTCCCGGTCCGGAGCCGATAGTGTGCAGGTGGCGGTATATCTTTTTAGGCGAGGGGCGCCGTTCTGTTGGAACGGCGCCCCGACCCATTCCGGGCCTGCACCCCGGTTGTGGCAGGAGGGCGTGCACATGTTCGAAGCTCCCAGTATTGTCTTTTTTGCGGCCGGAATCGCCGTCTTCATCGCGGCGGTGCTGCCCAAGCTGCTGCGCAACGCGCCCCTGTCGATGCCGATGGTTTTCCTCGGGGCAGGGATGCTGGCGTTCACGCTGATGCCGGCCCTGCCGAACCCCGACCCCCTGCAGCACGGGGAGTTCTTCACCCACCTGACCGAAGTCTGCGTCATCATCTCGCTGATGGGCGCCGGACTGGCGTTGGACCGGCCCGTCGGACGCCGGCGGTGGTCCACGACCTGGCGGATGCTGGGCCTGGCCATGCCGCTGTGCATCATCGGCCTGACCCTGCTGGGAATGTGGTTCCTGGGGCTCGGCCTTGGGGCCGCGCTCCTGGTCGCCGCCGCCCTGGCCCCGACCGACCCGGTCCTGGCCTCCGAGGTGCAGGTGGGGGAGCCCGCGGACGAGGAAGACGAGACCGAGCGCGAGGACGAGATCCGCTTCGGCCTCACCTCCGAGGCGGGCCTGAACGACGGGCTGGCGTTCCCCTTCGTCTACCTGGCCATCGCCATCAGCTTCGTGGGCGCCTCGCCGTCGGGCTGGCTGGGTCACTGGCTGGCCGTGGACGTGCTCTGGCGGATCGGCATCGGCGTGCTGCTGGGACTCGCGACGGGCAAGCTGCTGGGGCGGCTTTTCTTCACGGCCCGGCATGAGAGCGTCCGGCTCTCCAACCACTCCGAGGGCTTTGTGGCCCTCGCGGCGACATTCCTTGCCTACGGCGTCACGCAGATGGTCGAGGGTTACGGCTTCGTCGCAGTGTTCGTCTGCGCTGTCACCATCCGGGCCGCCGAGCGCACGCACGGCTTCCACCGGGTGATGCACTCGTACGTGGAGCAGCTGGAACGGCTCATGACCGTGGTCATCCTGGTGCTGCTGGGCGGGGCGATCGCACGCGGCCTGCTGGCCGGGATCGGCTGGACCGAGGTGCTGGTGGCGTTGGCGTTCCTGCTCCTGGTCCGACCGCTGGCGGGCTGGCTCGGGCTGGCCCGGGGCAAGACCGGCCCGCGGGAACGCATCGCCATCTCCTTCTTCGGCATCCGCGGCATCGGCTCGCTGTACTACCTCGGCTACGCCCTCGGCCGCGGCAACTTCAGCGCCCAGGCGCAGGAACTCTGGGCGTTTGTGGGACTGGTCGTGGCCATGTCGATCGTGCTGCACGGCGCGACGACGGCGCCGGTGATGAACCGGCTGGACCGGCTGCGTGAGCGCCGCGCGGTGGAGCAGCACGGCGACGAGGGCCAGGCGCCGCGCACCGCCATCTGAGCGCCCCGGCGAGCCGTGCCGCGCCGCCGGCCAGCTACCGCAGCAGTGTGTTGATCAGCCGCGCGGCGACCCTGGCGGTACGACCGTCGACGTCGAAGTCCGGGTTCAGCTCCGCGACATCAAGGTGCAGCAGTTTCCCGCTCGCGGCCACCTGCCGGCAGACGGCGCTGATCACCGGCAGCGGGACGCCGTAGGCCGCCGGGGCGCTCACCCCGGGCGCCACCGACGCCGGCAGCACGTCCAGGTCGATGGTCAGGTACAGCGCGTCCACCTGGGCCAGGAACGCGGCCACGAAAGCCTGCGCGGCGTCCGCGGAACAGTCCTCGTCCAGCAGGTAGTCCACGCCCAGCTCCGCGGCGGTCCGGAACAGCGCCTTGGTGTTGTTCGGTTCGGAAATCCCGACGACGGCGTACTTTAGTTCGCGTCCCGCGGCGGCTTCCGCCCGGGCCATCTGCAGGAACGGGGTGCCGGAACTGGGCACCGGCTCGTCGCGCAGGTCGAAGTGCGCATCCAGGTTCAGCACGCCCACCTTCAGCCCCTCCCGGACCGCGGCGGAGCCGGCCACGCCCAGGTAGCTGGCGAAGGCGGTCTCGTGGCCGCCGCCGAGGACCACCGGCAGGGCGCCGGCGTCGAGCAGGCCGGTGATGGCGAGCCCGGCCCGTGCCTGCCCGGCCTCCAGCGCGTCCCCGGTGACGGTGACGTCGCCGGCGTCGTGCACTTCCCGGTCCAGATGGAAGGCCAGTGGGCCGAGGGCGGCGCGGATGGCGGCCGGCGCGGCGGCGGCCCCGACCCGGCCCTTGTTGCGCCGCACTCCGGCGTCGCTGCCGAAGCCGAGGATGACGGCGGGCCGCGCGCCGGCGGACGCGGCCGGCTGCCGGTGCCCGAGCGGGTGGGCAGTGTAGGGCGTCACGGCCTGCCACCAGCGGCGGTGGTCGGCGCCGTCGCCGTCGAACCGTCCGGTCCAGGGCTGCGGCGGGACGTCGGCGGTGCGGGCGGAAGAAGGCATGTCCCTAGCTCACCGCAGCCCGGGCCGGAAAACCAGCAGCGCCGCCGTCGGAGTGTCCGAAATCCCGGAAACCCTGCTTAAACGCCGCCGAGATGACATTTCACGGCAATGTTTTCCAAGAACACTGCCGCGAAATGCCATCTCGGCGGATGGGAGTCGGTCCGGGATCCTTAATGGATGCCGAGCGCGGCCTCGATCGGGCCGATCCCGAAGAACAGCAGGAACGCGGCGGCCACGGCCCACATCAGCGGGTGCACCTCGCGGGCGCGGCCCTGGACCAGGCGGATCAGCACGAAGGAGATGAATCCGGCGCCGAGGCCGTTGGCGATCGAGTAGGTGAACGGCATCAGCGTGAAGGTCAGGAACGCGGGAATCGCGATGCCCCAGTCCTGCCAGTCGATCTTGCCGACCTGGGAGACCATCATGAAGCCGACGACGACGAGCGCAGGAGCCACGGCTTCAAACGGCACCAGGTTGATCAGCGGGGTGAAGAACATGGCAACGAGGAACAGCAGGCCGGTGACGATCGAGGCCAGGCCCGTGCGGGCGCCTTCGCCGATGCCTGCGCCGGATTCGACGTAGATCTGGTTGGAGGAGACGGACGCGCCGCCGCCCACGATTGCGCCCAGGGCGTCAATCTGCAGCACGCGGTCCACGTTGGGGATGTTGCCGTCCTTGTCGATGGTGCCGGCCTCGGTGGCCAGGCCAACCATCGTCCCCATGGCGTCGAAGAAGATGCTCAGCAGGATCACGAACGCCAGCAGGGTCGCGGCCACGAAGCCGAGGTGCTCGAACGCGCCGAACGGGTTGGCCTTGCCGATCAGGGACAGGTCCGGGGCGGCCCATTCGGTGAACTTGGGCGCCACGAGGGACCAGCCCTGCGGGTTGAAGTTCTTGCCGTCGAAGCTGGGCCCGATGTGCAGGGTGAATTCCAGGATCACGGACAGGATTGTGGAGGTGATGATGCCGATCAGGATCGCGCCCTTGACCTTGCGAACCACGAGGGCGATGGTCAGGACCAGGCCGATCACGAACACCAGCGTGGGCCAGCCCAGCAGCTTGCCGTCGAAGCCGAGGCCGACGGGGACCGTGGTGCCCGCGACGTCCGGGATGCGGCGGACGAAGCCGGCATTGACCAGGCCGATCAGGGCGATGAAGAGGCCGATGCCGACGACGATCGCTGTCTTCAGCCCTTCCGGGACCGCCCGGAACACGGCGGTCCGGAAACCGGTGAGCACCAGGATCAGCATGGTGACGCCGGAGAGGACCACCAGGCCCATCATGTCCGGCCAGGTCAGGCCCGGGTTGGTGGCGACGGTGACGGCCACGAAGGCGTTGACGCCGAGGCCGGTTGCCAGCGCGAAGGGATGCTTGGCCCAGGCTCCCATCAGGATGGTCAGGATGCCAGCCACGAGGGCGGTCACGGCGGCGACGGCCGGGAAGCCGAGCGTTCCGCCGGACGAATCCGGGCCGGAAAGGATCAGCGGGTTCAGCACCACGATGTAGCTCATGGCGAAGAACGTGGCGAACCCGCCACGGATCTCGCGCGAGAAGTTCGACCCCCGCTCGGAAATCTTGAAATACCGGTCGAGTGCAGAGCCCTGCTTAAGCATTGGTCCTCCGGGAGGGAAAAGGGGTGTTAGCTAAATCCTATTAGGCGTGACGGCGCCCACCCGCCAAACTCGCCTAGTCTGTAAGGAAGCCAACACAAGGAGCAGGCCAGCCATGCGTTTCATCCGACAACTTCCGGGCGCCCTGCTGGGCCTGATCGTGGCGGCCACGGTCCTGCTGGGCTCAGCCCTCCTGGCTGCCGGTCCGGCGTCGGCCCACGACGCCGTGGAGTCGACCAGCCCCGCCGCCGGCGCGACGGTGCCCACCCCGCCGGCAGCGGTTGCGATCACGCTCAGCAATCATCCGCTCGCCCTCGGCACACAGATCAAGGTCAGCGACGCCACCGGCAGCAACTGGGCCGATGGCGGTGTGGACATCGTGGACAACGTGGCCTCGCAAAAGCTCAAGGCGGGCGCGCCGGCCGGGCTCTACACGGTGCAGTGGCGGGTGGCCAGTTCGGACGGCCACCCGATAGAGGGCACCTTCACCTTTACCGCGGCGGCAGGCGCGACGGCGGCCGGAAGCGCACCTGCGCCGGGCACGGTCCCGACGCTGGGTACCGCCCAGCCGGGAACGACCATCGCGCCCTCGCCGGCGCCGGACGCCTCGCAGCCCTTTCCGTGGAGCATCGTCATCTTCGTGGCGGTGGCGGTCGGCATCCTGGTGGCCCTGGGCCTGATGGCAAAGCGGCGGCTTAATGGCGGCGACGACGAAGACGGCTACGGCGACGCCGAGACAGACGCCGACACAGCCGGCGACGCCGAGACAGACGCCGACACAGCCACCAACCCGGAAGAATCCACCGGGGGACCCCGGAGCTAGGCTGGAGGCCGGAGACGGCTCCTAGGCCGGCAGCGCCAGCCCCGCAGACAGCAGCGCGGGCATGCCTTCCGGATGGACTTTGGCGGAAATCGCCTGGCCCACCAGCTTGGCCTGGCGCAGGACTTCCTTCGGCGTGGGGGTAATCAGCTCGCCCACGCCGACGAGGTACATGCCGAGTGCGTGCATGGCCGCCATGAGGTTCTGGCCCGCGGCAACCCCCAGCTCAGCGAGCATGCGGCGCAGTTGGCTGTGCGCGCAGCGGGTGAGGACCAGATGGTCGGCGTACAGGATTCCGTTGGGGGTGCTGACGGCCCACTGCTGTGCCGGCTGCCCGGTTCCTTGGAAGTCCAGGCTGGCGTCCGCCGGGCCATCCGCGTCAAGGTGGTCCAGTTGCAGCGCGCGGACGTTGTTACGGACATCGAGGTGGTGGCTGGCGGCGTAGTTCCGCAGGTGGCGCAGGATCTCGTTGCGCTCCCGGAGGGTGGCTGCGTCCGCCGCGTCGCAGCGCTGCAGCGAGGAAGTGTTGGCCGGGTTCCCGGCCCCGAGCAGATCCAGGCCGTCCACGACGATGGCTTCAACCCCCCGGCGCTGCAGCTCGCTGGCGACCGCCAGCCCGGACAGGCCCGTGCCGATGACCACAGTGCTGGTCCGTTCGATTCCGCCGTACACAGGCATGCTCGACACTGCGGGGTCCCTCCTCGAATGATGCGGATTCCGGGCCCATGCCCGGAACGCTTTTCCGGCGATCCGTCCCGACGCACTCCACAGGGGAGGCTGCGATCTGAAAGACGAGTCTCGGTTCAGCAATGCCTCAGAGGATACCCAAGATTGCGGGCTGTGAACAGGGCCGGCCCGACATTGTATTTATGCGGGTTTTCGCCGGTTTGTCCGGGTTCCGGCAGACGCATTAACCAATGATCCGCGGGTTTCCGGGGCCACGGAGGCCGTGTAAACACTGGGTAAACCTTGCCTGCGTCCCGGGTGGAAGCCGCGGCCTGACTCTTCTGGCAGAATAGCCGCAACACAGCCACGTAACGCGAGGAGGCGGACCCCATGGCCCGAGAACAGGTGCATCCGGATCCGGCGGGGGACGCCGCCGGCCACGGCTCCGCTCCTCGGGGCATAGTGGTCGGTGTTGACGGCTCGGACCACAGCCACTGCGCCCTGGTGTGGGCGGCCCGGGAAGCCGAGCGCCGGCACCGTCCGCTGCACATCGTGACCGCCTACTCGGTGCCGGTTTTTGCCGCGTCCGGGCTGGACGGCGGGTACGCGACGGTGGACGATTCGGTAATCCGCGAGGGCGCGGAGGCCATCCTGAAGCAGGCGCTGGACAAGGTCGCCGGGTACTCCATCGACGTCGATGCCTCGGTGGAGAATGGCGACGCCTCCGGTGTCCTGCTGGAAATGACGGAAACCGCCGAGCTGCTGGTTTTCGGAACCCGCGGCCGGGGCGGCTTCGTGGGCCGGCTCCTCGGTTCGGTCAGCAGCGCGCTTCCCGCCCACGCCAAATGCCCCACGGTCACGGTGCCGCTGATCTGCGGCGACCGGCTGGGCGAAACCACGCAGGACAAACACGTCCGTGCCGAACGGGAAAAGTCGGGCCACCAGCCGGTGGAAAACGTCGTGGTGGTGGGCGTGGACGGCTCCGAGCAGGCCCGGGTGGCGGTCCTCGAAGCGGCCGCCCAGGCTGAACGCCTCTCCGCGACGCTGCGCCTGGTCTGCGCCGTTCCGCAGTACAGCGGCTCGCTTGCCTGGGTTCCGGCCCCGATGGACCGCGAGGCCCTCTTTGCCGATATCCGGGTCCAGCTCGACGCCGGCGTGGCCTGGATTAAGAGCCACTTCCCCCGGCTCGACGTCGAAACCCAGCTCGTCGACGGGTCGCCGATCGACATCCTCGTCGAGGCGAGCCGGCACGTGGAACTCGTGGTGGTGGGCACCCGCGGCCGCGGCGGCTTCGCCGGGATGCTGCTGGGATCCACCTCGGACGGCATCCTGCACCACGCGAAGGGCCCCGTCATGGTGGTTCCGGACCGGGATGACCCGCGGCTGGCCGACCGGCCCAGCTTCGGACCGATGCTCGGCGACTCGTAGCCCGGACCCGGGAGCACGCGCTTCCCCAGTGAAGGGAGGGCCGGCAGGTGGAGCAGTTACCCGTTCCAAACGCGCCCCGGCATGGCCCGGGGCTGGTGCTCGGCTTGGAGCTGGTCGGCGCGGAACTGCTGAACGCCGTCGGCGGCAAGGCCGCCAACCTCGGCGAACTGCTGCGCGCACGGCTCCCGGTGCCGGCCGGCTTCTGCCTGACCACACAGGCCTACCGGCGCGCCACCTCGGGTGCAGGGCTCGACACCGTCCACGCCGGGTTGGCCGCGGCCGCACCGGGGGACCTTCCCGGACTCGCCGGACTGGCCGCCGCCGCCCGCCGCCTGGTCCTGGCCGTGGACATCCCGGCCGACATTGCCGAGGCCGTCAGAGAGGCCTATTCGGCGCTGGGACCGGACACCCCGGTGGCGGTCCGCTCGTCCGCTACCGCCGAGGACCTGCCGTTCGCCAGCTTCGCCGGACAGCAGGACACCTTCCTGAACGTCGTGGGCGCCGACGCGGTCCTGGCCGCCGTCCGGCAGTGCTGGGCCTCGCTTTGGACCGACCGCGCCGTGAGCTACCGCGCCATCCAGGGGATCAGTCCGGCGGCCGTGTCGCTCGCCGTTGTGGTCCAGCGGATGGTGGACGCAGCCGTGGCCGGCGTCCTGTTCACCGCCAATCCGGTCACCGGCAGGCGGCACGAGGCGGTCATCGATGCCAGCCCGGGCCTCGGCGAGGCGGTGGTGTCCGGGGCGGTCAACCCGGACCACTTCGTCATTGACAGCGGCACCCGGAGAATTCTCGAGCGCCGGATCGGGAGCAAAGCGGTGGTGATCCGGCCGGTGCCGGGCGGCGGAACGGAGCGGACCGAGCGGACCGCCCGGTCCGGCGCGGGCCCGCAGCCCTGTGTCGACGACGTCCAGCTCCTGGGCCTGGAGCTGCTCGGCCGCCGCGCGGAGGTGCACTTCGGGGCGCCGCAGGACCTCGAATGGGCGATCGACAGCGGCGGAGCGGCATGGCTGACGCAGTCGCGTCCCATCACCACGCTCTACCCCCTGCCGGAGCGGCCGGAGCGGGCGCCGGTCCGCGATGGAACCCGCGTCTACCTTTGCTTCAGCCTGGCCCAGGGCCTGACCCGGCCACTGACCCCGATGGGGCTGGCAGGCTTCCGGCTGATCGCTTCGTCCGTGGCGCGGGCGGCGCATTTCGAGGTTCCCGCACCGCACGACGGGCCGACGCCGTATGTCCAGGCCGGGCAGCGGCTCTTCTTCGACCTGACCCCGGTGGTGCGCAGTACCGTCGGGCGGGCCATCGTGCCCCGGGTTTTCGACGTGATGGAAGCCCGCTCCGCGGCAGTGCTGCGGGAGCTGTTCGGGGACCCCCGGTTTTCCGTCACCAGCAGGTCCCCGTGGCGGCTGCTGCGGCACATCGGCCCCGTGGCGGCGCGGGCCAGGGTGCCCGGGTCGCTGCTTCGTGCCCTGTTCAGGCCCAAGGTCGCGCTGCGCCGGGCGGAACAGTTCGGCGAACGGTTCCGGGGCACCCTGGTGGTCCCCGCCGGGTCCACCGCGGTGCAGCGGCTGGACCACGTGGAGCGCATCCTGGGCCGGGAGCTCTTCCCGGTGGTGCCCAATGTCCTCCCGCTGCCGGCCCTGGGCTTTGCCCTGCTCGCGGCCGCCGGCAGGCTGCTGGGACCTGCCGGCGGCCCAGGTGCGCTGCAGCCGGTCCTGCGGGGGCTGCCCAACAACGTCACCACCGAAATGGACCTGGCCCTCTGGCGGCTCGCCTCGGCCATCCGGGCCGACGCCAGCGCAACCGCCGTCTTCGACGGCGCAGGCTTCGATGATGCCGTCGTGCCGGACCTCGTCCGCCGCTACCGCGACCGGACGCTGCCCGCCGTCGTGCAATCCGGGATCGCCGGCTTCCTGGGCCGCTACGGTCACCGGGCGGTGGCGGAAATAGACCTCGGGATGCCCCGCTGGTCCGACGATCCGACCCACCTCCTCGGCGTCCTGGCCAACTACCTGCGGCTGGAGGATCCGGGCCAGGCCCCGGACCGGCAGTTCAGCAAGGCGGCGCGCGACGCCGAGGCCCAGGTGGAGCGACTGGTCGCCGCCGCGGGGGAGCGGGGCAGGCTGCGGGCCGCGCTGGTGCGGGCGGCACTGAAGCGCATCCGGATGTTCGCCGGGCTGCGCGAACTGCCGAAGTACCACATCGTCGAGGCGATGGCCGCGGTGCGGGGACAGCTCCAGGCCATCGGGACGGAGCTGGTGGCGTCCGGACGTCTCACGGACGCGGACGACGTCTTCTTCCTGGACCTGATCGAGGTCCGTAACGGTCTCGCCGGGAGCCAGCTGCAGCACCTCGTCGCGGAACGCCGCGCAGCCTATGCCCGCGAACTGGGCCGCCGCCACATTCCGCGGGTGCTGCTCTCGGACGGGACGGAACCGGAGGCGCTGCAGGACGGCGCCGCCGGGGCGGGGGCAGGAACCCCCGGAGTGCTGACCGGCACGCCCGCATCGGCCGGCACCGTCACCGGCAGCGCCCGCGTCATCCTTGAGCCGCAGGGGGCGCGGCTGGAGCCCGGCGAGATCCTCGTGGCACCCTCCACGGATCCGGGCTGGACGCCGCTGTTCCTGACTGCCGGCGGCCTCGTGATGGAAATGGGCGGCCCCAACTCGCACGGCGCCGTCGTCGCCCGGGAGTACGGGATTCCCGCAATCGTCGGGGTCCCGGACGCCACCTCGCTGATCGTCACCGGGCAGGCCGTCACGGTCGACGGCGCCGCCGGCACCGTAGTCCCGGACGGGCCGCGGAACGGCGGCGGGCCACCGGCGGGCGTTGCCCCGGAGGAATCTGCCGGGACACGGTGATGCCGGCCGCATCCGGGCGTAATGTTGAAACATGAGCTGCCAAGATGGAGCGCGGTCGCAATGACCCGTACCTGGTTGCGCTGGCTGCCAGCCGCAACCGTTCCCGCCGTGATCGCCGCCGGGGTGCTGGCGGGATCCCTGCCGGCCAGCGCGGGGGACCCGCTGCCCGCCAAATCACCCGAGCAGGTGCTGGAGCTGATCGCCCAGCACCGCGACCCGTCCTTCTCCGGAACCCTGGAACAGACCTCGGACCTGGGCCTGCCCGACCTTCCCAAAACCGGCCCGGGAACCGCGTCCGGTGACACCGCCTGGCTGGAGCTGCTGACAGGACCGCACACGGCCCGGGTCTACCGCGACGGGGCGGACAGTGCCCGCATCCAAGTGCTGGACCGGCTCGCCGAACGTGACGTCATCCGGCACGGCGACCAGCTCTGGTTCTACAACTCCAAGGACAACACCGCCGCGCACGCGGTCCTCCCGGCCGGCGGCCGTCACCCGTCCGGACAGGAATCCGTGCCGACCCCGGACCGCCTGGCCGCCAAGCTGCTCGCCGCCCTCGACCGGAGCAGCAATGTGAGCGTCGGGACGGATGTTGAGGTCGCCGGCCGCCCCGCCTACCAGCTGGTGCTCACCCCCAGGTCCACGGCCACGCTGCTGGCCTCCGTCTCGATTTCGGTGGACGGCCAGAGCGGAATGCCGCTCGGCGTTGAAGTGAAGGCCCGCGGCCAGTCCGATCCGGCGTTCAGCGTCGCGTTCACCAAACTTTCGCTGCAGGCGCCGGACGCCGCGATCTTCCAGTTCAGCCCGCCCCCGGGTGCCACCGTCAAGGAGCTCCCGGTCCCGGACCACAAGGCGACCGGCGCCAAGGAAAAGCGCGGCACTGCCACGAAGGCCCCGGGCACAGCCACAAAGGCCCCCGGCACGGCGTCGAAGGACAAGGTCAAAGTCAGCGGAACCGGCTGGGAATCCGTCGTCGAACTGCCGGCTGGCTCCCTGACCAAGGCAGCACCGGCCAAGGGAGGGCCGGAGCAGCAGGGCGGCCCCGGGAGCGCGGCGTCGCTGCTGGCCCAGGCGACGGTGCCCGTGGCCGGCGGCAGGCTCCTTTCGACCGCCCTGCTGAACGTGCTGATCCTCGACGACGGCCGCGTCTTCGCCGGGTCGGTCCCGCTGGAACGGCTCCAGGCCGCGGCTGCCGCCCGGTGACCGCCGTCGCGCCGTTACCCGAACTGCCGTCCGCCGAACTGAGCATCGAGACCCGGGGCTTGAGTAAGCGCTTCGGCCGGCAAATGGCGGTCGACGGCGTCGACCTGGCCGTACCCCGGGGCTCGGTCTTCGGTTTCCTGGGCCCCAACGGCTCCGGCAAGACCACCACCATCCGGATTATGCTGGGCCTCGCAGCTGCGTCGAGCGGCTCGGTCCGCGTCCTGGGCGAGGAGATGCCGCGGCAACTGCGCACCGTGCTGCCGCGGGTGGGCGCCCTGGTCGAGGGGCCGGCCTTCTACCCCTTCCTCTCGGGAGCCGCGAACCTGCTGCGCTTCGACGCCGCCGATCCGGAGGCCCAGGCCGGGACGCGGCGCGCGCGGGTGCGCACCGCGCTGGAACGGGTGGGCCTGGCGCACGCCGCGGACAAGAAAGTCCGGGCCTATTCGCTGGGCATGAAGCAGCGGCTGGGGATCGCCAATGCCCTGCTGGCACCCCGGGAGCTCCTGGTGCTGGATGAGCCGACCAACGGCCTGGACCCGCAGGGCACGCGCGAGGTGCGGCACCTGGTGCGGTCCCTGGCCGCGGACGGCGCCACGGTGTTCGTCTCCAGCCACCTGCTCGCCGAGGTGGAACAGATCTGCACGCACGCGGCCATCATGAGTGCCGGACGCCTGGTGGCCCAGGGCCCGCTGGCGGGGTTGCGGCAGGCCGGGCAGTCCAGGGTCCGGCTGCTGACGCCCGACCCCGGCGCCGCGGCCAGGGTGATGGCCGGCCTGGGATTGACCCCCGACGGCGGTGGTTCTGGCAGCGGACAGCCCGACGGCGGGGGATCCGCAGCCGCGGGCGAGGTGCTCTATGCGCCGCTGCCTTCCGGCCCCGCCGGAGGCGCCCCCACGCCCGAACAGCTGGTGGCGGCCCTCGTAGCGGCCGACGTCCGGGTCCGCGGCTTCACCGTGGAACAGGGCAGCCTCGAGGACCGCTTCGTCGAGCTGACAGGGGAGGGGTTCGACGTTGCCCAGTGATTCGACGGTGCAGGGCGGGGCAGCGGGCCCTGCCACGGCCCCGACCCTGCGGCTGCTCGGCTCCGAGCTGGGGGTCCTGTTCCGGCGCCGCCGGACCTGGGCCATGTTGCTCGCCCTGGCCGCCATTCCGGTGCTGATCGCCGTGGCCGTGCGGCTCTCCTCGGCGGTGCCGCCCGGGCGCGGGCCCGCGTTCCTGGACCGGATCAGCCAGAACGGGTTGTTCGCCGGCGTCACGGCCATGCTGGTCGCCGTCCCCTTGTTCCTCCCGCTCACGATCGGGGTGGTCGCCGGGGACACCGTGGCGGGCGAGGCAGGACTGGGAACCCTGCGGTACCTGCTGGCGGCCCCGGCCGGGCGGGGAAGGCTGCTGGTGGCCAAGTTCGCGGGCGCGGTCGTGTTCGCCGTCGCGGCCCCGTTCACGGTGGCCCTGGTCGGGGCAGGCATCGGCGCCGCGCTCTTCCCGGTGGGTCCCGTGACCCTGCTGTCAGGGGACTCGATCGGCGCCGCCGAGGCGTTGGGGCGGCTGCTGCTGATTGCCGCCTATCTGGCCGTGTCCCTCGTGGGGCTGTCCGCCATCGGCCTGTTCATGTCCACCCTCACGGACGTGCCCGTCGGCGCGATGGCGGCAACGGTGGTGTTCGCCGTCGTCTCCCAGGTCGCCGATGCGCTGCCCCAACTGGAGTGGCTGCACCCGTGGCTCTTTACCCACCGCTGGCTCGACTTCGCCGACTTACTGCGCCAGCCCATCGTCTGGGACTCGTTCGCCGCCAATGCCCTGCTGCAGGGCGGCTATCTGGCCGTCTTCGGCGCCCTCGCCTACGCCCGGTTCACTACGAAGGACGTGCTCTCCTAGGGCATCCGGGCGACGCCGTTCCGGGCATCAGTACCGGGCGGCGTAGGGGTAGAGCTGCATCCCGGCCATGGACGCGAGGTCCGTCACGGTGATCCCGCTCTCCGGGTTCAGCGCCTGCACTACACGGCCCCCGCCAAGGTAGATGGCCACGTGGTAGAACCCCGGGGCCGAGCCCCAGACCAGCAGATCCCCAGGCTGCGCTGCGGCAAGCGGCACCTTCACCGGCGCCTGCGCAAACTGCTCGGCGGCGGTGCGGGGCAGGCTCTTGCCGGCCGCGGCGAACGCGTTCTGGACCAGACCGGAACAGTCAAAGCCGTAGGCGCCCGTTCCGCCGTATTGGTAGAAGTAGGGCGCGCCCACCTTGCCCATGGCCGAGGACAGCGCTGTCTGGTTGGAACCGCCGGGGGCCGGGGCCGGGACCGGGGCCACCGGGGCCGGAGGCGGCGGGGCCGGCGCGGGGGCCCGCGGAGGAGCCGGGGACGGCGGGACGGGCGCGGGATCCCGTGGCGCCGGGACGGTCGGCGCCGGCCGCGGCGCGGCTGAGGCCGGCGGTGCGGGCGGCCTGGGCGTCGTGCCGGACGGCCGGCCCGGGGTGGCCGGTGCCGGCTGCGCTGCCCGGGCAGGCTGTCCGGTGGGCGCCGCCTCCCGTGTCAGGGCCGCGAGCCGTGCCTGCTGGCGCTGCCGGTCGAGTGCGTCCACCCGCGCTGATTCGAGCGCCACGGTGGTGTTGCGAAGGGTGGCGAGTTGGCCGACCAGGACCGTCCGCTGCGCCGCGGCCTCTGACACTGCTTTCTGCCGGTCCGCGTCGGCGCGTTCGGCGTCGGCCTTGCGGGACTCCGCGGTGCGGGCAGCATCATCGGCGGCGCGGTCGGCCTCGGCGGCGGCATCCTTCGACGACCGGGCGGCGGCAGCGGCGGTCTCTGCTGATTGGAAGGCGCGGGTGCGGCTGGCGGCCACCGCCTCCAGCGTGGCGGCCTGTTGCAGCGCCTCGCCGTTCCCGCCGACCAGGTTGCCGAGCGCCGGCGTCATCCCGCCATTGCGGTAGAGATCACCGGCGAGTTGGCCAATCAGTTTGCGCGCCTTTTTCTGCTCAGACTCGGCGGCGGCGGCCTTGGCTTCCGCCAGCTCGGCGGCATCCCGCCGGATCTGGAGTTCCACCAGGGCATCGACGTAGGCGTTGTTGGCGGCGAGCGAGGTGGCCAGGCCGGCCTCCTTGGCCGCGGAAGCGTCGGCCAGGATCCGGTCGATCCGGTTGACCTGATCCGCCGTCGCGCTTTCGCTGGCCTTCGCCGCGGCGATGTCCGCGGGCGTCGGGAGGTCCGGCGCGGCCGGCATCCTCAGGCCGGGGACCGACTTCGTGGCGGCCGGGGCGGCCTGGGCGGGGATCGCCAACGTTCCGAGCAGTACGACGGCGGTGCACAGGGCGGCGGCCCTGCCGCCGGGTCCGGTCCAACTCATGGAAAAACCTCGTTGCAGTCAGGCTGGCGCGAGCGAGGTCTGAAATTGGCGCATGAAAAAGCCCCTCTGCGGATCGCCCAGCAGGGACGAGGCTACGTGCCAAATACCACTTTGGCAACAAGAGTCACATCAATAACATAAACAACAACAATGTCATTTGGTCACATTCGCAGGGGCGTGTCGAGCATTGCGGCGGGTGCCGGGGCGGGGCAGATGTACCCGTACACCGCTGCGCCGGCCGGTCAGGCGTGCTGGTGCGCCTCGTGTTCCGCATGGGTGGCCGGTTCGAGCTGGAAGGTGCAATGTTCGGTGTCGAAGTGCGAGCCAAGGCAGGTGACCAGTTTGTCCAGCACCCTGTCGGCGCCGCGGGCGCCCAGCGCAGCGTCCTCCACGACCACGTGGGCAGAGAAGACCGGCACCCCTGAGGTGATCGTCCAGATGTGGATGTCGTGGACGGACACCACGCCGTCGACGGCCAGGATGTGTTCGCGGATCATCTGGACGTCCACGCCCTTGGGAGTGGCTTCGAGGAGCACGTCCACGACGTCCCGGAGCAGGTGCCACGCCCGGGGCAGGATCATCAGCGCGATCAGGATCGAGGCGATGGTGTCAGCGGCCTGGTAGCCGGTGACCATGATGACGATGGCCGCGACTATGACGGCGAAGGAGCCCAACAGGTCGCCCAGGACTTCCAGGTACGCTCCGCGGACGTTGAGGCTTTCCTTCTGTGCGCCGCGGAGGATCATCAGCGAGACCAGGTTGGCGACCGCGCCCAGGACGGCGGCGAACAGCATAACGTCGGTGTGGACCTCGGGAGCCGAGCCAAGGCGCCGGATGGCTTCGGTGAAGATGACCACGGAAATGACGATCAGGACCAGCGCGTTGGCCAGCGCGGCCAGGACCTCCGCCCGCTGGTAGCCGTAGGTCCGCGCATCGCTCGCCGGCCGCGCGGCAATCCAGGCCGCCAGCAGCGCGATGAAGACGCCGGCGGCGTCGGAGAGCATGTGCCCGGCGTCGGCGAGCAGGGCCAGCGAACCGGAAACGAGGGCGCCCACGACCTGAATCAGGACCACGGACAGGGTGATGCCCAGCACGGCGATCAGGCGCTTGCGGTGCTTCCCGGTCGCCGTGATCCCATGTGAGTGGCTGTGGTCGTGTCCCATGATTCCAAGGCTAGTCCCACCGGAGGCGGCTAGCCCCAGCCGAGATCGTGCAGCCGTTCGTCGCTGATGCCGAAGTGGTGTGCGATCTCATGGACCACGGTGACCGTCACTTCCTCGACCACGTCCTCGCGGGAGGCACAGAGGTCCAGGATCGGCTGGCGGTAGATGGTGATCCGGTCCGGCAGCGAACCGGCGTCCCACCAGGAATCCCGCTCGGTCAGCGGCACGCCCTCGTAGAGGCCCAGCAGAACCGTGTCCGGGTCCTCGTCCGGTTGGGGGGTGTAGTCGTCCTCGATGAAGACCGCCACGTTGTTCATGGTCTTCGCCAATTCCGGCGGGATCCGGTCCAGGGCGTCGCCCACCGCGGCTTCGAATTCGTCCTCGGACATCGGGAACGGTCCGTGGTGGCGGTCGTGGTTGTGGCCTGCGTCGTCGTTCCCGCTGGGCACGATCGGCAGGCCGGGAGGGAGTGATGCGGGCATACCCGGAACTCTATGCCCTGGCCGGTGCGCCCCGCAGCGGCCGGGAACGGCGCCGGGTCAGCGCGACGCCGGCGAGGCAGATCACGCCGCCCACGAGGCCCCAGATGGTGGGGATCTCGCCCAGCACCAGCCAGGAGATCAGGATGGTGGTCCCGGGCACCAGGTAGGTGGTGGCGGCAAGCCGTCCGGCGTCGATCAGCGAGAGCGCATAGGCCCAGGTGGTGAACGCGATCGCAGTGGGAAAGACGCCCAGGTACACCAGCCCCAGCGTTGCGGGCAGCGGCGCCGCCTGCAGTTCAGCGACGAGCTGACCGCTAAAGGGCAGGCAGCACACGGCGCCTACCATGATGCCGAACCAGGTGGCCTGGGCCGCGGGGAACTTCCGGAGCACCGGCTTCTGCACGATCACGCTCACCGCCGCGAGGGCGGCCGCGAGCAGGCAGAGCAGCACGCCGGCAACGTCCGCCGTCGAGCGCTGGCCGGAACCGAGGGCAATCACTGCCACGCCACCGAAGGCCACCAGGCTGCCGATGATCAGCCAGCGCGGGAAGCCTTCCTTCAGGATGATCCCGGCCATCACTGCGACGAGGATGGGGTTGACGTTGATCAGCAGGGCGGCGGTGCCGGCGTCGAGCATGTGTTCGGCGGCGTTCAGGGCAACGTTGTAGCCGCCGAACCACATCACGCCGTAGGCCAGGATGGGCCACCACTCACGGCCCCGGGGCAGCACGGCGGTCTTGCGGAACTGCGGCAGTACCACGAGACCCAGCACGACGGCGGCCACGGCAAGCCGTCCCAGGGTCAGCGGTCCGGGGGAGAAGCTGGGGCCGACCGCGCGGATGCCCACGAAGGCCGACGCCCAGAGCACCACGGTGACGACGACGGCGGCGATTCCGAGCCTGCTGATCTGCCCGGGCCGGAGGGTTGCCTGCGCCGCGGCCGGTGGGGCGGCATGCGAGGCCGCTTCGTGCGTGCTGTCCGGGTGCGTGCCGTCCGGGTGGGTATTGTCCGGATGTGCGCTGTCCGGGGAGGGGGAGCCTGTCTCGGCTGTTGTTGCCATGCTGCCAATCTAGCCCGTGCGGCGGCCCGGCAGCTGGCGGGAATCGGTCAGGTCTAGTCGGTTTACTGCCAAAATGCAGCCAAGCCCAGCGCCGCGCCCGGCCCGGCGCACCGGCGCAGATTCAGCGGCCCTGATTCACCGGAGCGGGCGGGCGGCGGCCTGGATGGCCGCCGCGACCTCGTCAAGTGCGGCCGATCCGTGCCGCCATTGCTGCCAGTGGAGTGGGACATCCACGTGCGCCGCGGGATCCAGTGCCGTCATCGTGCCGCGCTGCAGTTCCTCCGATACTTCGATTTCGGGGAGCAGCCCCCAGCCCATCCCCCAGCGGATGGCTTCGCCGAACTCGTGGGCGGCCGGAATGTAATGCCGGGGCGGGTTCAGTGCCGTGCGGCTCACCGACCGGAGGTATCGGTCCTGTAAATCATCCTTGCGGTCGAAAACAATGACCGGGGCGGCGGCGAGGGTAGCCGCCGAGGCGCCGCCGGAAAACCACCGGGCGGCGAAACCGGGGGTGCAGACCGGCAGGTAGCGCATGACACCCAGCCGCCGTGAGGTGCAGCCGGGCGCCGCCTCGGCCGTGGTGGTGATGGCGGCGGCCGCGGCGCCGCTGCGCAGGAGCTCCAGCGAATAGTCCTGGTCCTCCCGGAGAATCTCGAGCTGGACCCTTCCCGCCACCGCGGCCAGTCCGGCCAGCGCCCAGGTATGCAGGGAATCGCTGTTGATCACCAGGGCCAGGCGCGTCCGCCCGTGCGGTTCCTCCGGCCGCAGCTCCTCGGCAAGGTCTGCGGAAAGGAGCTCCAGCTGCCGGGCAAACCGCACCACCGCCTGGCCGGACTCGGTGAGTCCCGCCGGCCGGGCCCGGGTGAGCACGGGACGGCCGACAGCGGCCTCGAGGGCACGGATCCGCTGGCTGATGGCCGAGGGGGTCACGGATAGGTGGGCGGCTGCGGCGTCGAAACTTCCGTGCGTGACGATGGCAGCCAGCGTCCGGGCCTGCTCGGGGGAGATGTCCATCATTAGCCAACCTTATGTGGCAACAGAAAGATTAGCTGGCTTCATCTTTGCCCGGCGCTTACCGTCGAAGGGTGATCCTTCCCCTGTTTTCCGGCCTCTCCGCCGGCCTGTCGCTCATTGTGGCCATAGGCGCGCAAAATGCCTTCGTCCTCCGACAGGGCATCCAGCGCTCCCATGTGGCCATGGTGGTGGCTGTCTGTGCCGTTTCGGACCTGGTGCTGATCGTGCTGGGCGTCGCCGGCATCGGCGTCCTCTTGGACCGGGCGCCCGCCGCCCTCGTGGTGATCAAGTGGGCGGGAGCCGCGTTTTTGCTCGTCTACGGAGCGCTCGCGGCCCGGCGCGCGATCGGCGGGGAACAACTGGACCTGCCCGGGGATAAGCCCCCGGGCAGCAGGGCGGCCGTACTGGCCACCTGCCTGGCTTTCACCTGGCTGAACCCGCACGTCTACCTGGACACCGTCTTGCTGCTCGGGTCGCTCGCGGCCGCCCACGGCGAGTCCGGACGCTGGTGGTTCGCGGCCGGCGCTGGCCTTGGAAGCATTGCGTGGTTCACCGCCCTTGGCGCGGGGGCGCGCTTCCTGGCCTCCCTGTTCCGGCGCCGGGCGGCCTGGCGGGTGCTCGACGCCGCAATCGCCGTCGTGATGATTACGCTTGCTGTGTTGTTGCTTGCTTGAGCGCCGCGCCCGCCTGGCCCCGGCCGCTACTCTCCGCGTCCGGACCACTCGAGGAGTCTTTCCACCGGCCAGGTGGTGATGATCCGCTCCGCAGGGACGGCGTTCCGGGCGGCCCGCTCCGCGCCGTATTGCAGGAAGTCCAGCTGGCCCGGAGCGTGCGCGTCGCTGTCGATGCTGAAGAGGCAGCCGGCGTCGAGCGCGAGCTGGATCAGTTCATCCGGGGGGTCCTGGCGCTCCGGCCGTGCGTTGATTTCGACGGCGACGTCGTTCGCCGCGCATGCCGCGAACACCCGCCTCGCGTCAAAGTCCGAGGGCGGCCTCGTCCCGCGGGAGCCGTTCAACAAGCGGCCGGTGCAGTGGCCGAGCACCCTGGTGTGCGGATCCTCGATCCCGGCCAGCATCCGCCGGGTCATGGTCCGGCTGTCCGAGCGGAGCTTCGAGTGCACGCTCGCCACCACGATGTCCAGGCGGTCCAGCAGTTCCGGTGCCTGGTCCAGCGCTCCGTCCTCCAGGATGTCGACCTCGATGCCGGAGAGCAGTCGGACCGGGGGGTGGCCTGCGCCTGCCCCGGGGGCCTGCGCGGCCACGATCCCCGCGATCACCTCCAACTGCTCGGTGAGGCGTTCGGCGCTGAGGCCGTTAGCGATCTTGAGGTTGGGGGAGTGGTCGGTCAAGGCCAGATACTCACGGCCCAGCATCCGGGCCGCGTCCAGCATGGACTCGATCGGCGAGCCGCCGTCGGACCAGTCGCTGTGCGTGTGCAGGTCGCCGCGGAGGTTCGCCAGCAGTTCATGGCCGCCGGCGGCGAGGGGCTCGGCGCCACGTTCCCGCAGGCCCGCGAGGTAGTCGGGGACGCCGCCGTCGACCGCCTGCGCAATCACCTCGAAGGTCCGGTCGCCGATCCCCTTCATCCGTTTCAGCCGGCCGTCCGCCGTCCGTGCGGCCAGTTCCCCCGGGGAGAAGCCTCCGATGAGTTCGGCCGCCTTGCGGAACGCCTGGACCTTGAAGGTGGTGGCGCGTTCGCGTTCGAGCCAGAAAGCGATCTCATTGAGGGCAGCGGTGGCGTCCATCTGACCATCATCCGCACAGCCGCATGGGCCCTGTCCAGAGCTTATTCCCGGGTTGTGGAGTGGATTTTGGAGATTCCGGAAGTTGGCCCTATAGTTTTATAGGTCCAGTTCGGAGGAACCCGAAGGGAACAAAAACGGAAGGCTTCGGCCCTTAATTTTTGCCCTTGTTCAGTGGGTTTTACCGGATGGCGTCCTGGCCCCCATCGTCTAGCGGCCTAGGACACCGCCCTTTCACGGCGGCGGCACGGGTTCGAATCCCGTTGGGGGTACGCAAGGAACTGGTCAAGCCGGATGAAAAAGTCTGGTAGGCTAAAGGCCTTGAAAAATTGCAGTAGCGATACTGCAGGCAGCAAGAAAAAGCAGTAAACAAGCAGTAAAAGCAAGGCCCTGTAGCGCAGTTGGTTAGCGCGCCGCCCTGTCACGGCGGAGGTCGCGGGTTCAAGTCCCGTCAGGGTCGCTCTGATTGCCAGAAGAAATTCCGGCCGTCATGGTGACACGTCACCTAGGCTCTGTAGCTCAGTTGGTAGAGCGTTCGACTGAAAATCGAAAGGTCACCGGATCGACGCCGGTCGGAGCCACCACTGGGAAGCATCAGTTCATAAACGAACTGGTGCTTTTCTTCTTTAACCCACCCGCCGCTCCGTAATGGCCCTATTGCGGCGTGAAACGGCCCCTCTGGAGCAATCGAGGATGCCCGTAAGCTCGGTCCGAACCTGCAGGCACTACGCAGAGGCTACGGATAGACAGGACGCGGCGCAGGGGGTAGACATTGAGCGAACCCATGGCGTAGAGGGGGAGGACGCTCAGTGGAGATCGCCGACAGCTCGGATCTGCAGGAGACGGACACCGTTGGGAAGTGTCCGTGTGCAGGGGCCCGCTTCAACCCCGCTGCCTGCGGCCGCCTCGCCCGGCGCCGTCGGAGCGGCCGCTTCGCCGGGCAAAGGGCGCCCAGATGTTTGTGACTTTTTGGCGGTTTCGCCGCGCCTTGGCACCACGCGCCGCGGCGTTGGCCGCCGGAGCTGCCCTGGTGGTCCTCGCGGCTGCCCTGCAGGTGGCGCTGCCGTGGCCCCTGAAAGTCATTGTCGACGATGTGCTCAAGACCCCGGGCGCTGCGAGCAAGAACGAGTTCCTGCGAACGTTCGGTGCGGCCGGGCTGGAAGGTCAGCAGCTGCTGGTGGTGGCAGTTGCGTGCCTGTTGGTGTTCACCCTGGCGAATGCGGCGGCCAACTATTTTGGGGCGCGGCTGCTCAACGGCGTCGGAGAGCGGGTGATGGCATCCGTCCGCTCCGAGGTGTTCACCCACCTCCAGCGGCTCTCCCTGTCCTTCCACGACAAGCAGAGGCTCGGGGATCTGGTGACGCGGGCGACCACGGATGTCGACTACGTGCGCGCCATGATCATCTCAATGCTGGCTGTCCTGGTACCCAACATCCTCATTCTGGCTTTCATCACGACGATCTGCGTGGTGGTTGATCCGGGCTTCGCCATGATTGCCCTGGCGGTCTCACCGGTGCTGTTCGCTACGGTGCTGATGTACCGCCCCCGCATCAAGGCTGCGTCCCGGGCCGCGCGGAGAAGGGACAGCGACATTGCCTCCACGATGGCGGAGACCTTCTCCTCGGTGCGGGTTATGCAATCCTCTTCCAGCGAGGCGCGCCATGAGGCCGATTTCCAGCTCCGCAATGCCGCGCGGATGAATGCGGGCCTGAGGCTGGTCCGGTTGCAGGCAGCACTGTCCCCGCTGGTGGATGTCATCGTCACACTCGGCACCGTCGTCGTGCTCTGGGCGGGCGTGCAGCGGGTGCTGGACGGTTCGATGACGCTGGGACTGTTGCTGGTCTTTCTGGCGTACCTCAAAGCCCTTTACGATCCGATGAAGGAACTCTCCAAGCTGACGACGGTCATGAGCCGGGGCCAGGTCAGCGCGGAGCGGCTCCAGGACGTCCTCAGCACCGCCCCGGCAATCACGGACCCGCCCGGTGCCCCGCCGGCGCTGCGGCTGGCGGGCGCGGTGGAGCTTCGAGATGTCGACTTCCACTACGACGATTCCGAGGTGCTGCACAAGATTAACCTCCGTGTGGAGCCGGGCCGGATGATTGCGCTGACCGGGCCCACCGGTGCGGGCAAGTCAACGGTGGTCAGCCTTATTCCGCGGCTCTACGACGTGACGGGCGGCGCTGTTCTCCTCGACGGCGTGGACGTCCGCGAACTGCAGCTGGCCTCGGTGCGCCAGCAGATCTCGATGGTCCTGCAGGAATCCATCCTGTTTCACGGCACCATCTACGACAACATTGCCTACGGATCGGACAACGTCACTCCGGAACAGGTTTTCGCCGCAGCCCACGCCGCGCATGTCGATGAATTCGTTGATCAGCTGCCGCTGGGCTATGACACCCCGGTTGCCGAGCGGGGCGTCAGCCTCTCCGGCGGACAACGCCAGCGGATCGCGATCGCCCGGGCCCTGGTCCGCGATACACCGATCGTCATCCTCGATGAACCCACCTCCGGCCTGGACGCCATCTCCGAACAATACGTGATGGAGGGAATGGACCGGCTGATGGCCGGGCGGACTGTCATCGTGATTGCGCACCGCCTCTCCACTCTCCGGCGCGCGGACAAGATCTACGTGCTGGACCACGGGCGGATTGTGGAAAGCGGTAACCACCGGCAACTCCTCGCCGCCGGCGGTCTCTACAGCCGGCTCGACGGGCTGCAGGGGGCCCAAGATCCTCCAGCCTTGCCGCTGCCTGCGCGGGGCGCGATCCGCGAGGGAACGCCGGCGAGGCCCGCGACCTCGGGAGCCCTCCCCTGGCGGATCGGAAGGGAGGGCGCGCTGGAGGTGCTGTTGGTCCACCGGCGCCGTCATCAGGACTGGTCCATCCCCAAGGGAAAAGCCCAACCGGGCGAGACGGACCAGGAATGTGCACTGCGGGAAGTGGGCGAGGAGACGGGTCTCGTCTGCCGGGCCGGTGCGGAGCTGCCGCAGGTGACCTATCTGGACCGCCGCCGGCGCCTCAAGACGGTGCGCTACTGGGCCGCGGAGGCCCAGGGCGGCGTCTTCTCGGCCAACGATGAAGTGGATGAGGCCCGCTGGTTCAGCATTCCGGCTGCGCTGCGCACGCTGAGCGAACCACGCGAACGGCCCGTGCTTCTCGCACTGGGCGGCGTCCTGGAGCGGGAACTTGGGATCCGTGCGGTGCCGGCCCGGGACAGGATGCTGCTGCTTATCCGCGGGGCCACGGCAACACCCCGCCAGCTGTGGGACCACTCCGAAATCACCCGGCCGCTGGCCCATGAAGGACGCACGACAGCCCGCTCCCTCGAAGGACTCGGCTCGTTCTTCGAAATAAACCGGATCCTCTCCGCGCCGGCCGCCCGGTGTATCGGCACTGTTGAACCGTTGGCACGCCGTGCATCCCTGACGGTGGAAGTGGCCAGCGATCTTTCCGATGGCCGCATCGAACGGGCGATGCGGCTCGTCGACAATGCCCGCGGCACGGGGACCGTCCTGTGCACGCATGAGGATGTCATCGCCTCGGTCCTGGACCGCCTGGCCGCGCGCGACCGGACAACCCTCGACAGCCGCGCCGGCCGCCGGCGCGGCTCGGTCTGGGCCCTGACCGGGGACTCGTCACGCTACACCGGCGCGTATTATCTCCCCATGCCCGAGGCGGTCCGCCTGCCCGAACAGCGCGTGACCAACAATTAGCTGTCCAACGCCGCGCGGGACGATAATTCCCTCGCCCGACACGGGCGCCGTGACCAGGGTTGGGGACACGCCGGCACTCCCGGCTAGACTCGCACGCTGGGGAAGAACGCCATCGCTGCGGACAGTCCCTGGACGGATCCGCGGCGCACGCCCGACCAGAAGAGTGATTTTGACGAAAACTGCACGCCCGCTGACCGTGACCGCCCTCCTCGCCGCCCTGGCGCTAACCGCCTGCTCTGCGCCGGAAGCCGCGGCCCCGCCGTCGTCGTCGGCCCCCGCACCGTCCGCCTCCTCGACGCCCAGCCCCACCAAGTCCGCCGGCCCCTATGGCGACTTCCCGACGGCGGCCGAGGCCTGCAAGACGATTTCGGAGCAGGCCACGGGCGCCTCGCTGTTCCCGCTCTCGGCGGCACAGGGCAAAACCGCCGAACTTGAGCAGCTCAAGGCCGAACTCAGCCGCACGGCCGAACGCGTACCGGACAGCCTCAAGGCCGACTTCGCCAAACTCAACGAGGTCGCCGTCGCGGGCCTGAGCGACCAGACCGTCTATTCCAGCGGCAAGTTCCAGGACGCCATGGCTCCCGTGACCGGTTGGATTGCCGCCAACTGCAAGTAGCTCCTCGGGCACATGGCTCCCGGGTCCGAAGCGGCCCGGAAATCCAGGCGATGTGGCCCCACCGTCGGCCCTAAGGGCTAGGGTGGTGTCAAAGAGAAGGGGGAGTGCCAGATGGAGTACCAGAATCCTCAGTCCGCGGATCCCGGGGTGGGTCTGCCGGCGGCGGCCCGTGCCGCGACCGGCCGCACCGTGATTTCCGAAGCCGCTGTCGCCAAGGTTGCCGGCATCGCCGCCCGCGCCGTTCCCGGCGTGTATTCCCTGGGCACCGGGCCTTCCCGCGCCCTGGGCGCCATCCGCGACGCGGTCGGCAGTTCGGACCACGCTGCCGGGGTGCGCGCCGAGGTCGGCGAGACCCAGGTGGCCGTGGACATTGACCTCGTGGCGCTCTACGGCACCCCGCTGCATGCCCTGGCGGACCAAATCCGGGCGGCTGTCTATGCCGCCGTGGAGGAACTCGTCGGCCTCCAGGTCATTGAAGTCAATATCGAGATCCATGACGTCTTCGTCCCCGGTCCGCCCAAGCCCGCGGCCTCCGGCGAGGCACGACCCACGAGGGAGGCCCTGCAGTGAACCTGACCGTAGTCGGCATTGCGGCCGGCGCTTTCCTGGCTTTCATGTCCTTCACGTTCGGGGCCTGGGGCTTCCTCGGCTCCCTGCTCTTCATGGCCGTCGGAGCCCTGCTGGGCCGTGCGGCGGAAGGGAAACTGGACCTGCGCAGCGTCGTCGATGCCCTCACGGGCCGGCGTTCCTCCTCATGAGTTCCACCGCCGGACGGCTGCTGGCCGGACACAACCGGATCAGCACCCAGGCCCTCACGAGCGTGGCGCGGGCCGCAACTGCGGAGGCGCTCGGTGTGCCGCCGCAGGACGTCCGGGCCGACTGGGCCGACGACGACGGCCTGCTGGCCCTGTCCCTCGTCACGCCTATCGCCGTCCCGTCGCTCACCGCGGTGCTCCGGGACCCGGCCCGCGTGGCATCCTTCGGCGGCCCCATCTGGGACCGCGCGGTGGCCGCGAAGGCGGAGATTCTGCGCCGCGTGACGGAGCTCAGCGGTGCGCAGCTGAGCCGGGTGGACATCCGCATCAGCGGGGCCAGCGTCAGTGACGGAGGGCGGGTCCGGTGAGCCAGGCCGCCGAACGCCCCTACGGCGGCGCCGGGTCCCCGGAGGCCGCTGCCACGGGCACCCACCCAGCCGGATCCGGTCCCGCCGCGAGTCCCGGGGCAGACTCAGGCGACGCCGTAACCGAGCGGGTCCTGGCCCGCGAGACCAGCTCGTCCCGGGCGTCCGCCGCCGTCATCGCGGCAGTCCTGGTGATCGGGCTGTGCGTCTACGCCCTGCTGGAAACGGCGGTGCGGGCCGTGGGGCAGCCGCCGTGGCTGATCGATCCGCAGACCGCCGCCGAGAAAGTCATCGCCCTCCCGGCCGGAGTCCCGCCGCTCCTGCTCGGCGTCGTCGGCGCGGTGCTGTTCGCGGCCGGGCTCTTTTTCTTCCTCAACGCGGTGTTGCCCGGACGGCGGGCCCGGCACGTGCTCGCCGACGCACGGGCCGCCGTCGTGGTCGATGACGAGGTGATCGCCTCGGCGCTGGCGCGGCGCGCCCGGCTCGCCGCCAACGTGACGCAGGAGCAGGTGATGGTGGTGGTGTCCCGGCGGCAGGTGCTGGTCAACGTCCGGCCCACCTCCGGTGTGCCGCTCCGCGCAACGGACGTCCAGTCCGCCGTGGAGGCGGAGCTCCGAGACATGGCGCTCTCGCCCCTGCCGGAGGTCCGGGTCAACCTGGCCTCCTCGGGGGTGATCGGCGCGTGAACGGTACCCCGCGGATCCTCAACCGGATCCTGATCGGCATCCTCGGCGCCAAGCTCCTGGTCATCGGGGCCCTGCTGATCCTGCTGGCCACCGTCCCCGCCGTCGGCCGCTGGTGGCAGTACTGGTCGGCGGGGGTATGGGCCGGCGCCCGCGGACTCTTCGACCGCACCCGCTTCCCCGGGGGGACCGAGAGCTGGCTGTGGATCGTCATAGTGGTCCTGCTGCTGCTCGTCATCGGGGTCATGGTGGCCTGGCTGGCGCAACAGGGCAAAGGCCGCGCGAACCTGCTCGTCGCCGAGGACGACGCCGGCGAAGTGCCCGGCAATGTCCGGATCGGCGGCGGTGTGGCGGAACAGGCCCTAAGGGCGGCACTGGCCGACCGGCCTGACCTGGCAGGCGCCACGGTGGCCACCTACGAGTTTGCCGGCGAGCCGGCCCTGCGGATCCGGGTACAACCGCGCCAGGGCGTCGCCCCGCACATCCTGGCTGCGGAGGTCTCGGCCCTGGTGGAGGCACTGGATGCCGTGATCGGGAAGCGCACACCCGTGCTGATTCACATCGGCTCCGGCGCTCGGTCCAGGTTCGGCCGCGCCGAACGCGTCCGCTGAGCCGACGCCGGGCTTCGGCCGGCTGACGGTGAGGTCTTGGACACATTTGCCCCACCGGAAACGCAGGCCCCAGCCCGATGGCAACCCCGCACCGCCGCGGCAACGCGCGGAATGACCGCCGCCGCAGGCGGTCTCCATTGCGTAAAGGTTTAATGTAAACGCTTGCATTCCTCACCGCCGGGTCGCTAGTGTGATGGTCACCACACCAACTGCACCACCGGTCCAGCCGGTACTCAGCGAGGAGCACCTGTATGAAATCCCGTAATTACCTACTTCCCGTAGCCGCGGCCGGTGTCTTGGCTCTCTCCCTCTCGGCCTGTGCTGGCGGGGGAGGCGGCGGTGGCACCACGGGCGGTGGCGGCGGCGGCGACGCGGCAGCCAACCTGGACGGGCGCGGCCCCATCACCTACGTGCAGGGCAAGGACAACAGCAACGTGGTCCGGCCGCTGATCGAAAAGTGGAACGCCGCGCACCCGAACGAGAAGGTGACGTTCAAGGAGCAGACCGACCAGGCCGACCAGCAGCACGATGACCTCGTCCAGAACTTCCAGGCCAAGAACGCCAACTACGACGTGGTCAGCGTTGACGTCGTCTGGACCGCCGAATTCGCGGCGAAGGGCTGGCTGCAGCCGCTCAAGGACAAGATGGCGCTCGACACCGCCGGAATGCTGAAGCCGACCCTCGACGCCGCGTCCTACAAGGGCACCCTGTATGCCGCGCCGGAGTCTTCCGACGGCGGCATCCTGTACTACCGCAAGGACCTGGTTCCCACGCCGCCCAAGACCTGGGACGAAATGATGGGCATGTGCTCGATCGCCAAGGCCAAGAACATGGGTTGCTACGCCGGCCAGTTCTCGAAGTACGAGGGCCTCACGGTGAACGCCTCCGAGGCGATCAACTCCTTCGGCGGTTCCGTGCTGGACAAGGACGGCAAGCCGAGCCTGAACACGGAGGAAGCCAAGACCGGCCTCAGCAACCTCGCCAAGGCCTACGCTGACGGCAACATTCCGAAGGAAGCCATCACGTACAAGGAAGAGGAATCCCGCCAGGCCTTCCAGGACGGCAAGCTCCTGTTCCTGCGCAACTGGCCGTACGTCTACAACCTGGCCACCACCGAAGGATCTTCCAAGGTCAAGAACGTGCTGGGCATGACCGCACTCCCGGGCAAGGACGGCCCCGGCGCCTCCTCGCTCGGCGGCCACAGCGCCGGCATGAGCGTCTACTCCAAGAACAAGGCCACCGCGCTGGACTTCCTGAAGTTCCTCACCACGGAAGAAACGCAGAAGTTCTTCGCCACGCAGGGTTCGCTGGCTCCGGTGCTGACCAAGCTCTACGACGACAAGGAACTGGTTGCGAAGCTGCCGTACCTGCCGGTGCTGAAGACCTCGATTGAGAACGCCGTCCCGCGTCCGGTGACCCCGTTCTACCCGGCCGTTACCAAGGCCATCCAGGACAACGCATACCCGGCCATCAAGGGCGAGAAGGCAGTGGACGCAGCGCTGTCGGACATGCAGAAGTCCATCGAAACCCAGTCAAAGTAGTCCAAAATGGCAACTGAATTGGGCCCGACGCCGGTTAAGAAGCCGGCGTCGGGCGGGACCGAGCTCCACCACGCACCCAAGGGGGTGGGGGAGGACAACGTGATCGCCAGCCAGGGCAGGTGGGCGTCCTGGCTGCTTGCCCCCACCATCATCGCGCTGGCTGTCGTTATCGTTTACCCGATTATCAGCGCCATCGTGATGTCCTTCCAGGCCGACGCCGGCCTGGATCCGGCCACCGGCCTCTTCACCGAGGGCGGCCCGGCCGGCTTCTCGAACTATGTCAACTGGATCGCCCAGCAGTGCACGTCGCCCGACGGCGGCACAGTCGCCTGCCCGCCGGGGACCCTGGGTTCCCAGTTCTGGTCCGCGACCGCCACGACGTTCTTCTTTACCGTTGTGACCGTGGCCCTGGAGACCGTGCTCGGCTTCTGGATGGCCATGATCATGGCCCGCACCTTCAAGGGACGCAGCCTGGTCCGCGCCGCAGTGCTGGTTCCGTGGGCCATCCCCACCGCCGTCACTGCCAAGCTGTGGCTGTTCATCTTCGCGTTTGAGGGCATCGCCAACAAGCTCTTCAACACGACCATCCTGTGGACCGGCAGCGAGTGGCCGGCCAAGTGGGCGGTCATCATCGCCGACGTCTGGAAAACGACGCCGTTCATGGCGCTGCTGATCCTGGCCGGCCTGCAGATGATTCCTGCCGAGGTGTACGAGGCAGCCAAGGTTGACGGCGCTTCGGCCTGGCAGCGGTTCCGGATGATCACCCTGCCGCTGGTGAAGCCGGCGCTCATGGTGGCCATCCTCTTCCGCACCCTCGACGCGCTGCGCATGTTCGACCTGCCTTACATCCTGACCGGCGGGGCCAACAACACCACCACGCTGTCCATCCTGGTGATCAACCAGATCAGGCAGGGCTTCAACGTGGCGGCGGCACTGTCCACCATTACGTTCATCATCATTTTCCTTGTCGCCTTCATCTTCGTGCGCTTCCTTGGCGCGAACGTGGTGGAGCAGCAGACCGGCGCTAGTAAGGGGAAGAAATGACCACCGCCGCGACCGAGCTGCGCGCGCAGCAGGACCGGGGGCGCAAGGTCGCCCAGAACCGGGAAAAGTGGGCCCAGGGCCGGACCTACATCAGTGCCCTGGTGATCCTCATCTGGTGCCTCGCCCCGGCCTACTGGATGGTGGTGACCGCCTTCCGCGACGTCGGGTTCACCTACGACACCTCGATCCTGCCGACGCACGTCACGCTGGACAACTTCAACACCGCGTTCGATACGTCCTTCGGGAACCACTTCGGCCAGGCGCTGCTGAACAGTGTGTTCATCGGCGTCGTGGTGACCGTGGTCTCGCTGCTGATCGGCGTCTTCGCGGCCTACGCCCTGGCCCGGTTGAACTTCCGGTTCAAGTTCCTTGTGCTGGGCTTCATCCTGGGGGCCTCGATGTTCCCGGGCGTCGCCCTCATCACCCCGCTGTTCCAGCTGTTCACCAACATCGGCTGGATGGGTACCTACCAGGCCCTGATCATCCCGAACATCTCGTTCGTGCTGCCGCTGACCGTCTACACGATGACGTCGTTCTTCCGCGAAATGCCGTGGGAGCTCGAGGAATCGGCGCGGGTGGACGGCTGCACGCAGGGCCAGGCCTTCCGGAAGGTGATCATGCCGCTCGCGGCTCCCGCCATCTTCACCACGGCCATCCTGGCGTTCATCTCCTCGTGGAATGAATTCCTGATCGCCAGCCAGCTTTCGTCCGACGCGACCCAGCCGGTCACCGTCGCCATCGCGAGCTTCGCCGGCGCACAGCCCAACCAGATCCCCTACACGGCGATCATGGCGGCTGGCACCATCGTGACCATCCCGCTCGTGGTCCTGGTGCTGGTGTTCCAGCGCAAGATCGTGGCCGGGCTGACGGCCGGCGCCGTCAAGTGACGGTTTCCTGATGGCGGATTACTGATGGCACGCGGACAGAACCAGGGTGAAATCCACCCCACGCACCGCAGGGTGCGTTCGGGCGAGGACTTCGACATCATCATCGGGTTCCTGGGCTTCTGGGCGCTGGTCCTGCTGGCGGTCACCGTCTGGATGGAGGTGACCGCCCAGCCGGCCGTCGGCTGGGCGCTCGGGCTGCTGGCGACGCTGCTGGCCCTGTACGGAATGATCCGGCTCCGGCGGCGTTTGCCCGGCCGGACGGCCACCCGGCGGCGCTGAGGGCGCGCGCTGGGGCGGATCGGAAACTAGGAAGGACCGGCGCCGTGGGGGCGGCACGCTAGCCGCGCTTCTGCGGGTAGCCGACAAGGGGATACGGTGGCACGGACAACAGACAGGGCGCAACGCGGCGGCCACTCCGGCGTCAGCATCGAGGATGTGGCGGCCGCCGCGGGCGTCTCCACCGCCACCGTCTCCCGGGCCGTCCGGGGGCTGCCCAGGGTCTCTCCCGCGACCCGGGAAAAGATCCTCGAAATCGCCGAGGCCCTGGGCTACGTGGCCTCCTCCTCGGCGTCGGGCCTGGCCACCGGCCGCACCCGGACCATCGGGGTGCTGGCCCCGTTCGTGAGCCGCTGGTTCTTTTCCAAGGCCATTGAAGGCGCGGACCGGGAGCTGCACGGCCGCCAGTACAACCTCTCGCTCTTCAACCTGGGCGGTCACGGCAGCCACCGCGAGCGGCTGTTCAGCAAGACCATGGTCTACAAGCAGATCGATGCGCTCCTGGTCCTCTGCATGGCACTGAGCCGCGAGGAACTCGAGCACCTGCAAAAAATCGACATCCCGCTCGTCGTGGTGGGCGGCCACGTCGAGGGCTGCGCCTACATCGGGATCGACGACTACGAGGCGGCCTCCACCGCGGTGCGCCACCTCATCGGCCTGGGCCACAAGGACATCGCGCTGCTGCACGGCGACGACGAAACAGACCTGAACTTCGACGTTCCGCGGGTACGCATCAAGGCGTTCCAGGATGTCATGGCCCAGTCCGGGCTCGACGTCCGGCCCGAATGGGACGAGTGGGGCGACTTTACCGTCCGCAGCGGCCAGGACGCGTTCAAGCGGCTCTGGGACCGGCCCGGACCGAAGCCCACCGCGATCTTCTGCGCCTCGGACGAGATGGCCATGGGGGTCCTGTTCGAAGCCCGCCGGGCGGGCGTCCGGATACCGGAGGACCTGTCCGTGGTGGGGATCGATGACCACGAATTCTCCGCCGCCGTCGGCCTCACCACCGTCGGCCAGCGCCCCGACGAGCAGGCCGAGCTCGGTACCAAGATGCTACTCGATGAGCTCGACGGGATTGCCGGGGCCGTGCGTTCCACGGTGGCTCCGCACCGGCTGATCGTGCGGGACACGACGGCGGCCCCGTTGCTCGCGGTGCCGCTCGCCCCGGCTTCCGGCCAGGGATCCCGGCGGGCTTAGGCCGCGGGGTTCGGCGCCGGGACCGGGCTTCGGCGCCGGCGGTACGGGCTCAGGAGGCGCGGGCCAGCTGCCGGATCGGAATCCAGCGGGATGCAAGACGCCGGTAGGCGGCCGCCGCTCCGGTCATGTCACCCTCGGCAAGGCACTCGATCCCCAGCCGCACGTCCATCGGGGACTCGTCCGGGTAGACCTTGTCCGCCACCGCGCCGTAATCAAGCTCCACGACCGACTCGGGGTGGAAGAGTTCGAGCCACTCGGTGAGCTGGGTCAGGTCCTCCAGCATGTCCAGGTCCGGGGCAGCGAGGGCAAGATGCGCGACGGCATGCCGGACCCGTTCCAGTGCGGCGGCGATCGTTGCCCGGATGCGCACGGTGACGATCCGGCCGTCGGACTCCACCACGTCCGTGGGATCGGATTCCTGGAAGAGGCAGAACCAGCTGAACGGAATGCCCCAGGTCGACGCGCGGGTGTGCACCCGGCCAAGCCCCTCGCGCGCCTTCACCTGGTCGATGCGTTCCTGGTGCCGGTCCCGCTGCTCCTCGGGGATCAGCAGCTGCGCCAGCGGGCCGTGGATCCCCTCCATCAACGCGTTGGCGGCCAGACCGGCGCGGAGCACCAGCTGGCTTGGGCAGTACAGCAGCCTGGCCGGCAGGACTTCGCCGTCGCCGATTTCCTCCCCCTTGCCGGCAGCGTCGTTGCGGGCGGCGGCGGAACCGCTGACGGCCAGCACACGCACCAGGTCGGTCTGTCCGGTGGGGAAGGGATCCCCGCCGGGGCGGGTGATGCGGCCCAGGGAGGCCAGCAGCTCGGCGTTCTCCACCGCGGCGCGGGACTCCGCGCGGGCACCGGCGGTCCGCAGGGCCGCCTGTTGCTCGGCCGGGAAGGCCTCCAGCGGCTCGTAGACCCGGAGCGTGGAGGAGAACGGCAATCCGGCCTGGCCACGGTAGAGGTTGCCCGTCATCGCGGGCCTGCGCTTCCCTGGCGGGCGTCCATCAGTCGGCCAGCTCCACGATGACCGGGGCGTGGTCCGAGGCGCCCTTGCCCTTGCGCTCCTCGCGGTCGATCGAGGCCCCCGAGACCCGGGCAGCCAGCGCGGGGGAGGCGAGGACGAAGTCGATCCGCATCCCCTCCTTCTTCGGGAAACGCAGCTGGGTGTAGTCCCAGTACGTGTACACGCCCGGCCCGGGCGCGTGCGGGCGGACGACGTCGGTGAACCCGGCGTCTTCGAAGGCGTGGAAGGCCGCGCGTTCCGGTTCGCTCACATGCGTCAGGCCCTCGGCGCGGAAGTAGTCGATGTCCCACACGTCCTCGTCCCGCGGGGCGATGTTCCAGTCACCCATCAGCGCGATCTGCGCCTCCGGGTCGGCCCGGACCCAGCCCTCGGCGTGGGCGCGGAGCGTGTCCAGCCAGCTGAGCTTGTACGGCATGTGCTCATCATCGAGCGCCCGCCCGTTGGGGACATAGAGGCTCCAGACCCGGATCCCGCCGCAGGTCGCACCGATCGCGCGGGCTTCCTGCACCTCGTCCTTGCCGCCCTTGCCAAAGACGGGCTGGTTCATGAAGGTGCGCTCGACGTCGTCGAGCCCCACCCGAGAGGCGATGGCCACCCCGTTCCACTGGCTCAGGCCGAAGTGCGCGACCTCGTAGCCCATCCGCTCGAACAATTCCCAGGGAAAGTTGTCGTCCTTGCACTTGGTTTCCTGGATGGCCAGGACGTCACAGTCGGTGCGCTGCAGCCAGGCCTCAACGCGGTCGGCACGGGCACGGAGCGAGTTCACATTCCAGGTAGCAATCTTCACAGTTCCTAACTTACCGTTCCTTGGCCGGGCGGCGGTGCGGCAAGTACGCGCCGGACAGGGCAGGCCGCTGCGGCCGGGCACTCTGGAGATTAGTAGGAAGTCCGAGTATATTCGGGTGCAGAGATGATCTAGGTCACATGCAAAGGAGCATTCCATCATGGTTCGTGAGCTTTCCCATTACGTCGGAGGACAACACGTGGAGGGCACCTCGGGGCGCTTCAGCGACGTCTACGATCCCTGCACCGGCGAGGTCCAGGCGAGGCTTCCCCTGGCCAGCGCCGAAGAAGTCCGAAACGTGGTCGCCAATGCGGAGAAGGGCCAGCTGGAATGGGCTGCCATGAACCCTCAGCGCCGCGGCCGGGTCCTGCTGAAGTTCGTGGACCTGGTCAACCAGAACATGGATGAGCTCGCCACCCTGCTGTCCTCCGAGCACGGCAAAACCTTCCTGGATGCCAAGGGCGACATCCAGCGCGGCATCGAAGTGGTCGAGTTTGCCGCCGGTGCCCCGCACCTGCTCAAGGGCGAGTTCTCCGACAGTGCCGGGACCGGCGTCGACGTCCACTCGATGCGGCAGCCGCTCGGCGTCGTCGCCGGCATCACGCCGTTCAACTTCCCGGCCATGATCCCGCTCTGGAAGTCCGGTCCGGCCCTGGCCGCCGGCAACTCCTTCATCCTCAAGCCCTCCGAGCGGGACCCCTCCGTGCCGCTGCGGCTGGCCGAGCTGTTCACCGAGGCCGGGCTGCCGGACGGCGTGTTCAACGTGGTCAACGGCGACAAGGAGGCCGTGGACGCGCTGCTGGAGGACCCACGCGTCCAGGCCATCGGCTTCGTCGGTTCCACCCCGATCGCGCAGTACATCTACGCCACCGCCGCCGCGCACGGCAAACGCGCCCAGTGCTTTGGGGGCGCCAAGAACCACATGGTGATCATGCCGGACGCGGACCTGGACATGGCCGCGGACGCCCTGATCGGCGCCGGATTCGGCTCCGCCGGCGAACGCTGCATGGCGATCTCGGTGGCCGTCCCGGTGGGCAAGGCCACCGGCGACGCACTCGTCGCAAAGCTGCAGGAACGGATCGCTGACCTCAAGGTGGGCCACAGCCTCGCCAAGGACTCGGACTTCGGGCCGGTCGTGGCCGCCTCCGCCAAGGAACGGATCGAGGGCTACATCGCCTCCGGCGTCGAGGAAGGCGCCAGCCTGCTTACGGACGGCCGCGGCCTTAAGGTGGAGGGCTACGACGGCGGGTTCTGGGTAGGCCCGACCCTCTTCGACAACGTCACCAAGGACATGAAGATCTACCAGGAGGAGATCTTCGGCCCAGTGCTCAGCGTGCTCCGCGCCGAGGACTACGACGAGGCCCTGCGACTCTGCAGCGAACACGAATTCGGCAACGGTGTGGCGATCTTCACCCGCGACGGCGACGCCGCCCGCGACTTCGCCAGCCGCGTCCAGGTGGGCATGGTGGGTATCAACGTCCCGATCCCGGTGCCGATCGCCTACTACACCTTCGGCGGCTGGAAGGCCTCCGGTTTCGGCGACCTCAACCAGCACGGCGCCGACGCCTTCCGCTTCTACACCAAGACCAAGACGGTCACCACCCGCTGGCCCTCCGGCATCCGCCAGGGCGCCAGCTTCGTGATGCCGGAAGGCAGCTGATGGCGGCCCGGCCCTCCGATGAGACCGCCGAAGAATCCGCCGAGGTCCTCTTTGAGCGCCGCGGCCGGCTCGGCGTCATCACGCTGAACCGGCCCAAGGCCGTCAACGCGCTGACCGCCGGCATGGCGGCGGCGATGCTGGACCAGCTCACCCTCTGGGCCGACGACGACGCCGTCGCCGCCGTGTTGGTCCGCGGCGCCGGCGAACGGGGGCTGTGCGCGGGCGGGGACATCGTGGCGATCTACCGGGACATGCTCGACGGCGGCGACGCGACGGCGGATTTCTGGGCCGTCGAGTACCGGCTGAACCTGCTGATCTCGGACTACCCCAAGCCCTACGTGGCGTTCATGGACGGACTGGTCCTGGGCGGCGGCGTGGGAATCTCCGCGCACGGCTCGGTCCGGATCGTCACCGAACGCACCCGGATGGGCATGCCGGAAACCACCATCGGCTTCGTGCCCGACGTCGGCGGGACGCTCCTGCTGTCCCGCTCGCCCGGCGAGACCGGCACCCACGCGGCCCTCACCGGGGCGCATCTGAGCGGCGCCGACGCGTTGTTCCTGGGCCTCGCGGACACCTTCGTGCCCTCTGCAGAGCTCGCTGAACTGGCCGCGGCGCTGGAAACTGAACCCGTGGACGCCGCCGTCGCACGCTTCGCCGGGGAAGCACCCCCGTCGGTCCTCGCCGCGCAGCAGGAATGGATTGACGCCTGCTACTCGTCCGACGACGCCGAAGAGATCCTGGACCGGCTCCGCACCGTGGGCGGCGAGGCCGCCGACGTCGCCGAGACCATCGCGGGCAAGTCCCCCACCGCCGTGAAGGTGGCGCTCGCCTCGCTGCGCCGCGCCCACGGCCTGAGCCTGGCCGAAGCCCTGGAACAGGAGTACCGGGTGGGCCTGCGGTTCCTCGCCGGGCCCGACTTCCGCGAGGGCATCCGCGCCCAGGTCGTGGACAAGGACCGGACGCCGCACTGGCAGCCGGCCAGCCTGGCCGAGGTCAGCGGCGACGACGTCGAGGCCTACTTCGCGCCGCTGGGGGAGCGTGAACTGCAGCTGTCGCCGCAGGCGAAGAGTTCAGAGACGAACATGGAGAAGAACAATGTCTGAGACCGCTGCGCCGGAAACCGCTACGCCCGCCCTTGGCGCCATCGCCTTCCTCGGCCTGGGCCACATGGGCGGCCCGATGGCCGTCAACCTGGTCAAGGCCGGCTACACGGTGACCGGCTACGACGTGGTGCCGGCGGCGCTGGAAGCCGCGCGGGCCCGCGGGATCGCGACCGCGGACACGGCCGCCGAAGCCGTCGCGGGCGCCGCCGTCGTGCTGACCATGCTGCCCAGCGGCAAACACCTGCTGGACGCCTACCGCGGCACCCCGGGACAGCCGGGACAGCACAGCGAGCCGGGACAGCACAGCCAGCCGGGCCTGCTGGCCGCCGCGGCGCCGGGGACCACGTTCCTGGACTGCTCGACCATCAATGTGGACGAGGCCCGCGAGGCCTCGGCCCTGGCGGTGGCGGCCGGCCACCGGGCCGTCGACGCCCCGGTTTCCGGCGGCGTGGTCGGAGCCGAAGCCGGAACGCTGACGTTTATGGTTGGCGCGCTGGAGGAGGACTTTAAGGCCGTCAAACCGATGCTTGAGGTGATGGGTAAACGCGTGGTCCACTGCGGCGGGCACGGCGCCGGGCAGGCGGCCAAGATCTGCAACAACATGATCCTGGGCGTCTCAATGATTGCCGTCAGCGAGGCCTTCGTGCTCGGCGAGAAGCTCGGGCTGACACACCAGGCGCTCTTCGACGTCGCCTCCGCCGCGTCGGGGCAGTGCTGGGCGCTGACCACCAACTGCCCCGTGCCCGGCCCGGTCCCCACCAGTCCCGCCAACCGCGACTACCAGCCGGGGTTCGCCGGGGCGCTGATGGCCAAGGACCTGAAGCTCGCGCTCAACGCGCTCGAAAGCACCGGCGTCGCCGCCCGGCTGGGCCCGCTGGCCTCCGAAATTTACGATACCTTTGCCGCGGAAGGCGGTGCTGGCCGGGACTTCTCCGGCATCATCACCGACATCCGGGACAAATCCGAACATCAGCCGAGGGGACAGGCATGACCGACTACGCAAACATTCTGGTGGAGCGCCGCGGCCGCGTGGGGCTCGTGACGCTCAACCGGCCAGAGGCGCTGAACGCCCTGAACAAGGCCACCATGGACGAACTCGTGGCCGCCGTGTCCGCGATGGACACCGACCCCGGGGTCGGCGCCGTCGTGGTGACTGGCTCGGCCAAGGCCTTCGCTGCCGGCGCGGACATCAAGGAGATGCAGTCCAAGGGCTACATGGAAATGTACGCGGCCGACTGGTTCCGCGGCTGGGAGGACTTCACCCGGCTCCGCATTCCCGTGGTGGCGGCGGTTTCCGGCTTCGCCCTGGGCGGCGGCTGTGAACTGGCGATGATGTGCGACTTCATCATTGCGGGGGACAACGCCAAGTTCGGCCAGCCCGAAATCAACCTCGGCGTGCTCCCCGGAATGGGCGGCTCGCAGCGGCTCACCCGCGCGGTGGGCAAGGCCAAGGCGATGGACATGATCCTCACCGGCCGCTTCATGGACGCCGCGGAAGCCGAGCGCGCGGGGCTCGTGTCCCGCGTGGTTCCGGCCGCCGACGTCGTGGAGGAAGCCGTCAAGGCCGCCGAGGTGATTGCCTCCAAGTCCAAACCGGTGGCCATGGTGGCCAAGGAAGCGGTCAACGCGGCCTTCGAAACCGGGCTGGCCCAGGGCGTGCTGTTCGAACGCCGGGTGTTCCACTCGCTCTTCGCCACCGAGGACCAGAAGGAAGGCATGGCGGCCTTCAGCGAAAAGCGGCAACCCGACTTCACCCACCGCTAAGCGGCGCCTGCTTGCCGCAGCGATCCAATTCCGACAGCGAGGCGGCCATGCACGCAGGCTTTCTGGGGGTGGGGGCGACGCCGGAGGAGGTCCGGGCCGTGCTTCCCGGCGACGGGCTGGTCCCGGTCCCGGATGTGGTGATGGACCGGGGCTTCGGGCTGCCGGCCCCGCCCGACGCCGTCTGGCCGTGGATCGTCCAGCTGGGCAAGGAACGTTCGGGTTGGTACCTGCCTGGCTGGGCGGAAGCCCTCATTCCGGCCCGGCGCCGCGCCCTGCGGACCATTGATCCCGCACTCCAGGACCTCAGCGCCGGGGACGTCATTGCTGATTGGGGCGGCCCCAATGCCAGCTTCGAAATCGTCGAGGTGGACCCGCCAAAGGCGCTGGTGCACCGCTCGCAGCGCGGTGCGCTCACCATCAGCTGGGCGATAGTGCTGCGACCGTCGTCGGGCGCGGCAACCGGGACGCGGGTGCACCTGCGGCTCCGGCTCGCCGGCGTTAGACGCCGACGACTCGTGGAACTCGGCGGGGGCCTGTTCGATCTCCTGACCATCGCCGGACTCGCGGCCGGGCTGCGGGAAAGGCTGGGCACCCGGGGGTGACGCGGCCGCGCTAGGCCTTGCGCTTGGCGCGGAGCACCGAATCCCGGACCGTCACCGGTGCGCCGTCGGAATCTGCGGTGGCCCGCGGCCGGGACGTGCAGGTGACGATCTCCCACTCGTGCGGATCGAGCTCCGCCGCGAGCTGCTCGGCGGTGAAGAGCAACCCCGGGGCGGAGGGCCGGCGCACGCTGGTCTCCAGGTCCGAGGGGTGGTGGCCGACGATCAGCAGCGTCCCGCCCGGTGCCACCGACGCGGCGAGCCGGCTGTAGACGCTGTCGCGCTGCGGGGCGGGCAGGTGCAGGTACTGGGCGGAGACCAGGTCGAAGGTCCCGGCCGGCGGCGGCGAGGCCGTGAGGTCCTGGTGCTGCCACGTGATGCGGGCGGCGGTCTCCGGGTCGTCTTCGAGGGCGGCGGCCGCCCGGGCCAGGGCCACGGACGAGATGTCCACCGCCGTCACCCGCCAGCCGCGCCGGGCAAGCCAGGCGGCGTCGGCGCCTTCTCCGGCGCCGACGTCGAGGGCGGAACCGGCCGCCAGGTCCGCCACCTCGGCGACCAACTGGGGGTTCGGTTGCCCGCTCCACACTGAGCCGTGCTGGCCGTGCTGGCGGTACCGTTCGTCCCAGAACGATTCGTCGAATTCCATGCAGCTCTCCTCCGGTGCCCGTGCCGTGCGGCAGGGCGCCTGCCGCCTATCCAGTCTAGGCACGCCCGCCCGTCCCCGGGGCGGCGCGGAATGGCAGCGCCTGCCGCTGCTGAAAGGCTACGCGGCGCTGATCCCGAACAAACCGATGATCAGAGCCATCACCATCAGGGTTACGAGCTCATGGGCGCAGTTCAGCACGGTCAGGCCAACGGGGCGGCCCTCGAACGCGTCGTGCGTGATGAAGCGGGCGGCCGTGAACCCGGCCCACAGGATCAGGGCGGTAACCAGGGTGTTGGCGAGGAAGTTTCCGCCGTAGAAATGCTGCGAGATGGCGGCGGAGCCAGCCAGCACCCAGGCGCTGACAAAGCTGACCACCAAGGTGATCAGGATGGGCTTGACGGCGTCCCTGGCGTCCCCGCTGGGGCTGACCTTGGCGATGCGCATCCAGTAGTTGCCGAACACTTTGGGCGTGTACCAGACGGACCCGACCACCATGCTGGACAGCGTGGCCAGCAGTACCGCCCAGATGTTGATCTCCGGAATCATGGGGCTCTCCTCACCTCCTGGCCGTCCGGCCGACGGCCCGCAAACGAAGTGTACGGCTTAGCCGCTGAAGTCCCCGGCATTGCGCCGGAAGTTACCGAGGATCCGGATCAGCTGCTCCACATCCTGCTCCTCGAAGCCGGATTGGCCGAAGACCTCCGAGTTCAGCACCGCCGTCGCCCGCTTGGCCAGGGTGCGCCCCTCCGAGGTGAGCTCGATCAGCGTGGTCCGTCCGTCGGTGGGGTGCGGGGAGCGGAGCACCAGCCCGGCTTCCTGCAGCCGGTCGACGGCGTTGGTCACGGACGTAGGGTGGACCTGGAGCAGGGCGCTCGCCTTGTTCATAGGGAGCGCCCCGCTGCGGGCAAAGCTGAGCAGGGCCAGCAGTTCGTAGCGCGCGAACGTCAGCCCGAAAGGCTTGAGCGCGCTTTCGATCCGTGCCAGCAGGATCTGCTGGGTCCGCATGACGGCCGTGATGGCAGCCATCGGGGCGGCGACGTCGGCCCAGCCGTGCCGTTCCCAGTTCCGCTGGGCGTCGGCGATCGGATCACGCGGCAGCGGGGTGCCCATGCCTAGCCCTGCCCTTTCAGCCCGGGGAAGTCCGCCTCCGAGTACTCTGTGCCGAGGCCCTCCGGCACGCCGCCGGCCCCATGCCGCAGTTCCTCGCTGTGCCGAAGCTCCACCCGCCGGATCTTGCCGGAAATGGTCTTGGGCAGCTCGGCGAACTCCAGCCGGCGGATCCGTTTGAACGGCGCCAGGTGCTCGCGGCAGTAGCGCAGGATGTCCTCGGCCAGCTCGGGCCCGGGTTCGTGGCCGGCCGCCAGGACCACGAAGGCCTTGGGCACGGACAGTTTGAGCGCGTCGGGGGAGGGGACGACGGCGGCCTCCGCCACCGCCGGGTGCTCGATCAGCACGCTCTCCAGCTCGAACGGGGAGAGCCGGTAGTCGGAGGACTTGAAGACGTCGTCGCCCCGGCCCACGTAGGTGATGATGCCGCGTTCGTCCCGGCTGGCCATGTCACCGGTGTGGTAGTAGCCGTCGCGGAAGGCCTCGGCCGTCTTTTCCGGGTCCCCGTAGTAGGCCTTCATCAGCCCGACGGGCCGCGGGTCCAGGCGCAGGCACAGCTCGCCGTCGTCGGACTCCTCCCCGGTGGCCGGGTCCACGAGGACGACGTCGTAGCCGGGCAGCGGCCGGCCCATCGCGCCGATCTTGATCGGCTGGCCCGGGGTGTTGGCGATCTGCACGGTGGACTCGGTCTGTCCGAAGCCGTCCCGGATGGTCTGGCCCCAGGCGCGGTGGACCTGGTCGATCACTTCGGCGTTGAGCGGCTCGCCGGCGGAAACCACCTTCGTGGGCGGGTTCTTGAGCAGGGTCAGGTCGGCCTGGATCAACATCCGCCAGACCGTGGGCGGGGCGCAGAAGCTCGTCACCCGCTCGCGGTCCATCTGCTCCATCAGCGCCTTCGCGTCGAAACGCTCGTAGTTGTAGATGAACACGCAGGCCTCGGCGATCCAGGGCGTGAACACGTTGGACCAGGCGTGCTTGGCCCAGCCTGGTGAGGCGACGTTCAGGTGCACATCGCCCGGCTCCATCCCGATCCAGAACATGGTGGACAGGTGGCCCACCGGGTAGGAAGTGTGGGTGTGCTCCACGAGCTTGGCCTTCGAGGTGGTGCCGGAGGTGAAGTAGAGCAGCAGGGTCTCGTCGGCCAGGGTCGGCGCGTCCGGGCTGAAGTCTTCCGCCGCGCCCGCGGCCTCGCTGTACTGAAGTGCCGCTGTGTTGGTTTCGGCGTTGCCGGCGGCGCCAATTTCGATCAGGCGGTAGTCACCCGGGACGCCGGTGAACTTGTCGATGTTGGCGCTTCCGACGGCGGCCCAGCTGGCCCCGCCGCGTTCCACCCGGTCCTGCAGGTCGGCCGGACCCATCAGCGTGGTGGTGGGGATCATCACGATCCCGAGCTTGATGCCGGCCAGCATCAGCTCCCACAGCTCCACCTGGTTGCCGAGCATGATGATCATCCGGTCCCCGCGGCGCACGCCCTGGGCCCGGAGCCAGTTGGCCACCTGCGCGGAGCGCGCCGAAAGGTCAGCGAAGCTGCGCCGCGTGGCCGTGCCGTCCTGCTCCACGATCACCAGGGCGGGCTTGTCCGCCTTGGCCGGATCGGCGGCGATCTGGTCGAACCAGTCCAGGGCGAAATTGAACTCCTGGAAGCGCGGCCATTTGAATTCCTGCCGGGCGGCGGCGTAGTCCCCGCGCAGGGCCAGCAGCCTGTCCCTCGCGGCGCGGAATTCCTCAGTGACGGTCATGGTGCACCTTTCGCAGCCGGTCGCAGCCAGGCGGTCCGGTGGCGGCCGCCGCTGGCCTAGTGATCCACATCACTGTGCAATATACTAGGACATCCAAGGGTTTGGAAGAGCCGATGTTGCTGCCGATGCGCGGCACATTACGAAGGGATATGTGCCCGTGCAGTCACAAGGAAGTGCCGGCGGACAGACCGCCGTCCAGGCAATGGCAGGCCAGGCAACGGCAAGCCGCGGCGGCGCCGCGGAAAGTTCGGCCCAGGCCCCGGCAACTCCGCCGTTCCCGGACGCAGACCTGATGTACATCGTGGACCTCCTGCCCGCGGACGAGCGGGAGCGCTACCAGGGGATCCGGGATTTCCTGCAGGCCCGGATCCGCGCCGCATCGATCGACTACTGGAACCGCGAGGAGTTCCCCTTCGGCCTGCTCGCCGAGCTGGGCAAGCACGGCCTCGGCGGCCTGCAGACGGACGGCAGCTCCAAGCTCTTCAAGGGGCTGATGTATGTCGAGGTGGCGCGCGCCGACGTCTCGCTCTCGGCGCTGGTGGGGATCCACAATGAGCTGATCGTCGGCATGATCGGCGAGCTCGGCTCGGAGGAGCAGAAGGCCCGCTGGCTCCCGGGGCTCACCGCCTTCACCCAGCTCGGCGCGTTCGCCCTGACCGAGCCGGACCACGGCTCGGACATCGCCGGCGGACTGTCCACCACGGCGCGGCTGGAGAACGGCGAATGGGTGATCACCGGAGCCAAACGCTGGATCGGCGCCGGCACCATCGCCGACTTCGCCCTGGTCTGGGCCCGCGACGTCGCGGACCAGCAGATCAAGGGCTTCATCGTCGAGACGGACCGGCCCGGCTACACCGCCACCAAGATCGCGAACAAGATCGGCCTGCGGATCATGCAGAACGCTGACATCGTCCTGGACGAGGTCCGCATCCCGGAATCCAACCTGCTGCCCGGTGCCACGGACTTCTCGCGGGCCAACGAGCTGCTGCGGGACTCGCGCGCCTGGGTGGGCTGGCAGGCCGCCGGCATCCAGCTGGCCGCGTTCGACGTTGCCCGGGCCTACTCGCTGGAACGCAAGCAGTTCGGCAAGGAGCTGGCGCGCTTCCAGCTCGTGCAGCAGCAGCTGGCCGAGATCCTCGGCAACGCCAGCGTCTCGCTGGCGCTGATGGCGCAGCTGGCGCGGATCCAGCAGGAGGGCAAGCTGGACATGGTGCAGGCCGCCATGGCGAAGTCCACCACCACCCGGCTGGCGCGGGCCTCCGTCGCGATGGGACGCTCGCTGTTGGGCGGCAACGGGATCAGCACCGACTACGAGATGGGCAAGCTCTTCGGCGACGCCGAGATCCTCTACACCTACGAGGGGAGCTACGAGATCAACTCCCTGATCGTGGCGCGGGCCGTTACCGGGAAGTCCGCTTTCGTCTAGAGTCCGACGCGGCCGCGCTCCGGCCGGCCGCGGCCGCGAGCCGGGAACGCCCTAGCGGGAGGCGCCGTAGCGTTCGCTGCGGTTGCGGCCGGCGTGTTTGGCCGCGTACAGCGCCCGGTCCGCGCAGGCCAGCAGGCTGTGGCTGCCGGCGTCGCGGAGTTCGCAGACGCCGGCCGAAACCGTGATGGAGCCGACCTCGCCGAACGGCTCCGACTCGATCGCCTTACGGGCCCGTTCCGCCGCGAGCAGGGCCTCGGCGCCGTCCGTCCCCGGCAGCAGCCAGACGAATTCCTCACCGCCGAAGCGGGCCACGATCTCATCCTGGCGGGCGACGCCGCGGAGCCGGGCCGCGACATCCGCGAGCACCACATCGCCGATGATGTGGCCGAAGGTGTCGTTGACCTTCTTGAAGTGGTCGATGTCGAGGACGACGGCGCTGAGGCTGGTGCCGCGGGTGGCCGCCAGTTCAATCTCGTGCGAGAGGTGCTGCTCGAGGGCACGCCGGTTGGGCAGGCCGCTGAGCTGGTCGGTGGTGGCCTGCAGCTCCAGGCTGGCCCGGGCCTCGGTGTTGCCGATGGCAATTTCCACCAGTTCGGCGAACTGGGCCAGCCGTTCCAGCATCACCTCGGTGACGCCCGTGCTGGACTTCGAGGTCAGGTTAACCACGCCCCACAAACTGCCGTGGACCCTGATCGGGGCGCCCGCCGCGGACTGGAAACCTCCGGCCCGCATCTGCTCGGCGGCGGGGCCCCCTTCCGGGCCGTAGACCACCAGGGCGGGCCTGCCGGTTACGGCGACGCGGACGGTGGCCGAGATGTCGGTCGGCGAAAAAACGTGCGTGCGGCTCAGGGTGGGCGGCAACGCCGGCGCCATCGCCACGATTTCCGCTGACAGTGCGCCGGTGAAACGGACGACGGCGGCCGAGTCCACCTGGAAGAGGTCCCGCACAATGAAAGCGACCTGCTCCGAGATGGCCGCCGGGGCGGCGTTGCGGGCGACGGCGGTGGCGATCTCGTGCAGCGCGGCCCACGTCTGTTCCTGCCGGAGCCGATCGGTGACGTCGACCGCCACCACCATGCCGGCGGTGGCGTCGTCGTCGTCGGAGTATACGGGGCCGGCCTTCAGCCGGTAGGTGCGGGGCCCGATCTGCCGGGTCCAGGAAACCTCCTGGCCGGACAGCGCGGCGCGGTAGCGGGGTTCCAGTTCGTTGGCGAGGGCGCCGTCGAGCACATCGTGGATCCGCCGGCCCTCGAGCTCGGCGGAGCGGTAGCCGAAGGCCTCCAGCTCCTGGCCCTCGGCGATCAGGTAGCGCAGTTCCGAATCGAAGAGCAGGACAAAGACGCCGGGGACACTGCGCGCCAGTGCCCGGTAGCGGTCGGTGTCCCGCTGCTGGCGGCGCTCGGCGAGCACCCGCTCGGTGATGTCCGTGACCATCACGAAGAAGCCCTGAACCCCGCCGTCGCTCAGGTCCGGCATGTAGGAGACCTCGGCGAAACGCGTCGCACCTGCGGCATCCGTGAGCGTGCGCTTGAAAAGCTGCGGCTCGCCGTCGAGGACCTTGGAAATGTGGGGGTAGTTGGCCTCGTACACGGCGTCGCTGAGCAAATCCCGGATGTGGATGCCGTGCAGTTCCTCGGGGGAGACCCCGAACCACTCGCGGTACGCGTCGTTGGCCAGCCGGTTCCGCAGCTCGGCGTCCCAGTAGCCCACCATCGCCGGAATGCCGTTGAGCACGGCCCGCAGCTGGGCGGGTACCTCCGGCAGCGGCGGCTGCCGTGCGTTCTCCCGGGCGAGAGCGCTGTGAATATTCATTGCCCCAGTATCTATTGCGGCGGCTCCCGACGGAAAACCGGGGCTGCCGCCCGCGCGGCCGCCCGGGCGGCCGTCTCTATCCTGTTCCGGTGGGCCGCCCAATCCTCGCCGGTACGCAGCGTCAGGTTTGGGTCGCCGGGTCCTTTCCCGGCCGTCCCGTCGATGAGTTCGCGGAGGATGTCCGCATGGCCCAGATGCTGCGCCGTTTCAACGCACAAGTGGACCAGGATCTGCTGCAGCGTGACGTGCCGGCGGTCCTCGGCCCACCATGGAACCTCGCCCGGGGCGTCCAGCGGAAGGGCCTCGATGGTGGCATCGCTGTGGGCAGCGGCGGCGTGGTGCAGTTCCACAATCTGGTCCCGGGTCTCGTCCGGGGTCGCCCACAAGTCGGCATCCGGTTCGGCACCCTCTTCCAGCCAGGGCAGGGGCTGGGCGTGGGGGCGGCCGAACACTTCGCCGAAGTAGCCGATCTCGACGCTGGCCACGTGCTTGACCAGGCCCAGGAGGTTGGTTCCGGTGGGCGTCACGGGCCGGCGGATGTCGTACTCATCCAGACCGTCCAGCTTGGCCAGCAGTTCGGCGCGGCGCAGGCGCAGGTAGCGGTGCAGAATCTCCTTCTCGTCCATGCCCGGAATCCTACCGGGGCCGCCCGCCGCTTCAGGGCTGGAAGCGGTAGCCGATCCCGGCCTCGGTGAGCAGGTGCCGGGGTGCGGCGGCATCCGGTTCCAGCTTGCGGCGGAGCTGGGCCATGTACACCCGGAGGTAGTTGGTCTCCTTCGCGTAGGCCGGACCCCATACCTCGGACAGCAGCTGTTGCTGGGTGATGAGCTTCTCCGGGTTACGGACCAGCACTTCCAGCATTTTCCACTCCGTCGGCGTGAGCCGGACGTCCTCGCCGTCGCGGGTGACCCGGCGCTTGCCGAGGTCCACGGTGAAAGCGTCGGTTGTGATCACCGGTTCGTGCTCCGGATCGGCGCTGCGGCGCAGCAGCGCGCGCAGCCGGGCCAGCAGCTCGTCCAGCCCGAACGGCTTGGTGATGTAGTCATCGGCGCCGGCGTCGAGAGCCTGGACTTTGTCGTCCGAGCCATGGCGGGCGGACAGCACCAGCACGGGAACCTGGCTCCAGCTGCGCAGTTTCGCGAGGACTTCGGTGCCGTCCATGTCCGGGAGGCCAAGGTCCAAGACGATCAGCGCGGGCGGGATTCGGGCCGCAGCCAGGAGCGCGGACCGGCCATCCGACGCCGCAATGACGTCATAGCCGTGGGCCCGCAGCGTGATCCGCAGGGCGCGCAACAGGTAGGGGTCGTCGTCGACCACCAGCACTGCGGTCATGGCACGTCCGTGGGGGAAGAGAGGATCGGCGGTGCATGGTGGCGCCGGGCCAGCGCGGACTGGGGCTCCAGCGGCGCCTGGTCCGGGTCCTCCCGGAAGGGTGCACCCTCGGAGATCGGCAGGCTGATGACCATGGTCAGGCCGCCTCCCGGCGTGGCCTCCGCGCTGAGCCGGCCGCCCATGGCCTCGGTGAACCCTTTAGCCACGGCCAGGCCGAGGCCGACGCCGCTGGCCCGGCTCGCGTCATCCAGACGCTGGAAGGGACGGAACATCTCCACGACCTTCTCCGCCGGGACTCCCGTGCCGTGGTCGATGATCCGCATCTCCCCGGCGGGCCGGCCACCCACCATTGCGGGACTGAGTCCGCCGCTGCTGCCCGTGAGCACAATGTCCGAATCCGGGGCGTACTTCACGGCATTTTCCACGATGTTCGCGATGACACGCTCAAGCATTCCGGGATCCGCCTCCACCTCCGGCATGTTCGCCGGCAGCTCCACCCGGACCCGTCCGGCCGGGATTCCGTGCAGGCCGCCGCCCACCACCTCGTACCAGCGCACGGGCCGGAGCATGGGGGTGACGGAATCGGAGGTGATCCGGGACATGTCCAGCAAGTTTCCCACCAGGCTATCGAGCCGGTCGGAGCACTCGTCGATGGTCGCCAGCAGCTCCTGTTCCTCTTCCCGGCTGTAGCGGACACCGGGCTGACGCAAGCCCCCGACCGCGAGCTTAATGCCGGCCAATGGGGTGCGGAGGTCATGCGAGACGGCGCGGAGCAGCGAGGTGCGTACCGTGTTGCTTTCAGCAAGGCGGGCCAGCTGGCTCCGGCTGGCCTGCAGTTGCTGGTTCTCCAGCTGGGCCAGCAGGTGCACGCCAAACGCTCCAAGCAGACGCCGGTCGCTGGCCGGAAGCACCCGCCCGGAAAGGACCAGCCGGGTGGTGGCATTGATCTGTTCGACGTTGTCCCCGGACGGTCCGTCAGTGGTCGACGGGCCCCCGCCCTGGCGGGCTGCCACGGGTGGAAAGTCGCCGACGCCGGCCAGCAGCCGCCACTGCGCTGGTCCCGGCTCGGCGTCGACGTCGCCGCCAGCCAGGCCGAACAGGGCGGCGCCGCGGACCTGGAAGACGTCCAGAGCCTGTTCCAGCAGGCCCGTGACGGTGTCTTCGGAACCCGCTGCGCCGCGTGACAACTCGGCCAGCGTAGTTGCTTCGGCCCTGGCCCGGGCGGCCTCCTTGGAGCGCCGCGCGGAGAGGTCGACGACGACGGCGACGGCGGCGGACACGCCCACAAAGACCAGCAGGGCGAGAACGTTCTGGGCGTCGCTGATGGTCAGGTTGCCCAACGGTGGGGTGGAGAAGTAGTTCACCAGCAGGCTGCTCCACAGCGCGGCGAAGATCGCAGGCCACAGCCCTCCGACCAGCGCCACAGCCACGGAACCCGTCAGCTGCACCAGCATGGACGTGGCCAGGTTCTTGTCCGGATTGACCGCCAGCAGCAGCTGGAGCAGCGCAGGAACAACAACAGCGAGGCCGAAGCCGACGCTGACGCGGAGCCTGCCCAGGTCCCTGTGCCGGTTCCGGCGCACACCGCTTGGGGCACGCTCCTGCGGCACGAGATGGACATCGATGCCGGCGGAAGCGCGGAGCACCCTGGCGGTGGTGCCCCCGCCACGGAGGCCCGCCATCAGGCGGGCTGCAGGGTCCTTGCGGGAGACGCCAAGGACCAGCTGGGAGGCATTGACGCTGCGCGCGAACTCCAGCAGCGCCTCAGCCGGATCCTCGCCGGTGACCACGTGGTAGCTGCCGCCAAGGTCCTGGACCAGCTGCCGCTGCCCTTCAAGGGCCTGCGGCGACTCGTCCGCGATCCCTTCGGAGGCCCTGACATGGACGGCCAGCAGGTCGATGCCGCTGACGCGGTGGAGCAACCGGGCGCCGCGGCGGATCAGCGCCTCGCCCTCGGTGCCCCCGGCCAGTCCGACCACGACCCGTTCCCGGGCCGGCCAGCTGTTGCTGATCCGCTTACCCTCCCGGTAGCTGGCCAAGCCCTCGTCCACCCGGTCGGCCAGCCACAACAGCGCGAGTTCGCGCAGGGCCGCCAGGTTCCCGGGGCGGAAGTAGTTGGACAGTGCCGCGTCCACCCGGTCCGGCGGCACAATTTTGCCGGCCGCCACACGCTGCCGCAGGAGGTCGGGGGAGAGGTCCACGAGTTGGAGCTGGTCGGCCCGCCGGACGACCCCGTCGGGGACGGTTTCCGCGGGACGGCCCTGGGTGATCGCACTGACGACGTCGGCCAGGGAGGCAAGCTGGTGGATGTCGAGGGTGGACAGGACGTTGATCCCGGCCGCCAACAGTTCGTCGATGTCCTGCCAGCGGTGCCGGTTCCTGCTGCCGGGGGCGTTGGAGTGGGCGTACTCGTCCACCAGGGCGGTGGCCGGCGCCCGGAGCAGGACGGCGTCCAGGTCCAGTTCCTCGACGTCGAGCCGGCCAAGGGGCACCCGGCTTGGCCCAAGCACTTCGAGGCCCGCCAGCAGTGCGCGGGTCTCGCGGCGGCCCCGGTCGCGGGCGAAGGCGACGACCACATCCTCGCCGGCGCCCTGGAGCCGGTGTCCTTCCCGGAGCATGGCGTAGGTCTTGCCCACGCCCGGGGCGGACCCCAGGAAGATGCGCAGCGTTCCACGTGCCATGCAGCCATTCTTCCATTCCGACCAAGCCCCGGCGGAGGAGCGCGGCGTAAAGGATTCATCAAGATCCGCGCCAGGGGGGCTGCCGGAGTCCCGGCCGCTGCTAGCTTCGCAACTGAGGGGCAGAATGCGGCGCCCGCCCGTGAGAGAGGCGCCGTGAGGAAAGGACGAGATGACCACCCTGAGCAGGCCGCCGGTAGACCCGTCGGCGCCGAAGCCCGCCCGCCGGACCATCCTGCGGAATTGGCTGCTGGTGGGGCTGCAGGACAGCAAGGGCGCGCACCAGGGCCCCGGCGGCGTGCCCACGGCCCAGGAGAAGAAGCACACCTGGTGGCAGGTCATGTGCCTGACCGGCGTCGACTACTTCTCCACCCTGGGCTACCAGCCGGCCATCGCCGCGCTCGCCGCGGGGGTGATTTCGCCGCTCGCGACGCTCGTCCTGGTGGCGATTACGCTGCTGGGCGCGCTGCCGGTCTACCGCCGCGTCGCCGGCGAGAGCCACCGCGGCGAAGGGTCCATCGCCATGCTGGAACGGCTGATGCCGCGCTGGGGCGGAAAGCTCTTCGTCCTGGTCCTGCTCGGCTTCGCCGCGACTGACTTCATGATCACGATGACGCTGTCCGCCGCTGACGCCACCGCCCACCTGGTCCAGAACCCGGTGGCGCCCGGTTGGCTGCAGGGACAAAACGTCCCCGTCACCCTGATCCTGCTGGCCCTCCTCGGAGCGGTGTTCCTGCGCGGCTTCAAGGAAGCGATCGGCGTCGCCGTCGTGATCGTCGGACTCTATCTGGGCCTGAACGTCGTGGTCGTCGCCGCGTCGCTCTGGGAGGTGCTGAGCCATCCGCTGGCCGTGGACAACTGGTGGCAGGCCATCTCCACCTCGCACGGAAACCCGCTGCTGGCGGTCGGGTTCGCGCTGCTGGTCTTCCCCAAGCTCGCCCTGGGCCTCTCCGGGTTCGAAACCGGCGTCGCCGTAATGCCGCAGATCAAGGGCCATGCCGACGATACCGAAGAGTACCCGGCCGGCCGGATCCAGGGCGCGCGCAAACTGCTGACCACCGCCGCCCTGATCATGAGCACCTTCCTGATCGTCAGCAGCTTCACCACCGTGGTGCTGATTCCGGAGCAGGAGTTCCGGCCCGGCGGCCAGGCCAACGGGCGCGCCCTGGCCTTCCTGGCCCACGAACACCTCGGCGTGGGCTTCGGCACCGTCTACGACATCTCCACGATCGCCATCCTCTGGTTCGCCGGCGCCTCCGCCATGGCCGGGCTGCTCAACCTCGTGCCGCGCTACCTGCCCCGCTACGGGATGGCCCCCGGCTGGGCCCGGGCCGTGCGTCCCCTGGTCCTGGTCTTCACCCTCATCGGTTTCCTGATCACCTGGCTCTTCGACGCCGACGTCGACGCGCAGGGCGGCGCGTACGCCACCGGCGTGCTGGTGCTGATGACCTCGGCGGCCGTGGCCGTGACCCTTTCGGCCCGCCGCCAGCGGCAACGCAAGCGCACCGTGGGCTTCGGCGTCATTGCCGTCGTGTTCATCTACACCACCGTGGCCAACATCATCGAACGACCCGAAGGCATCCGGATCGCGTCGATCTTCATCTTGGGCATCATCGTGATTTCCCTGCTCTCCCGCGCCCGCCGGTCCTTCGAGCTGCATGCCACGCACGTCCATCTGGACCGGCAGGCGCTGGAGTTCATGTCCGATGAGCTGGAAGGGCCGCTCCGGATCGTCGCCCACGAGCCGATGCGCCTCAGCGCGGAGGCGTACCGGCAAAAACTGGAGTCCGCGATTGAGGTCAGCCACCTGCCGCTGGACTACCGGGCGCTGTTCCTGGAGGTCATCGTGGATGATTCCTCGGACTTCGAAACCGAACTGGAGGTCCGCGGCATCACCCGGCACGGCTACCGGATCCTTGAAGTGCACGGCCCCGTGGTCCCCAACACGATCGCCTCGGTGCTGCTGCACATCCGGGACGTGACCGGGCTGATGCCGCACATCTATTTCCGCTGGACCGAGGGGAACCCGCTCACCAACCTGCTGCGCTTCCTCGCGTTCGGCGAAGGAGAAATCGCGCCGGTCACCCGCGAGGTGCTGCGCGAGGCCGAACCCGATGTCACACGGCGGCCCTGGGTGCACGTCGGCTAGGACTGGGCGGCAACCAGTGGCTCGGGCTCGGGGCGCTACAGGGTAGGAAGATCCTGGCTCTTCGCCTCCCTGGGCGTGGCCGTGGCGCGCTCGACGATTTCGCTGGCAATGGCGGTGACCTTGCGGTTCGTGTCGGCGCTCAACTGGCTGATGAGCCCGAATGCTTCATCTGCGTTGACCCCCGTGCGCCCCATGAGGATGCCTTTCGCCTGTTCGATAACCGCCCGGTTGCGGGCGGATGCCGCGACGGCTTCTGTGGCGAGTTGATGGCGGTCAGTATGGATTGATTGGGTGAGGTCCACGATGACGCCCCAGACACCGACGGGTGTAGTGCCTTCGAGGATGTAGTCCGCGGAGAAGAGCAACTTGTGCTGCCGGTTCTTTTTGTCGCGGATTGAGACGTAGATGGACGATGGCCCGCCCACGGCCGCCACGCGTTCCCAGTAGGCCTGGACTTTTGGCCGGTCTTCGGGCTCGAGGTGGGGGAAGACCATTTCCATGGACGGGACCACTTCGCCCCGTTCATACCCGTAGATTCGGTAGAGGCCGTCAGACCAGCGGAAAACGCCGTCGGCGAAGTAGTACTCGACCAGCCCGGTGGGGCAGTCGAGGAAGTCGTCGTTGGGGGTCCGGTCAGGGACTGACCCCGGATATTTGCTCTTTGATGTCATGGGCCGGGCCGTTCGACGTACTGCGCCCGGCGTTCCTGCGTCTGGGCCTGAAAGGTCCAGAATATCGCAGGGCCACTGTCTGACAACGAAACAAAGCCCCTCCGGAGTGACTCCGGAGGGGCTTCATGTTTTCTAGGAGAAGTGTTCCGGCAGGCCGGGCCTTCCTGAAAGCTTAGAGCGGGCGGATGTTCTCAGCCTGGGGGCCCTTCGGACCCTGGGTGACGTCGAACTCGACCTTCTGGTTCTCGTCCAGCGAGCGGTAGCCGCTGGAAGCGATTGCCGAGTAGTGGGCGAAAACGTCGGCCGACCCGTCATCCGGGGCAATGAAGCCAAAACCCTTTTCGGCGTTGAACCATTTAACTGTGCCTGTAGCCATGCCTTTATCCTTCTGAAATGCTGCTGATCTCCGGCGGCCACGGAAGGCCAACGGCTGCGGAGACATTCGTCCGCTGTCCCCAACGTACGGGGCGCAGGGCCGCGGTGCAAGAGGCTGAGTGCGGGAGTTAATCCCGGGCTGGAGCTATAGTCGGCTCACCATGACAACAATCTCGGTGGTCATTCCCACCCGGAACGATGCGCAGATGCTCGCCGCGTGCCTGGCGGCACTCGGCAGGCAGAGCCGCCGCGCCGACGAGGTGATCGTGGTGGACAACGGCAGCACCGACAACACTGCCGCGGTCTGCACGGCCGCCGGGGCGCGGCGGATCGTCGTTGACCTGCCGGGAATCGCGGCGGCCACCGCCCGCGGATTCGACGAGGCGGACTCGGAAATCATCGCGCGCCTGGATGCCGACTCCGTCCCGCCCGCCGACTGGCTGGAACGTGTCGAAGCCATCCTGGACAAGGCCGGTCCGCTGACCGCGGTGAGCGGGCCCGGGAACTTCTACGGCGGGACGCGGTTTGCGCGCTGGGTGGGCCGGAACATCTGGATTGCCGGTTACTTCTGGGCCATCGGTCTCCTGCTGGGGCATCCGCCGCTGTTTGGCTCAAATTTCGCCCTGCGGGCCGACGTCTGGGAAAAGATCCGCGGCACGGTCCACCGGGGCAGGCCGCCGGTGCACGACGACCTCGACATTTCCTACCAGATCCCGCCGGAGGTGTCCGTGCTCTGGGAGCCGGCGCTGCGGGTAGGCGTCTCGGCCCGGCCGTTCGAAAGCCGGCACGCCGTCGGGCGCCGGCTGTCGATGGCGTGGACGACGTTCGGCGTCGAGTTCAGGTCCGAGCGCCCGCTGCGCCGGCGCCGCCGCCGCAAGAGGTGGGAACGCGCCCACCGGCGCTAGCTGCCTGGCGGCGTCCCGTCGGCGTCGGCGTAGAGCGCGATCAGGTCCCGGCTCATCTGGTGCGGCGACGTTTCGCTGGGGCTGTGGCCGCCCCGATAGACGGAGATCTTCGCGCCGATCGCCTGCGCAAAGCGGCGGTGCAGTGCGAGCGGCCAGAGGTCGTGTTCGCCGACGGCGACGAACTTCGGCAGCGCCGCCGCGGCCAGGACCGGCCGGAGGTCCGGGGCGTGCTGCATCAGCCCGAAAATGTCGTTCACAGCCTTCCGGCGGGTGAAGCGGAAGCGGTATCTCACGAAACGGATCCGGTTCTGCCCCACGCGGACCACGTTGCTGCGGATGCCCGCGATCATCAGCGCCGCGCCGACCCTGGCGCTGGCCCAGCCGCTGAACCGGCCGATCCGCTGGACCCCCCGGAAGCTGTTGCCGGGCTCGGGTGGGCAGCTGAGCAGCGTGAGGCTGCGGAACAGCTCCGGCCGTTGCGCGAACGCCACCTGCGCGACGATCGCGGCGAAGGAGTAGCCGACGACGTGCGCGGCGCCCTCCCCGTCCTCCAGCAGGGCGATCAGGTCGTCGGTGAAGAGCTGGTAGTCGTAGTGCTCCCGCGGCGGGTCGAGGTGCTCGGGGCCGGCGTCGGCGGACTCATACTGGCCCGCGATGTCGCAGCTGAGCACAAAGTAGCCGGCGGCCGCGAGCCGGGGCAGCATCAGCGAGAAGTCTTCCTTGGACCCCGTCGCGCCCGGGACCATCAGCACCCGTGGATGGGCCGGGTTGCCCATGGACAAGGTCGCCAGCTCACCGCTCGGCGCATGGAAGGTCCCGCGGACAGAGCCCGACGGCGGGGCGAACCAGTCGCCGTCGGGCAGGGCGGCGTCCAGCCGGACGGCCTCGTCGATGAGCCCCGAGCCGAAGACTCCGGGGTCCGGTTCCGGTGTGCCCGGAAGATTGCGGCCTGTTGACGCCATGGACTAAACATAGCCCCCGGCGCGGGGGCGGTTCCCGGACGGCGGTCCGCCGGGGTCCTCAGCTGCCCGCCACCCTGCGCACGAACGCGTGCAGGCGGCGGTAGACCTCCTGCGACTCCGGGTACCGGAAATCCTGCTGCCACGTGTGTTCGGTGTTTGGGGAGTCCCAGCCGTATATCAGGGTGTCGACCTGCACCTCGTGCTCCCGCAGGCGCTCGATGAAGTTGAGGTTGGCGGCGTAGAAGAAGTCGCGTTCCGAAGTGGTCACGAAGACCGGCGGGAACCGGGCGTCGAGCCACTCGATCGGGGACAGGAAGCCGGCCGCCCCGCGCAGCTCCGCGATGCGGCGCCGGCTAGGGCGGGGCGCTGCCCGGGGCAGGAGCATCCGGACGAAATCCAGGCTGAGGACGAAGCCCTTGTCGAAGAACACGGAGAAGTCCACGACGCTGCAATGCTGCACCAGCCCGCGCAGGCTTGAGGCGGGGGTTGCCGGCGCCAGCGCGTAATGGCCGGCCAGTTCGGGACGGAAGCTGGCAGCGGCAAGGAGAGCGGCGATCTGGCCGCCGGCGGAGTCGCCGCCGAGGACAATCCTGGCGGGGTCGCCGCCGAAGCCCGCGATGTTGTCGCGGACCCAGGCCAGCGCAGCGTTGGCGTCCTGGAGGACGTGGGCCATGTGGAAGCGCGGGGCCCGGCGGTAGTTCACGTTGACGGCGACCATCCCGCCCTCCGCTTGGCTGGCGCAGTACTTGGTCAGCGAGGCCTTGTCGCCCGAGGTCCAGCCTCCGCCGTGGAAGTAGACATAGACCGGCTGCGGCCCGGCGCCGTCCGCAGGAGCGGCCCCAGCGGCGGACGGGGTGATGACGTCCAGGCGGTGAGCCCTGATGCCGTCGCCCACGAAGTCAATGTCGTGGAAGTAGTCGACGCCGGTGACGGGGTCGGCGTTGAAGCGGGCCTTTTCGCTCGGGCCCAGCGAGTGCATCAGGACCCGCCAGGCCCACACCGGAACCCGGCGGAGCACGCCGCGCGCGCGGCGTGCGAGGCCGAAGGCGCCGCCGGCCGGCTGTGCAGGGTATTGCACGGGCTGCTGCGGGAAGGGTTGCTGGGGTGGTGGCTGGACCGCCGGGGTCATGCTGCCATTCTAGCTGGCACGGCTGTGCTACCACGGTGAGGACAGCCTGTTCCCGGCGGAGGCCCGGGGCTACGCCCCGGGCCTCCGCCTGGGTGCGGCTGAGCTCAGTCCGGCAGTTCCTGGACCGTGCCGGCGGCGCCGTCCACGGTGACCCGCTGGCCGGTGTGCAGCCTCGTGGTGGCATCCGGCACGCCCACCACCGCCGGGATCCCGTACTCACGGGCGACCACGGCCCCGTGCGAGATGACGCCGCCCATCTCCATGACCAGGGCACCGGCCGTCATGAAGAGCGGGGTCCAGCCGGGGTCGGTCGAAGGGGCCACCAGGATTTCGCCGGGCTCGAGGCGGGCGCCTACCGGGTCCAGGATCACCCTGACCAGCCCGGTGGCGGTGCCGGCCGATGCCGGGGTCCCGGACAGGGCGCCGGTGGCCGGACGCTTCGCCATCACGGCGGCCTCCACGTCGGTCCCGTCCGAGAGCAACACCCGCGGGATGTGGCGGCGGCGCAGTTCGACGTCGTACAGGCGGCGGCGGCTCGCGACGAGAGGCTGCATTCCGGCACCCCGCAGGGCCACCCGGAGCTCGGCGAAGTCCAGGAAGAACACATCGTCGGGCGCCGCGATAACCCCGGCACGCACCAGCTCTTCGCCAACCAGCAACAGCTGCCGGTGCATTTCGCCGAGGATCTTGACGATGTGGAACTTGGGCAGCTCGCGCAGGCCGGACAGCTCCCGGACCCGGCGCAGGGACAGCTCGAGCAGCCGGGCCCGCCACTGGCCCCGGGCGCCGGCGCGCTCCACGAGACTGCGGATCCTCTCCTCCGCGTGCTCGGCGGCCCGGCGGAATTGCCGATCCGGGGCCTGCTCCGGGTCCTCGACGCGCAGGTAGTTGGAGATCATTCCCAGGATGTGGTCCGGCTGGTCCGACCAGCGCGGCATGCCCAGATCGATCTCGGCCACCGCCCGGTGGCCGTACCGGACCAGGAAGTCACGGACCCCGGCCTGCGCCGGCGCGGGAAGCGAGCCGGCGCGGTATGCCGCCGCGAGCCGCGCCGGGTCCTGCGCCAGGAAGACGTCCCGCGAGTCGGGATCGGCGCCGATCCCGACGGCCAGTTGCCAGAGTTCCAGGTCCATCTCGGTGGTCACATTGTGCGGCAGCCCGCGCAGTACCGCCTCCAGCTCGCGCGGCGGGGCGATGCCGCGAAGCAGCCGCCGTGCCACGGCCAGCATGATGTAGCCCACGGATGGCCCGGGCAGGGTGGCGCGGATCAGCCCGTCAATGGTCCGATTGGTGATCAGTTCGGTGTAGTCGAGCCGCTGCACGGCGGTGGCGGGCTCGGGCAGCACCAGCTCCGCTTCGAGGCGTTTTCCGTAGGCCTCGGCCCGGCGAAGTTCGGCCTCAGGCCGGAGGGCGGCGCCAAACAGCGCCGGGATCAGGCCGAGGAGCATGGCCAGGGTGGTGCTGGCCTCGGCGCCTTGGACCTGCCCACCGCCGGTGGCCCGGGCGGGCCGGGGGAGGGCCTTCCGGGGGCGTTGCCTGAGCGCGAATCGCGGATCCGCCAGCAGTTCGGGGAAGATCGCGGCCGATCTGCCGTCCGCCAGCGGCAGCACCCGCGTCAGGTAGCGGCGGCCCCACTTGTTCTGCACAATCGCGGTGAGGTCCACGTACATTCGCAGCCCGGGGTTGACGTACCGCCAGGGGCCCTTGCGGTTCCGCATCAGGCCGAGGGCCGCGAGCCCGATCGGCGTGATCGGTCGGGTGAGCCCCTGGAACAGGGTGCCGCAGAGGTAGACGCGCGCCCCGGCCGAGGGCGGATCAATGGGGGTCGGGGTGTTGGAGAACGGATCCTCCAGCGGATACAGCGTGGTGATCGGACGGGACTGCGTCAGCCAGGCCTTGCCCGCGGCGTCGATGACCCACTCCACATCCTGCGGCGCGCCGAAGAGACGCTGGACTGCGTCGCCCAGGCGGGTCAGTTCGGTGAGTTCGGCGTCCGCCAGGCTCCAGCCGCGTGCGGGACCGCCGTCGCCCGGAACCCGGGCCAGGACCGCCGCCGTCGCGGTGTCCACGGTGAACTGGTCAGGATTTACGGCGCCCGACACCACAGCCTGCCCCGCGCCGGGGCTGGCGTTGATCACCGTCTCGGTCCGGGTTCCGGTCACCGGGTTGGCGGTGAACATCACGCCTGCAGTGGCGGCGTCGACCATGAGCTGGACGACGACGGCGAGCCCCACCTCGCGGTGGCTGATCCCGTTGGCGGACCGGTAGGCCACCGCCCGGTCGGTCCATAGCGAAGCCCAGCAGCGCCGCACGGCGTCGACGACGGCGTCGGCGCCGCTGACGCCGGTGAACGAGTCCTGCTGGCCGGCGAAGCTTGCAAAGGGCAGGTCCTCGGCCGTGGCCGAGGACCGCACCGCGACGGCCGGCTGCGCGCCCAGCAAGCCGTAGGCCTCCCGCAGCGCCGCGTCGACGCCGGGCGGAACCGGCGCTGACAGGATCAGCTCTCGGGCGCTGGCCGCCAGGCGGTCCAGTTCCGCCGGCCCCGGACCGGCCGCCTGGCCAGCCGCTGCGCCGGTAGCGCTGTCGGCGGGCGCGCCGTCGGCAGCCGCGTCGAGCCGGGCGGCCAGGGCTGCCAGCGCGGGCGGGGCCGCGAGGCGGTAGGCGTCGGTGGTGAGGCAGAAGCCGCGCGGCACCGGAAAGTCCGCGGCGGTGAGCCTGCCAAGGTTCAGCGCCTTACCGCCGACCAACCGCAGGGGAGCGGAGGCGGTCCGGCCAAGGTCCAGCACGAACTCGTCCGGCGCAGCGGCGTCCGGCTCACCGTCGTCCGCTTCGGAGCGCATGGCTTGCGCGCCTAGTCGCTCGCCGGGTCGCCGGCGTCCTCCCACTGGATGTCCAGGTTGCGGAACACCGGCGGCGAATCGCACAGGGCCGCCATGCGCGCCGCGAATTCGGAGGTTTCCGGCCGCCGGGAATTCTCCATCGCCGACTCGTAGGAATCGAACTCGACGATGGTGAGGTACGTGCCGGGCCGGTCACGGTCCGCGGTGTTCAGGATCCGACGGAAGGTCGGGGCGGTTTCACCCTCGGTCCGGGAGGGCCTGCCGAGCGCTTCGATCTCCTCGATGCGGGACGACTGGTATTCGATGATCTGCACAAACCTGGCCATGACGGCTCCTTGACGGCTGCGGGTGCTGATGCGCATCACGCTAGACCCGCCGTCCCGGCAGTGCAAGGGCCGCACGATCCCCTGCCCGTTCGGCTAGGGCGTCAGCAGGACCTTGATGGCGCGCCGTTCGTCCATGGCGCGGTAGGCCTCCGGCGCCTCCTCCAGCGGCATGACGACGTCGAACACCCGGCCGGGGTTGATGCTGCCGTCCAGCACGTCGGCGAGCAGTTCCGGAATGTAGGTCCGGGCGGGAGCCATCCCGCCGCCGATCGAGATGTTGGTGTCGAACAGGTAGCGCAGCGGAATCTCGGCGCCGCCGGTCGGCACGCCCACGAAGCCGAGGGCGCCGCCCGGGCGGACGCTGTGCAGCGCCTGCTCCATGGATTCCTTGGTGCCGACGCATTCCAGCACGGAATCGGCCAGCACTCCGCCGAGCAGTTCGCGGACCTTCGCGACGCCGTCGTCCCCGCGCTCCGCGACGATGTCCGTGGCGCCGAACTCCCGGGCGATGGCTTGCCGGTCGGCGTGCCGGGACATGGCGATGATCCGTTCCGCGCCCAGCCGCTTGGCGGCCAGGACTCCACAGAGGCCCACGGCGCCGTCGCCCACCACGACGACGGTCCGGCCCGGTCCCGCTTTTGCCGCGAGGGCTGCGTGGTGGCCGGTGGCCATGACGTCGGAGAGGGTCAGCAGGCTGGCGCGCAGCGCGTCGTCGGGCTCGGTGATGCCAGGAACCTTGACGAGGGTGGCGTCGGCGAGCGGGACCCGGACTGCCTGGCCCTGGCCTCCGTCGATGGCCAGCCCGGCGTCGTCCTTGCCGCCCCAGCCGGCCAGGTGGTCGCAGGCGACCGAGACACCGTTGAGGCACTGCGGGCACTTGCCGCAGCTGACCACGAACGGCGCGATCACCAGGTCCCCCACGGCCAGATCGGTCACCGCGTCGCCGATGCTTTCGACCAGGCCGATGAACTCATGGCCGATCGCACGCGGCTCGTGCGTGGGCCGCACGCCGCGGTACGGCCACAGATCGGAGCCGCAGACGCAGGAGGCGGTGACCTTGACGACGGCGTCGGTGGGCTGCTGGACGGTGGGGTAGTCGCGGTCTTCAACCCGGATGTCGCCGGGGCCGTGGATGATCGTGGCGCGCATGGGGGCTCCTCGCCTGGTCGTGGATGGGGTGGAAACGAGTCTAGTCCTGGACGTCGGTGGCGGTCCCGGGGCGGAGCAGCCGGCTGATCCGGTCCTGGACCCTCAATTCCGGGGCGGACTCATGGTTGAACAGGATGCGGTAGATGACCGGCGCCACCACGGTGTCGATAATCTCCCGGGCCGCCGGCGCGGTTTCGCCGCGGGCTTCGGCCAGTCTCCGGAGCTCCTCGACATGGCCCTGCATAAGAGCGAAGTAGTCCCGGGTCACGGCGCCGTCCGCGAGCATGTCCCGCAGCACCTGCCGCCCCAGCGGGGAGGAAAATTCCTCGACGTAGGGGACGAACCAGGCCTCCATGTCCCCCCTGAGCGACCCGGTGTCCTCCACCTGCTCGGGCAGCATCCGGTTGGACGCGACGGCGGCGAGCAGCCGCGGCAGGTCCCCCCACCGCCGATAGATGGTCGAGGAGTTCACGCCGGCGCGTTCCGCCACCAGCGGCACCGACAGGGCCGAGCGGTCGCCGTCGTTCTCCTCCAGCAGCGCCCGGACCGCCTGGTGCACTGCCTGCTGGACGCGGGCGCTGCGGCCGCCCGGTCGCGGAGTCGCTGTAGCCATCATCACACCATGCTAAGGCACAACTTCTGCTTTAGTGGCGGCGTCCGGTGCTAGTCTCTTAATGCACAGATTGTGCGTTAGTTATCTGGTTGGCAGGCAGGGAAAGCATTGAAGAACACCGGTACCGCGTTCTGGCTTCACGCGGCGCTCCTGACGGTCTTTATCGGGGCCTCGTCGGCGCCGTCGCCGTTGTACGAGTTTTACGCTCGGGAATGGGGGCTCGGCTCCGCCGCTGTGACGGTCGTCTTCGCGGTGTACGCGGTGGCCGTGCTGCTGACGCTGCTGGTGGTCGGGTCGCTGGCGGACCATCTCGGCACGCGGCCCGTGCTGCTGGGGGCCGTGGCGCTGCAGATCGGGGCCATGATGACCTTCGCCTTCGCTCCCGGTCCGGAAATGCTCCTCGCGGCGAGGGCCCTGCAGGGTGTCGCTACCGGCGCGGCCATGGGCGCGGCCGGCGCCGCTCTGCTGGCCTTCGAAGGCGCCGGCCGCCGGGGCCGTGGTTCCCTCGTGAACAGTGCCGCTTCGCCGGTCGGGCTCTCCATCGGCGCGCTCGGCTCGGCGTCCCTTGTCCGGTTCCTGCCGGAACCGACCAAGACCGTGTACTTTTTCCTCGCGGCCCTGCTGCTGGTTCTCGGGACCGCCCTGCTGTGGCTGCCGAGCGCGGGGCGGAAAGCCCCCGGCTGGCTCCGTTCCCTGGTTCCCGAGGCGAAGGTCCCCAGTTCCGCGCGCAAGACAATGGCTGCGACCATGCCGGTGGCGGCCGCGACCTGGGCGCTCGCAGGCTTCTACCTCTCCCTCGGCCCTGCCCTTGCGCATTCGATCACGAAGGACAGTTCCGTGCTGGTGGGCGGGCTGGCCCTGTTCGCCCTCTTCGTCCCGGGGGCGCTGGCAATCCTCGTCGTCCGCCGCTGGTCCGACCGGAACACGCTCCTGACCGGTGTCGTCTCCCTGATCGCCGGGATATCCCTGACAGTCCTCGCCGTGCAGCTGGGGTCCGCGCCGCTCTACTTCACCGGCACCATGGTGGCCGGCGTCGGATTCGGCAGCGGCTACTTCGGCGCGATGCGGATGACGCTGCCGCTGTGCGGGCCGCACGAGCGCATCGGGATGCTCTCCAGCATCTACCTGATTTGTTACCTCGGCTTCAGTGTCCCGGCCGTGGCCGCCGGGCTGCTGGTCGCCGTGGCAGGGATGAAGGGGACGACGCTGATCTATGGTGCCGCGCTGGTGCTGGCCGCCGTCCCCGCCCTGGTGCTGACCGCCAAGGCGACGACCCGCAACAACCCCATCAACCCGGTTGCTGGACCGTCAGCAGCCTCCTGAAAGGAACTGACATGAGCTTCACCCTTCCGGCCGACATTGCAGGCCGACCCATCACCGTGATCGGCGGCGGCACGCTGGGCCGCCGCATCGCGCTGATGCTCTCGCTCCGGGGCGCCGAGGTGCGCGTCTTCGACACGAACCTTGCCGTGGCCCAGGCCGCCGTCGACTACATCGGAACCGAGCGTCCCGGCGTCGCGGATGAGTTCGGCGGCACTGCCGAGGGGCGGTTCACGGCCGGCGATGACCTTGCCGCAGCCCTCCGGGACGCCTGGCTCGTTGTCGAGGCGGTGCCGGAAAAGCTCGAACTCAAGAAGAAGATCTTCGCTGATCTTGACCGGCTGGCCGCGCCCGACGCCGTGCTGGCGAGCAATTCCTCCTCGTTCGCTTCGGCCGAATTCATCGACGGGGTGGACGCGCCGGAACGCGTCCTGAACCTGCACTTTTACATGCCGCCGGCGGTGCGCTCGGTGGAGCTGATGTCCAGCGGCCGCACCGATCCGGCGATCATTGAGCTGCTGATGGCCGAGCTGCCGAAATACGCGCTGGCCCCGCACCTGGTCCGCAAGCAGAGCACCGGCTTCATCTTCAACCGCGTCTGGGCCGCGATCAAGCGCGAGTCCCTGCTGGTTGTGGCGGAGGGGGTTGCCGAACCCGAAGACGTCGACGCCTTGTTCCTCGACGTGTTCAAGGCCGACACCGCACCGTTCCGCTTCATGGACCAGGTGGGCCTGGACGTGGTTCTCGACATCGAAAACCACTACTGCGGGCTGGCCGGCGTGGAGAACAAGTCGGCGCCGCTGCTGCAGGACTACATCGAAAAGGGCTGGCTGGGGGTCAAGAGCGGCCGCGGTTTCTACAACGACTACTCCTGACCTTTGTTGCCCTAATAGTTGCCCTAGAAGCCCAGTGAGATGCCGCCGTCGACCCGCAATTCGATCCCGGTGACGTAGGCGGACTCGTCGCTGGCCAGGAAGACTGCGGCATTGGCGACGTCCCAGGCGGTGCCCATGTGGCCCATGGGCACCTGGGCGTGCCGCTTCTTCAGCATTTCCTCGCGCTGCCCGTCCGCGTAGGCGCCGGCCAACTCGGCGGATTCGGTCACCATGGGCGTTTCCATCAGCCCCGGCAGGATGGCGTTGACCCGCACGTGCTTCGCCGCGTACTCCGCCGCGGTGGTGCGGCTCAGGTGGTTCAGCGCCGCCTTGGAGGAGTAGTAGGTGGCGTACGGGACGCCGGTCCAGCGGATGCCCGCCAGCGAGGAAATGTTGATGATGGAGCCGCCGCCCTGGGCAACCATGTGCGGGATGACGTGCTTCATGGTCAGGAACGGGCCCTTCAGGTTGATCGCGTGGACCCGGTCCCACTCGGCCTCGTCGAGTTCAACCACGCCGCCTACCTTGGCGATGCCGACGTTGTTGTCGAGGACGTCGATCCGGCCGAATTCTTCGATGACGGACGCGACGGCGCGGCCCACCGCGGCGGAGTCCGTCACATCGAAGGCGAGATGCCGTGCCTGGCCGCCCTCGGCCAGGATCAGGCCCTCCGTCTCCTTCGCTGCCGCCTCGTTGACGTCCGCGCACACCACCGTGGCGCCCTCGCGGGCAAACGCGATGGCCGTGGCCTTGCCGTTGCCCATTCCCGGGGCGCTCGAACCGGCGCCCACCACGAGGGCAATCTTTCCCTGCAGTCTCTTCGTCATCAGTGTTCTCCTAGATCTTGGATTTCTCGTTGCGCCAAAAAGTTTCGCGGATGTTCTTCTTCAGGACTTTGCCGTTGACACTGCGCGGCAGCGCGGGGACCAGGTGTACGGCTTTCGGTGCCCGGATGCTGCCCAGTTCCTGCTTGCACAGGGCGATGACTTCCGCCTCTGTGACGGTGCAGCCCTCGTTCAGTTCGACGACGGCGGTCACCGCCTCGCCCCAATCAGGGTGCGGGGAACCGACGACCGCGCAGTCGCGCACGGCCGGGTGGCTCCAGATCACCTGCTCGACTTCGCTCGGGTAGACGTTGAAGCCGCCGGAGATGATCAGGTCCCGCCGCCGGTCGGTCAGGTGCAGGTAGCCCTCCTCGTCGAAGACGCCGATGTCGCCGGTGTGCAGCCAGCCGTCGCGCAGCGCCTGCGCCGTTTGATCCGGGTTCTTGTAGTAGCCCTTCATGACCAGGTCGCCGCGGACGCAGATCTCGCCGGGGGTCCCGGCCGGAAGCGCCTGGCCGTCGTCGTCGCGGATCTCGACCTCGACCAGCGGATACGGCCGGCCGCAGGAGGAGAGCCGGGAGTCCGGGGCGATCGCGCCGGCCACGAAGTGCTCATCCGGGCGCAGGAAGGTCACCGACGCCGGCGCCTCCATCTGTCCGTAGAGTTCCATCATCACCGGACCGATCGCCGTCAGTGCCTGGCGCAGCTTCTCGACCGACATCGGGGCCGCGCCGTAGATCAGGTAGTGCAGCGAGGAGAGGTCCCGTGGTTGTTCCTTGAGGACCTCCAGGAGCCGGTAGATCACGGTGGGAGGCAGGAACAGGTCCGTCACCGCGTATCCCTCGATCGCGTCGAGGACTGCGCGGGGGTTCGCCTTGGGCAGGACCACCACGGTCCCGCCGCGGGCCGTGGCGGCCAGGCTCAGCAGGCCCGCGGTGTGCGTCATCGGCGCGGCGGCGAGGTTCACCACGGCATCCTCCGAGCCGTAGTGGGCCGCCATCATCAGGTGCGCCACAAACGCGGACAGGCTCCGGTTGGTGTTCATGACGCCCTTCGGCAAACCCGTGGTGCCGCCGGTGGGGGCCAGTGAGACCACGTCCTCCGGGGCCGCGTCGACGGCCGGCTTGGTCGCCGGCTGGGCCGCGATCCACTGGCTGAAGGGGGTTGTCCCGGGCGTCCCGGGTGCGGCGGAACCCGCGGCCTCGGCGGCGGCGTCCGGCCCGAACCGGATCCAGTGACGGACCCCGGGCAGCCCGTCCTGGAGCTGCCGGACCGGCTCGTCCAGGCCGGCATGGAAGATCACCAGTTCCGCGTCGAATCCGGCCAGCAGCTGCGCCGTTTCACCGGTCGGGCTCGCCGGGTTGGCCGGGATCCAGGTCAGTCCCGCCCGCCAGACGCCGAGCACACAGATCCACGCGAGGGGATCGTTCGGGGAGAGCACCGCGATCTTGGCATCGGGGGAGAGGCCCGAGTCCAGCAGTGCGTTGGCGATCCGGCAGGACAGTTCGCCGGCCTCGGTGAAGGTGAAGGCGGTTTCTTCCTGCACGTAGGCGACGCCATTCGGGTTGCAGCTCCAGCCGCGGTCAAAGAATCCGATCACGCTCACTGCGGCAGCCCCGTCCGGTAGCTCTCCTTGAGGCGCAGGAAGACCGCCGTCGTGATCGCAGCGAGGATGGTCAGGTACCAGCCGAAGGCGTCGATCATCTTGGCATCGGCCAGCCAGGTGGCCACGTACGGTCCCGTGCCGCCGACCAGCGCCACGCCCAGGGCGTAGGGGAGGCCGATGCCGGCGGCCCTGATCCGGGCCGGGAAGAGCTCGCACATCACGGCGGAGGTGATGGAGGTGTAGCAGGCGAGCAGCGTCAGGGCGGCCATCTGAACCAGCAGCAGGGACAGGAAGCTGTTCTGCAGCATGTGGAGCAGGGGGATGGTCAGCACGGTGAAGCCGACGCCGAACGCCAGCAGCAGCGGCTTGCGTCCGATCCGGTCCGAGAGGATGCCCATCAGCGGCTGCAGGACCGCGAAGTAGCTCAGCGAGATCAGGCCAACGAAAAGTGCGTTCTTCATGTCGAAGCCCACCGTGATGTGCGCGTAAGTAGGCAGGTAGGAGGAGAAGACGTAGAAGAACAGGGTCGGCGCGGCGTTGATGCCAAACACCAGCAGGCATTCCTTGGGGTGGGTGCGCATGAACTCGAAGGCCGAGGGCCGGGCGGGCTTGGCGCCGGGCGGGACGGACGGATCGGCGGCGTCGTCGAGCGCCAGCGTTTCTTCGGCGAAGCGGCGGATGAACAGGCCGGCCACCGCGCCGAGGGTTCCGATGGCGAACGGCACGCGCCAGCCCCATTCGTGCATGGCGTCGTCCGGGAGCCCGGCCACGAGGAGCGCCACGGAGCCGATCGCCACCACGTTGCCGAGCGTCGCGCCGATGTAGAGGAAGCTGGAGAAGAAGCCGCGGCGGCCCTCCGGAGCCGACTCGACCAGGAACGTCGAGGAGGCAGCAAATTCGCCGCCGGTGGAGAGGCCCTGCAGGAGCCTGGCCACCACCAGCAGGATCGGCGAGAGCACGCCGACCTGGTCGTAGGTGGGTGCCACGGCCACCAGCAGGCTGCCGACGCCCATCAACATGACGGTCGCGGTTAGCGCCTTCTTCCGTCCCAGGCGGTCCGCCACCATGCCGCCCAGCAGGCCGCCGAGCGGCCGCATGAAGAAGCCGACGGCGAAGATCGCCATGGCGCTGAGCAGCGGGACCACGGGGTCGCCGGTCTTGGGAAAGAACTGGCTGGAAAAGTACAGCGCCAGCATGGAATAGACGTACCAGTCGAACCATTCGACAATGTTGCCGACCGTTGCGGCCGCGAGTTGACGGGTCCTGCTGACGGGTGGTGCTGCGGTGATGACGCTCATCCGGTGACTCCCAGATCCGATGGGCCCGGACGAAGGGTGCCGCATCGTCCGGCCCGTCGGGCACAGGGGTCAGCAGTTCGTCCGGCTGTGATGCAGACCACGCTACGGATGCGTCGCGGCCCCGAACATGGAGCCAGCTCAAAGGGAACGGACCGGGGGTTGTGGATTCCTACAACGGGCCGTCGACGGGCCTGCCTGGGCCGTCCTGGCAGGCCTCGAATGCCCAGCAGAGCTCCACGAGGGTCCCGGTCGCGTCGAGCCGGGTGCCGGTGAGCTGCTCGAACTTCTGCAGCCGGTAACGCAGCGTGTTCTCATGCACGGACAGTGCCCGCGCGGCCGCGGATATCCGGCGGTCGCTGGCCAGGTAGGACCGCACCGAGTCCAGCACGATCCGGCCGAATTCGGCGTCCTCGGCGAAGGGCGCCAGGTACCGCCGGCGCAGCACCTCGGTGACGTCCGGATCGCCGGCCGCGGTGCGCCAGGTCAGGTCCTCCAGGCAATAGGAGCCCCGGTCCGCCCGCCGCCACGCGGCAGCAAAAACGCGGTCGGCGACGGCGTCGGACTGAGCCAGGGCGGTGAGGTCGCTGCCGCGCTGCCGGCAGCGGGTTTGGCGGCGAGGAAACCGACGACGTCGCCGGCCAGGACGGTCAACACCCCGTCGCCGCTGCGCAGCGGCGCCACCAGCTCGCCGAGAAGCTCGTCCGGGGACGTCCCCGGCCTGGCACGTGCGCGCAGGGCGCGGAATTCGCGCCGCGGATCGATCCCGAAGTCGGCGGAACGGGACACCAGTTCGGCGCCGGCGAGGGTGCCGGCCAGCACGGCGCGCAGGTAGCCCTGCCGGAGTTCGTGGTCGCGCACGGCCTGCCGGACGCTGCTTTCGCGGTAGGAATGCACCAGGGCCGCCGTGTAGGAATCGCTGACGCCCCAGAGCACCCGGTGCGCGGCGAGGACTTCCCGGTCGCCGAGCCGTAGCTCCTGGGCGATGTCGAGGAAGCGGTCCTGGATCACGGCCATGGAGAGGCGGTAACCGCGCAGCACGTCCTCGATCCGCAGGCCCTGATGAAACCGGACCTGCGCCACCCTGGCTTCGAGGCTGAGCTGCGATGACTCCGGCACGGTCCCGGATTTCACCGCCTGGATGGCCATCCGAAGGTTTTGTTCCACCGAGGAGCTGATGTCCGCCTCGGCCACGCCCCGGTACCCGGCCACGTCGGTGACGCAGCGCTCCACGCTGCTGGCCTTCAGGTACTGCAGGTCCCGGAAGAGCAGGTCGGCCACGTTTTCAATGCTGGACTCAGCCAAGGTTCGCCTCACACCACACTTGGGTCCCGTCGGCCTTATGGAGCATGGCGCGCTCGGCCGAGGTCCAGTACCTGACCCAGAGGATCTTTCCGTCCGGGGTCGCGAGCTCCACCGTTGCGGCGGCCGGGACACGGCCGGGCCGGCGCACCATCACGGGTGCGCCGGCCGCCAGGCCAAGCCAGTTGGTGACCCGCACCAGGTCCGCGGGCGGCGCCTCAGACGGCTTCAAGCACGCTGACGTAGTTCGCAATGCCCACGCCGCCCATATTCTGAACCGCGGCACGTCGCGGGGCGGCCAGCTGCATGTCCCCGGCGGTGCCGGTGAGCTGCATCGCCGCGATGACATGCTGCGAGACGCCGGTGGCCCCGACCGGGTGGCCCTTGGCCTTGAGTCCGCCCGAGACGTTGACCGGCAGCTTGCCGTCCTTGAAGACCCAGCCTTCCTTGACCGCGCGGGCGCCCTGGCCCGGCTCGGTCAGGCCCATGGCCTCGTACATTAGCAGCTCGGCGATGGTGAAGCAGTCGTGCACCTCCGCGAAGTCCAGGTCCTCCAGCCCGACGCCGGCCATGCCCAGGGCCCGCTGCCAGGAGGCGCGGGTCGCGGCAAAGGCGGTGGGGTCGCGGCGGTCGGTCGGGAAGAAATCGTTCGCCTGGCCGAAGCCGGCCAGCCGGACCGGCGCGGTGGCGCCGCCGGTGGGTGCAACGCTGAGCACGACGGCGGCGGCGCCGTCGGAGACGGGAGAGCAGTCGGTGCGGCGCAGCGGGTCGGCGACCATCGGGTTCTTGTCCGAGACGGTCTGGCAGAACTCCTCGCCGAGGTCCTTGCGGAGTTGCGCGTAGGGGTTGTCCACGCCGTTGCGGTGGTTCTTCGCGGCGATCGTGCCGAGCACGTCGGAGAGGTTCCCTGCGCTGGCGCCGTAGCGCTTCTCGTAGTGCTTGGCCACTTCGGCGAAGAGCCCCGTGAAGCCGGTGCTGGAGGGCTTGCCGGCCATGTCGTAGTCCGCGCCGAGCAGGGCGGCGCCCACGACGTCGGCGCCGGCCTGGGTCATCTTTTCGGCCCCGATCACCAGAACCGTCTTGGCGGTACCCGCCAGCAGCGACTTGGTGCCCTGCTGGAACGCGGCCGAGCCCGAGGCGCACGCGTTCTCCACCCGCGTCGATGGCACGTTGGCGAGCTGCTCCGAGACCTGCAGGGCGAGCGAGGACGGGAACGCCAGCGGCATCATGCCGGAGTTGAACTGGCCCAGGTAGATCTCGTCGATCTGGCCCGGCTCGACGCCCGCGTTGCCGATCGCCTCGGTGGCAACCTGGACGATGAGGGACTCGAGGGTCTCCTCCGTGAGCTTGCCGAAGCGGCTGTGGCCCCAGCCGGTGAGCAGGACATCCTTGCCGAACTGGTCCTTGAGGCTCATGCCGTGGCTCCTTCCAGGCTGCCGGCGGCACGCGTCGGGGCTGCCTCGAGGGAGGGGTCGACGTCGAACTCGGCTTCAGTCTTTTCGCGGATCTCCGCCGCGGTTACGCCGGGGGCGAGGCGGGTGAGCGTGAGCTGGCGAACGCCCGTTTCCGCATTTTTCACCAGGTCAAACACTGCGAGGTCGCTGATGATGCGGTCCACGCAGCTCAGCCCGGTGAGCGGCAGGGTGCATTCCTTCACGATCTTGGCGGTGCCGTCCTTGGCGTTGTGTTCGGTGAGGACCACGACGCGCGGGGTGCCGGCCACGAGGTCCATGGCGCCGCCCATGCCCTTGACCATCTTGCCGGGGATGGTCCAGTTGGCCAGGTCGCCGGCGCCGGAGACCTGCATGGCGCCGAGGATGGCGACCTTGACGTGGCCGCCGCGGATCATGCCGAAGGAGGTGGCAGAGTCGAAAATGCTGCCGCCGGGCAGGACGGTGACCGTCTGCTTGCCGGCATTGATCAGGTCCGCGTCCTCCTCGCCCTCGTAGGGGAACGGACCCATGCCGAGCAGGCCGTTCTCGCTCTGCAGCACCACGCGGACGCCCTCGCGCAGGTTGTTGGCGACGAGCGTGGGGATGCCGATGCCGAGGTTGACGTAATCGCCGTCATTGAGTTCTTCGGCCGCGATGGCGGCCATTTCGTTCCGGGTCCAAGCCATGGTGTTTCTCCTGAAAAGTGTGGGTGGCGGCGCTCAGGCCGGATTAGACGGTGACGGCGGAGGCGGCAGCGTTGTCCGTCTCGGCCGCTTCGGCGCGGGGCCGGACGGTGCGCTGCTCGATGTCCTTGGCCCGGTCGCTGGCCTGCACCAGGCGCTGCACGAAGACGCCGGGGGTGACGATGTGGTTGGGATCGAGTGCGCCGGGTTCGACGATCACCTCGGCCTCCGCAACGGTGACGATGCCGGCCGTGGCGACCACGGGATTGAAGTTCTGCGCGGTGTAGCGGTAGATCAGGTTGCCGTCCGTGTCGGCGGTGTGCGCGTGGACCAGGGAGACGTCGGCCTTGATGGCACGCTCCTGGACATACGTTTCGCCGTCGAACTCCGCCAGCGGCTTGCCTTCGGCGACGAGGGTGCCGACGCCGGTCTTGGTGTAGAAGGCCGGGATGCCGGCGCCGCCGGCGCGGAGGCGCTCGGCGAGGGTGCCCTGCGGGGTGAACTCGACCTCCAGCTGGCCGGCGAGGTACTGCTCCGCGAAGAGCTTGTTTTCGCCCACGTAGGAGGCAATGACCTTGCGGACCTGGCCCGCCTCGATGAGCACGCCGAGGCCCTTGCCGTCCACGCCCATGTTGTTGGAGACCACGGTGAGGTCCTTGACGCCGGAGTCCCGGACCGCCTCGATCAGGTCTGCCGGAATGCCGCTGAGGCCGAAGCCGCCGACCGCCAGCGTCATGCCGTCCCGCAGCACGTCCTGCAGCGCCGCTGCCGCGCCGGATTTCACCTTTGACATTTGCATCTCCTCATTGAGCTTCTGAGTAACCGGCGGCCTGGCCACGGGACCGCCGCCGTGATCCACTTTGTGGACTGTTCGCCTGAGGAAGGAGCCTATGGTGTGGCGTAGAGCACTGTCAACGCCGCAAATCCGCAACTTTCCGTGCTTTTTTACAGTGTGGACGCTAGGCTGGGCACTGTCCACAATGTGGATGGGTTGATGATTGTTTTGAGGAAATGCGAGGAAAAGATGAACTCCGTCCCCGTACAGGGAGCCCAGGTGGTAAGCCGCGTCGCGGCCCTGCTGAGGATCGTGGGACGGAAGCCGGAAGGCTCCCCGCTCGTGGAACTGGTCCGCGAATCCGGTCTGACGCGTCCCACCGCCCACCGGCTGCTCACTTCCCTGGCCGCCGAGGGACTGCTGGACCAGGATCCGCACAGCGGCAACTGGGTGCTGGGCCCGGAGATCCTGCTGATGGGATCGGTGGCTTCGGCGCGTTTCCCGCTGGAGGACATTGCCCGGCCCAGCCTGCGCCGGCTGGCAGAGGAAACCGGGGAGAGCGCCTTCTTCTCGATCCGCCGCGGCGCCGAGACGGTGTGCCTCCTGCGGGAGGAGGGCAGTTTCCCGGTCCGCTCCTTCGTGCTGCATGAGGGTGTCCGTTTTCCGCTGGGCGTTGCCTCCGCCGGCACCGCCATCATGGCGTTCCTGCCCGCGGCGGAGCAGGAAGAACTGCTGGCCGGCTGGGCCACCCACGCCGGGAGCTTTGCCGCCGCCCACAGCGAGGAAGTGGTCCGCGCGAACCTGGAAGCGACGCGGCAGGCAGGCTATTCGGTCAACCCGGGCCTGGTGCTGGAAGGCAGCTGGGGAATGGGCGCCGCCGTATTCGACCAGCGCGGCCGGCCGGCGTGGGCGCTGTCCCTGACCGGGATTGAACCGCGCTTCCGGGCGGACCGCCGCGAATACCTCGGGCGCCTGCTGATGGACGAAGCGCACCGGATATCCCTGCAGCTGCAGGGCAGTTGAGCCGCCGCCGGCGCCGTCTCGACAAACCGGCTGGCGCGGAGCACGATTGGAATTGCAGCCGTGGCTGCATGCGCTTTAGACAGCGCCCATTCCCCAGTCCGGGTGGCGCGTCTGGCCCAAAAACTACTTCCCCGCCTTAATGCTGGGGGACTGGGAGCAGGAGAAGAGAGCGGCGGACGCGGTCCAGGCCGGAGCGAAACGGCGTCGCGGGAAGCGGCGTCGGCGCACCAGATGAGCCGGTTTCCCGGCCGCAATCCTCCAGCCCCAAAAAGGAATGAGTCCCATGACTCGCCGAGCAGAATCCCCCCACGCGCCGCGCTTGCTGCGCGTTCTCATCGCTTTCATCGCCGCGCTCGTGTTGCCATTTACCGTCAGTGCTCCAGCCGTCAGCGCTGCCGCCGTCGCGGGTGGCGAAGAATCCGCCAGGACGTGGACGGTCCAGGTCGGGTCCGAATCCTCGAGCCAGGCCATCCAGGGCATGGCCTTCCTGCCCGGAAACATCTACATCAACGCGGGCGACAAGGTCACCTGGGAGGCCAACTCCGCCGAGATCCACACCGTGACGTTCCTGGCCAAAGGCCAGTCCCTGAGGTCCACCCAGCCCTTCAACCCATCGCTGCCGCAGAACATCTACCAGCGCGGCGGCAAGGCCTATGACGGGCATTCGTATTACAACTCCGGGGTCATGACGAACGTGTCCGACAGTGGCTTTAAGCAAGTCACGAAATACACCCTGGCATTCCCGCGCAAGGGCAACTTCACCTATTACTGCCTGGTCCACGGCATGGCCATGAAAGGAGTAGTCCACGTCCGGGCGGCCGGAACCGACTACCCGTACAGCCAGGCGCAGTACGACCGCCAGGCGGAGAGGCAGGAACGGGCCATCCTGCGGGACGGACGCCAGGCATGGGAGGACGCCCGGGACCAGGCGGACGAACACACCGTGATCGCGGGAACGGATAACGGAACGTCCATGGTGATGCGCTTCGTCCAGCAGAAGGTGGAAATCCGGGTGGGCGAGAAAGTGACCTTCGTCAACAGCGGCATGGGCGCCCCGCACACCGTCACTTTCGGCAAGGAACCCGCCAATGTCTTCGTCCCCCGGGGCAACTCGGCGAAGTTTGCCGGTGGAGACCTCAACTCAGGAATCATGCCCCCGCACAGCAAGTTCACCGTGACCTTCACCAAGGCCGGCGAGTTCGACTACATCTGCGGCCTGCATGACTTCATGGGCATGGTGGGCACCGTGGAAGTCCGGAGGTGACCGGGCGGAACGATCCGGCCAGGAACCCTTAGCGGAGCGTCACTGCTTCCACCAGGTGTCGAAGATGGTGACCGGGACGGTGCGCTTGTGCCGCGTCCGCAGGTATTTCTGCTCGATCAGCTCGGCCGCGGCGTCGGGGATCTCGCGGCCTTCGAGGTAGTCATCGATGGTGTCGTAGCTCAGGCCGAGTTCTTCCTCATCGGTGCGTCCGGGCTTGTGGTCCAGGAGGTCCGCCGTCGGGACCTTCTCCCAGATGCGGGCCGGGGCGCCGAGTTCGGCCAGCAGGGCGCGGTTCTGGCGCTTGTTCAGGCCGAACAGCGGCAGGATGTCCGCGCCGCCGTCGCCGTATTTGGTGAAGAATCCGGTCACGGATTCGGCGCCGTGGTCGGTGCCGATCACCAGGTAGTTGTGCTCCCCGGCCAGGGCGTACTGGGCGATCATGCGTGTGCGGGCCTTGGTGTTGCCCTTGTGGAAGTCGGAAATGCCGTTGCCCACGGTCTTTTCGAATTCATCCTCGAAGCCGTCCACCGCGGCCGAGATGTTGAAGGTCCACTCCGTTTTGGCCCGCACAAAGTCCAGGGCCGCCTGGGCGTCGTCCTCATCGTGCTGCACGCCGTAGGGAAGCCGCACCGCGACGAAGTTCGCCTCCACGCCCTCGGCGTCGAGCTCCTCGACCGCGAGCTGTGCCAGCCGTCCTGCCAGCGAAGAGTCGAGGCCGCCGGAGATGCCTAGGACGAAGCCCTTGGTGTGGCTCGCCTTGAGGTAGTCCTTGAGGAACATGACGCGTTTGCGCACCTCCCCGGCGGGGTCGATCCGGGGCTGCACGCCCATTTCTTCAATGATCTTCGCCTGGAGTTCACGCATGCCTCACAGCCTAGCCAGCCGAGTCAATCGTGCTCAACTGTTGCCGACCGGCCGGGTGCCCGGTTTCGCTATGCTTCCGGACCGCCGCTGAGCTTCCGGACGGCCGCTAGGCGGGTCCGCGCTGCGTCTGTCCGGAACCGCCGCCCGAATCCGGAAGCGCCGCCAAGACCCCTCCCGCCGGCACCCCTCGCAGGCGTAGCGTATGGCCATGGAGACGACGGGATGCGTGGTGGTCGGCGGCGGTCCGGCCGGGATGATGCTCGGCCTGCTGCTGGCCCGGGCCGGGGTGCAGGTGACGGTCCTGGAAAAGCACGCGGATTTCCTGCGCGACTTCCGCGGCGACACGGTGCACCCGTCCACCATCCGGCTGATTGACGAACTCGGCCTCGGCCAGGAGTTCCGCCGCCTGCCGCAAAGCCGCCTGAAGAGCGTCGTGTTCCCGGTCCCGGGCGGGCCGCCGGTGACCATGGGCGACTTTGATTCGCTGCGGCCGCCGTACAACTACATCGCCATGATGCCGCAGTGGGATTTCCTCAACTTCCTGGCCGCAGCTGCTGCCGAGGAGCCCGGCTTCACCCTGCTGATGAGCCACACGGCCACGGGGCTGGTTCGCGACGGGGGCCGTGTCCGCGGGATCCGGTTCCGCGACCCGGACGGCGCGCAGGACGAGCTCCGGGCGGACCTGGTGGTCGCGACGGACGGCCGCCATTCCGCGTTGCGTGCCGCCGTCGGGCTGGCGCCGAAAGAGTTTCCGGTTCCTTTCGACACCTGGTGGTTCCGGCTGCCCCGGTATCCCGCCGAACTTGGCGAAGTGGCCGGGCTGGTGCCGGCGTTCGGTCCCGGAGAGGCGCTGGTGGCCTTGTCCCGCAACGATTACTACCAAATGGGCTACCTCGCCCCGAAAGGCACCGACGCCAGGATCCGTGCGGAGGGCGTCGAGGGCTTCCGGCGCCGGATCGCCGGGCTTCGGCCGGACCTCGCGGACCGGGTGGACGCCATCCGTTCCCTCGATGACCTGCACTGGCTCGACGTCCGCCTGGACCGGCTGCAGTCGTGGCACGTCAACGGTCTGCTCTGCATCGGCGACGCCGCGCATGCGATGTCCCCGGCCGGCGGTGTCGGCATCAACCTCGCCATCCAGGACGCCGTGGCGGCGGCGGAAATCCTCGCCCCCGCGCTGCTCCGCGGCCGGGTCACGGCGGCGGACCTCCGACGCGTCGAACGACGACGGCGGCTCCCGACCGTCGTCGTGCAGACGGGACAGCGGCTCATGCACCGCGCGGTCTTTGGCCCGATCATGGCCGGACAACGCACCAAGTTTCCGGCCGTCGCGCTCTTCCTGGCCCGGCGGATTCCAGCGGTCCGCCGCATCATTCCCCGGCTCATCGGCTTCGGACCCCGCCCGGAACACGCCCCCGCCTTCGCGCGCCGCGCCGAGGCCCGGCCCCAGCCGCACGCCTAGCCCCTAACTGAGGTCGATGGCTCCACAGGTGCCCATTGGCGTCACCAAAACGGCGGTTACGGAGCCGCGGATGCGCCTCAGCCGTGCGCGACGAGGTAACTAATGAGGCCATCGACCGTGGCGACTGCCGGATAGTCGCGCTCCGGGATGTCCACGCCGGTCGCCGTGTCGATGGTTTCAACGAGCCGCAGGAAATCCAGCGAGTCCAGCTCGAGGTCCTGCCGGAGCCGGGCCTCGCCGCCGACGTCGTCCAGCTCAACATCCGGTGCGACTTTCCCCAGCGCGGCACGCACCGCGGCCCGGGCATCCTGTTCATTCATGGTGTCTCCGTCTTCACAGTTCGTCCGGTTTCTGCAGCAGCTCTTGGATCCGGGCAAGGAAGCGGCCGCCGCGCAACCCGTCGCTGACCCGGTGGTCGGCCGAGAGGGTGGCGATCGCGGCGGCCCGGACGCCCAGCATCCCGTTCTCCGCCCAGGGTTGCTCCAGCACGCGGCCAAAGCCCACCATCGCCACCTGCGGCGGATAGATCACCCCGTAGACGCTGTCCACGCCGAGGTCCCCGAGATTCGTCACGGTGATGGTGGGGTCCGCCATCTCGGCGCGCTGCAGCCGTCCGGCCCGCGCGCGGCTGACCAGGTCCCGCAGCTGTTCCATCAGCTCGTCGAGGGCCAGGGTGTCGGCGTCGTGGAGCGCGGGGGCCACCAGGCCACCCTGGCGCAGGGCCACCGCGACGCCCAGATGCACCGCGGCGCTGGGCCGGTACTCCCCGTCCAGATAGAAGCCGTTGACCTCCGGGACTTCCTTGGCCGCGAGCGCCGCCGCCTTGAGCAGGAGGGCGGAGGGCACTAACCGGGACGCCACCGGCCGCTGCGCATTGACGGTCTGCATCCAGCCGACGGCGGCGCGCAGGTCCAGGGTTGTGCTCAGGTAGTAGTGCGGGATGGTCTGCTTGGAGCGCGACATCAGCGCCCCGATGGCCCGGCGCAGGGTGGCCACCCGTCCGCGGGCCTCCGCGGGCTTCTCCGCAGCCTGCGCCGGCGCTTCCGGCGGGGCCGCTTCGGCCTCAGCCGCTTCCGCAGCCTGCGCCGATGCCGCCGGCGCTTCCGCAGCCGCCCCTCGCGGTCCCGCCTCCCGGAGACCGGCCTCCGGCTGGCGGGACCCCTCGCGGTCCCGCCTCCCGGAGACCGGCCTCCGGCTGGCGGGCTGCGGCGCCCTGCACGTCTTCGACGGTCACGGCGCCCTCCGGTCCGGTGCCGGCGACGGACGAAAGCTCGACGCCGAGTTCGGCGGCGAGCCGTCTGGCCCGCGGCGAGGACCGCACCCGCCCTGCGGCCGCCGGACGGGCTGCCACGGCGTGCTCCACGTCGGCGCGGGTGATCGCGCCATCCTTGCCGGTGCCGTGGATCCGTCCGGTGTCGACGCCGAGCCGGTGCGCGAGGTGCCGGACCGGCGGCGCGATCGGAGGGGCTTCCGGGGGAGGGGCCGGCTTCGCGGCCGTGGGCCGGGGCGGCGGCGCCTCGCGGCTGGGAGCCCCGACCTCGGCCGGGGTCTGCGTGATCCGGGCCAGCGGCGTGCCCACCGGCACGGTCTCGCCGATGTCCACGAGGAGGTCCGCGACCACCCCCTCCTGGAAGGATTCGACGTCCATCACGGTCTTGTCCGTGTCCACCACGGCCACGAGGTCGCCGCGGCGGACGTAGTCGCCGGGCTTGACCAGCCATTCGACGATCTTGCCGTGCTCCATATCGGCCCCGAGCGAGGGCATCAGGAAGTCACCCACGTGCCCCGACCGCCTCCCGCGCTGCCGCGACGACCCGTTCCGCAGAGGGCAGGGCGGCGAGTTCAAGGTGCTTGGAGTAGGGGATCGGCACCTCGGCGCTGCAGACCCGGCCTACGGGCGCGTCCAGCTCGAAAAACGCGTGTTCGCTGATCCGGGCGCTGATTTCGGCGGAGATGCTGCCGCTGCGCCAGCCCTCGTCCACCACCACGGCACGGTGTGTCCTGGCCACCGAGTCGAGGATGGCGGTGTCGTCGAGCGGCCGCAGCGTGCGCAGGTCCAGCACTTCGGCGTCGATGCCTTCGGCGGCGAGCTGCCCGGCGGCCTCGAGGGTGAGGGGGAGCGTCCCGCCGTAGGTGATGAGTGAGACGTCGGCGCCGGGCCGCCGGATGGCGGCGCTGCTGATGTCCACCGCCCCGGCGTCCTCGGCGAGTTCGCCGGGGACGTTGTAGAGCGAGCCGTGTTCGAAGATCAGCACCGGGTCCGGGTCCTGGAGCGCGGTCCACAGCATCCCGCGGGCGTCTTCGAGGGTGGCGGGGGTGAGGATCCGCAGCCCGGGGATGTGCGCGTACCACCCCTCCAGGCTGTGCGAATGCTGGGCGCCAAGCTGGCGGCCGGCCCCGGTGGTCATCCGGATCACCAGCGGCACGTGGAACTGGCCGCCGGACATGTGCAGCAGGGATGCGGCGTTGTTCACGATCTGGTCGAGGGCCAGGAGGCTGAAGTTGACGGTCATGATCTCCACGATGGGTCGCATCCCACCGAGCGCGGCGCCGATCCCGGCGCCGACGAACCCGGACTCGGACAGCGGGGTGTCCCGGATCCGTTCCGGCCCGAACTCCTCCAGCAGGCCCAGGCTTACGGCGAAGGAGCCGCCGTAAGCGCCCACATCCTCGCCCATCAGGAAAACCCGCTCGTCACGCTGCAGGGCGTCGCGGATCCCGGCCCGGAGCGCCTCCCGGTAGCTGGATTTCATGACCCGTCCCCTTCCTGCCAGGCGCCGGGGTCGCTGTACACAAAACGAGTGAGGTCCTCGAGCGGCTCCGGCGTGCCGGCCTCCGCAACCTCGACGCCGGCCGCGACTTCCGCTTCGGCGTCGGCCTGCAGTTGCTGCCAGTCCGCCTCGGTCAGCTGGCCGGCGGCCTCCATCGCCGAGCGCAGCAGCGTGATCGGATCACGCTCCAGCCACCGCGCCACCTCGGCCTTGTCCCGGTACCGTTCCGGGTCGAACATCGAATGCGCCCGGAACCGGTAGGTGCGCAGTTCCAGGAAGTGCGGCCCGCCGCCGGCCCGGACCGCGTCGACGGCGCGACGGGCGGTCTCCTCGACGGCCAGCACGTCCATCCCGTCCACGGCCCAGGCGGCAATCTCGTAGCCGGCCGCCTTCAGCGCGATGTCGGTCTGCGACTCGGAACGGCCCAGCGCCGTGCCCATCGCGTAAAGGTTGTTTTCACAGCAGAACAGCACCGGCAGCTGCCAGAGAGCGGCGAGGTTGAGGCTTTCATGGAACTCGCCCTCCGCGACGGCGCCCTCACCGAAAAAGCACACGGTGACGCGGGACCGGCCGGCCATCTTGTCCGCGAGCGCCAGCCCGACGGCGAGCGGCAGTCCGCCGGCGACGATCGCGTTCCCGCCGTAGAAGCGCGTGGCGGCGTCGAACAGGTGCATGGAGCCGCCGCGGCCTCGGCAGCAGCCCTCCACGAAGCCGTACATCTCGGCCAGGATCGAGCCGGCGGACACGCCGCGCAGCAGGGCGTGGCCGTGCTCCCGGTAGGTGGCGACGACGGCGTCCTCCGGCGCGAGGGTTTCCAGCACCCCGGCCGCCACCGCCTCCTCGCCGATGTAGACGTGCAGGAAGCCGCGGATCTTGGCGGCGCTGTACAGCTCGACGCACTTCTCCTCGAGCTGGCGCACACGCAGCATCTGCAGCAGCAGGTGCCGGCCGTGCGCGGGATCCAGCGGCCCGGCGGACGCCGCCATTGGCCCGGTCACTGCGGTCCCTCCGGCGCCGTGCCGGCTGCCCGTCCCGCAGCGCCGGGCTGCCCGCCGGGCTGGCCGTCGGGCTGGCCGTCGGGCTGGCCGTCGGGCTGGCCGTCGGGCGCCGCCCCCGGCGGGGACTCGATGGTGGACGTGTCGCCCTCCGGGAGCCCCAGTTCGCGGGCCTTGATCAGGCGCCGGAGGATCTTCCCGCTGCGGGTTTTCGGCAGCGCCGTGGTGAAGTCCAGCAGCCGGGGTGCCACCGCGGGCCCCAGCCGTTTGCGCGCGAACCCGATGATATCCAGCTGCAGTTCCTCCGACGGCTCCCAGCCGGGGCGCAGCTCCACGAAGGCCTTGACCACCTCGCCGGCCACCGGGTCCGGAACGCCGATCACGCCGGCCTCGGCCACCGCCTCATGTTCCATCAGCGAGCTCTCCACCTCGAACGGGCCGATCAGGTGCCCCGAGGACTTGATCACGTCGTCGCCCCGGCCCACGAACCAGTAGTAGCCGTCGGCGTCGCGCTTGGCGAGGTCGCCGGTGAGGTACCAGCCGCCCACGAAGCACCGCCGGTAGCGCTCCTCCTCGTGCAGGTAGCCGCGGAACATCGAGGGCCAGCCGGGCCGCAGCGCAAGCTCACCCATCGTGTCCGGCGCGGTGACCAGCACCGCCTGCCCGTCCCTGAGCACCGGCTTGTCCTGTGCGTCCCGCACCACCAGCGCGGCTTCGATGCCGGGCAGCGGCCGGCCCATGGAGCCCGGGCGGATCTCGGTGGCCGCGAAGTTCGAAATCATGATGCCGCCGGTTTCGGTCTGCCACCAGTTGTCATGCACCGGCTGGCCGAAGGCTTCCTTGCCCCAGACCACGACCTCCGGATTGAGCGGCTCGCCGACGCTGGCGACAAAGCGCAGGGCGGACAGGTCGTGCCCCGTGGCGCGGTCCGCCCCGGCCTTCATCAGCATCCGCAGCGCGGTGGGCGCGGTGTACCAGACGGTCACGTGCTGCTCGGCGAGGATCCGGTACCAGCGGTCCGCGTCCATCTCCTCCTCGTCCACGATGCTCGTCACGCCGTGGCTGAGCGGGGCCAGGACCCCGTAGGACGTGCCGGTCACCCAGCCGGGATCGGCCGTGCACCAGTAGATGTCCTCCGGATGCAGGTCCAGCGCAAAAGTGCCGGTCGCGTGGTGGGCGGTGACGGCGTCGTGGACGTGGATGGCGCCCTTCGGTGTCCCGGTGGTGCCGGACGTGAAGTGCAGCAGCGCCATGTCCTCGGGCCGGGTCGCCGCGATCTGCCCGTCGGCCGGGGCCGTCTGCAGCAGCGCGGCCAGGTCCAGGGTGCCCGGTTCCGGGCTGCCGTCGGCGTCGATCAGCAGCACATGCCGCAGCTCCGGCAGCGAGTCGCGCAGCTGGGCCACTTTCCGCCGGTAGAGCGCCCGGGTGGTGATGAGCGCGCGTCCGGAGCCCAGCTGCAGCCGCTGCCGCACGGGCTCCGGCCCGAAGGCCGAGAAAAGGGGGCAGAACACGCTGGCGTTCTTGAAGGTGCCTAGCATCGCAATGTACAGGGACGGGTTGCGGCCGGTGAGGGAGAAGACGCGCTCGCCGCGCCCGACGCCGAGGCTGCTCAGCACCGCGGCGAACCGGCTGCTTTGCTCTGCCAGCTCCGCGTAGCTGAGCGCATGGCTGCTCCCGTCGGCCCGGATGAAGCGCAGCGCCTCGCGGCCGCCGAGCCCGCCGGCCGCATGCCGGTCGGCCGCCTCAAAAGCGATATTGAGGCCCCGGCCATCCGGCAGGCCGGACAGCTCCCGGCGGGCGTGATCCCAGGAGAACGCCGCGCAGCTGGCGTCATAATCCAAGAGGTTGGGCCGGACCCGGAAGCTGCCGGGGTCCTTGGGGATTGCCGGCCAGCGGGTGGAAGGTTCGGTTCCTGCCGTCATGCTTACATCGGACGCCCGCCCCGCGCCGGCTGCCAGTGCCGTAAGTCCCGTGCGGGCAGGCCGGCACGGGAGGAGGCCGCCGCGGTGCCGACATCTGGCGTCCGGACTGGGATCCGGGCCGGCGCCTGCCACTAAACTGGGTCCCATGACTGCCACCAGTGACTTTGCGGCCGACGCCGCTGCCGCCCGTGCCCGCCTCCTGGAACTGATCAAGGAGCTGGCCGTCGTGCGCGGCAAGGTCATCCTCTCCAGCGGCGCCGAGGCCGACTACTACATCGACCTGCGCCGCATCACCCTGCACCACGAGGCGTCCAAGCTCGTCGGCCAGGTCATGTTGTCCCTGCTGGACGACGCCGGGATCGACTTTGAGTGCGCCGGCGGGCTGACGATGGGGGCGGACCCGGTGGGCACCGCCGTCATGCATGCCGCCGTCGACGCCGGCCGCCCGGTGGACGCCTTCGTGGTCCGCAAGGCCCAGAAGTCCTACGGCATGGGCCGCCAGGTCGAGGGGCCCTCGGTTGAGGGCCGCAAGGTCCTGGTCCTCGAGGACACCTCCACGACGGGCGGCTCCGCGCTGACCGCCGTCGAGGGCGTGCGCAAGGCCGGCGGCAACGTCGTGGCCGTCGCCGTGATCGTGGACCGCGACACCGGCGCCAAGGAAAAGATCGAAGCCGAAGCCGGCGTCCCCTACCTGTTCGCTTTCGGCAAGGACGAACTGGGCCTGAGCTAGGGTTTCACCGGCGGCGGACACGTATGGACGGTGCTTTGGGGGTGACTTATCATTTCTTAAATACCCCCATCGGTACCTCTGTACCCGTAGTTGGAGAAACGCGCTATGCTCCCGCCCCAGGAATACCCTGCAACCGTCAGCACCGTCGACCAGGTCCAGAACCTCATCCTCGACAGCACTGACTTCGAAGAGTTTCTCAACGAACTCGCGCGTTTTTCCGCGCACCAGGTGGCAGGCAAGGGCGACGACGCGCTGTGCGGGATTACCCTGCTGCGGGACCGGAAGGCTGCGACCATCGGCTGGAGCAGCGAATCCGCCCGGGAAGTGGACGAGATCCAGTACCGGCTGGCGCAGGGTCCCTGCCTGACGGCGGCGCAGGAAGAGCGCGAGGTCTACGTCCCGGACCTTTTCGAGGAAGACCGCTGGGGCCCCGATTACGCCACCGCCGTCGCCTCGCACGGGCTGCGCTCGGTGCTTTCGGTGCCGTTCCACCTGCAGGGCGAAGCCCAGGCCGCGCTGAACCTGTATTCGGACGCACCGCACAAGTTCGACGGCGACGTCGCAGACCGGGCGCGTGACTTCACCCGGCAGATCTCCCAGGCGCTGCGCATGGCCGTGCGCTTTTCCCTGCACACGGACAGCGCCACGAACCTGCGGGCCACGCTCGAATCCCGCACGGTCATCGATATGGCGGTCGGCATCGTGATGGCGCAGAACCGCTGCAGCCAGGAAACGGCGGTCCAGATCCTCACCGACGCGTCGAGCCACGGCAACGTGAAACTGCGCGACATTGCCACCTCGCTGGTGGAGTCCGTTGGCGGTTCGGCGACGCGGACGCACTTCCAGGAGCCGGGACGGCAGGCCGCCGGCTGACTAGCCGGCTGATCCGGGGACTTGTGCCCGCCCCGTCCCGCCGTTACGCTGAGTGAGGTTGAGCCGTCGGCCATAGACACTTTCTTTGGAGTACCTATGGACCAATCTCTCAATGCCCAGGTGAAGCTCGATGTCGCCGCAGACGTCATCCGGATCGATGTCCGGGGCAGCCTCAGCCAGGATTCCCGCCCCGCCCTGATGCAGCTGATCCAGCGCATCCGACGCATGGGCGTCAGTTCACACATCCGCGTCGATCTCGCGCACGCCGACTTCGTGGAATCGGCCGCCCTTGCCGGTCTGCGCAACGACCTCAACGCCATTGACGGAGGACCCGGCCAGTTCGACGTTGCCGGGGCCATGCCTGTTGCTGCCGGGGTTTCGCTTGAACTGCAGATGTTCGGCGACGACTTCGGAAAGGTGTTCCAGCCGCTGGACCTCTCCGCGGATTTCGTGGCCTCGATTAACCCGTCCGGGACCCGACCGCTGGCCCGCTACTCCGACGATGAGCTGCTGGCCGCCAGCGACTGTGTCTTCGGCAAGCTGGATGATCCGCGGAACGGTGCGCCCTCGGAGCTCCTGGCCAGGTACGAAGACATCAGCCTGGAGCTCGCCCGGCGCGAAGTCGGCCGCGCGCCCGAACCGGCCTAGGACGATCCCTCCGTTCCGCGACGCGGATAGTCCTCCGCGACGCGGAAAAGTCCGCTCGACGCGGGATTTCCGGCGCGCCAGGAATATTGCGCGTCGCCGGGCCGGAACCGCGTCGCGGATCGCTGTTTCACCCTCCGTTTCTGCTGCACCGTCGCAGTGGCTACGGTAGAGGTGTGCCGCATGAGACGGAAGCGAACGACGGGCGCGAATCCCGGGACGCCGAGGCCCGCGTACTCCGGCATGCCGCTGAACTCGAACGGTTTTCGCGGCGGAACTTCCTGATCGGCGCGGGTGCCGCCTCGGTCCTGGCCGGGGACATGCTGTTCACCCGCCGGGTGCAGGCCGAGCGGCGGGTGAACAAGATCCTCCCGGTGCCCGACGACGTCGCGGAACTGTATTTCCCCCACGCCAGCTGGTTCCTTTTCCCCGGCTACAAGACCAGCTGGGAAGAGGCGCAGTGGATCCTGAACTCGCTGCGCGGCGCGCTGACCAAGCGGGGCCAACTGGCCGCCGTCGGCTATTCCAACCTTGGCCTGGACATCGACAAGATCGTGATCGCGGTCATCGAGTACATCCGCGCCCACCAGCTCGACACCATCTACTTCTACGGCCACAGCTTCGGCGGCATGGTCGCGGTGCAGGTCGCCGCCCGGTTGCTGGAACTGCATGGCGTCAAGGTGGCGTTCATCCTGCTCGACTCCAGCCCTTCCAGCCGGTATGACGTCCTGGACCAGAGCTGGTTCGAGGGGGTGGTGTTCCTGTACGAGAGCGGGTTCCGGTTCCCCACCGTGCTGCGCGGCGGCTACGAGCTCGGCGAACGCATGCTGAACAAGCATGAACGCAGCTGGGGCCAGGTGCTGGACCAGACCCTGGAACAGCTCTCGCCGATTGCCCCGTCCAGCGTGCTGATCCAGACCGAATCGGCCTACATCTACCACTTCGACCTGAACCGCTTCGTCGGCAAGCTGGGGGACGCGAAGATGGCATTCATCGGCAACCCCGGGGACCAGACCGTGAGCTACGAGACGGCGCGGGACACCTGGATGCTGCGGTTCAAGGCGAACATGGTCTCGGATTCATTGCGGACGGACGGGGCGCGGCCGGCGCATGCCAGCCCGCAGTGGAACCCCTCGGTCTACCGGCCGCTCATCGAGGAGCTCCAGGACGAGTTCCTGCCGCTGCCGTCCGGCGGCGGCAAGAAGACCGCCTTCTAGGACGAGGGCGGACCCCTCGGACTAGTCCGTTCAGATCTGGTTCTTCAGGTCCGCGACCGAGTTCAGGATCTGGTTGGGCCGGAACGGGTAGGCCGCAATGTCGTCCTTATGCGTGATGCCGCTGAGCACCAGCACCGTGTGCAGCCCCGCCTCCATGCCGGCGATGATGTCCGTGTCCATCCGGTCCCCGATCATGGCGGTGGTCTCCGAGTGCGCGTCGATCTGGTTCATCGCCGAACGGAACATCATCGGGTTCGGCTTGCCCACAATGTAGGGTTCGCGGCCGGTTGCCTTGGTGATGAGCGCGGCGATCGCACCGGTGGCCGGCATCGGTCCGTCCTTGGAAGGCCCGGTGGCGTCGGGGTTGGTCGCGATGAAGCGGGCGCCGCCGAGGATCAGGCGGATGGCCATGGTGATGGCTTCAAAGGAGTAGGTCCGGGTTTCGCCGAGCACCACAAAGTCGGGGTCCTGGTCGGTGAGGATGAAGCCGGCCTCATGCAGCGCCGTCGTCAGCCCGGCCTCGCCGATCGTGTAGGCGCGGTTGCCGGACTCGGAGCCGCGTACCTGGTCCTTGAGGAACTGCGCCGTGGCCAGGGCCGAGGTCCAGATGTTCTCCTCCGGGATTTCCAGGCCGGAACTCTTCAGCCTCGCCGCGAGGTCCCGGGGGGTGAAGATGGAATTGTTGGTCAGGACCAGGAACCGCTTGGACGTGTCCACCCAGCGCTGGATCAGTTCCGAGGCGCCCGGGATCGGCTGGTTCTCGTGGACCAGCACGCCGTCCATGTCTGTCAGCCAGCACTCGATCTCCTGGCCGCTGCGGTACACCGAGGACGTGGACCGCACGTCATCGGAGTCTGAACGCTGGTCTGTCCCTTGGTCTTCATACTGGTCCGCCATGGTGCCCTCCGCCGATAGTGTGCCGCAACAGGTCCCAGTCTAATGTTGAGTCGTGACTGAACCCGAGACTCCCAGCGAACCCACTGCCGGCAGCGTGGCCGTTCCGGACGGCGAGGCGGAGCCCAAGGCGGAGGTCGGCGTCGGCCCCTGGCAGGGGCAGTGGCCGGAGGGCGAACACTGGGACCCGGACCTGCTCGCGGACGGCGACCGCCGCAACGTGGTGGACAAGTACCGTTACTGGAAGCACGAGGCGATTGTCGCCGAGCTGGATTCGCGGCGCCACAATTTCCACATCGCGATTGAAAACTGGCAGCACGACATGAACATCGGCACCGTCGTCCGCACCGCCAACGCGTTCCTGGCCAAGGAAGTCCACATCATCGGACGACGCCGGTGGAACCGCCGCGGGGCGATGGTCACCGACCGCTACCAGCACGTCCGCCACCACGCCACCGTTGAGGACTTTGTCGCCTGGGCGCACGGGGAGGGGCTGGCCGTGATCGGGATCGACATCTTCCCCGATTCCGTCCCGCTGGAAACCTACGAGCTGCCCCGGGACTGCGTGCTGGTATTCGGCCAGGAAGGCCCGGGCCTGACGCCGGAGGTCCACGAGGCCGCCGTCGCGACGCTGTCGATCGAGCAGTTCGGTTCCACCCGCTCGATCAACGCCGCCTCCGCGGCCGCGATCGCGATGCACGCCTGGATCCGCCGGCACGTCTTCAACCAGCTCCCGGGGTAGCGGCACCCCGCGAAGTGACACTTGACGGCAGTGTTTGCGCCCGACACTGCCGTGAAATGCCACCTCGGCGCGGATTGCGGCAAAGGGCTGTGGATAACCGCATCGGACAGTGCCCGAAGCGGCAAGACTGGGCCCATGCGCCGGGCACCGCTTCCGTTCCATCTGACCACCGGATCCTTCTCACTCCGTGCCGCGGACAAGGCCGGCGTCACCCGTACGCGGACCGCGGCGCGGGATCTGGTGACCGTGTCCCGCGGCATTCGGGTCCCGACGGACTCGGCGGCCGCCGGAGCGGCCGCCCTGCGCGCCTATACCGACCTTGATGACGATTCCATCCTCGCGCTCGGCTCGGCGGCCCGCCTCTGGGAAGCACCGCTGCCGCCCTGGCAGGGCGAAGACTGGCGCATCCACCTTGCCCGCCGCAGGGGCTCCAGCATGCCGCGTCAGGCAAACGTCGTCGGGCATCTTCTGACGCTGCTGCCGGACGAAGTGGTGGAGCTCGACGGCGTCCGGCTCACCTCGCCGGCCCGGACGTGGCTGGACCTGGCCGCGGTTCTGGGGCCGGAGGAACTTGTTGCCGTGGGCGATTCCCTCGTCTGCGAACACGGTCAGGGACATCCGTTTCCCCGCCGGGCATTGTGCAGCGTCGCGGACCTGAGGGAGATGGCGGCCCGGCACCCGGGAGTCCGCGGCGTGCGCAAGGCGAGGACCGCCGCCGAACTCATCCGGGTGGGCGCCGACTCGGCGCCGGAAACGCAGATGCGCCTCGCCCTGGTGCGCGCGGGCCTGCCCGAGCCGGTGCTGAATCACGTGGTGTGGGGCGAGCCGATGTGGGGTGGGGACACGGCCCCCGTGCTCTGGCCCGACGCGGCGTACCCGCAGTGGAGGCTCGCGCTGCAGTACGACGGGGCGCACCACAACGGGGAGGAACAGTACCTGAAGGACATCCGCCGGGCCGACACCACCGCGAGGTTCGGCTGGCTGGAGCTCCGGGTTTCCCGTTTCGACCTCGCCGGTGACCGCCCCGCCGTCGTCCGCAAGGTCCGGGCGGCGCTGGAGAGCCGGGGCTGGCGCGCGAAGTGACAGTTGGCGGCAATGTTGGGCGGCCACACTGCCGCGTGGTGCCATCTCGGCGGGAGGCGACGCAAGGCGCGGGAGCGAGTGTTACAGCCCCCGCGTGACCGGAGACACTGCCGTGCGCAGGAATGGCTAGGATGGTTCGTAGCCGACGAGGTTCACTCCAGGGTCAACCCAGCCCGCAGACGAAATTCACTTTAGGAGTCAGCATGCCCATTGCAACCCCAGAGATCTACTCCGAGATGATCGACCGCGCAAAGACGGGCGGCTTCGCGTTCCCGGCCGTCAACGTCACTTCCTCCCAGACCCTGAACGCCGCCCTGCGCGGCTTCGCCGAGGCCGAGTCCGACGGCATCGTCCAGGTCTCCACCGGCGGCGCCGCCTACTGGTCCGGCGCCTCCACCAAGGACATGGTGGCCGGTTCCCTGGGCTTCGCCGCGTTCGCCCGCGAAGTGGCCAAGAACTACGGCGTCAACATCGCCCTGCACACGGACCACTGCCCCAAGGACAAGCTGGACGGCTTCGTCCTGCCGCTGCTCGCCGCCTCCGAGGCCGAGGTCAAGGCCGGCCGCAACCCGCTCTTCAACTCGCACATGTGGGACGGCTCGGCCGAAACCCTGCAGGAGAACCTCCGGATCGCGCGTGAACTGCTCGCGCGCACCGCCGCGGCCAAGATGATCCTCGAGGTCGAGATCGGCACCGTCGGCGGCGAGGAAGACGGCGTCGAGAACGCCATCAACGACAAGCTCTACACCACGGTCGAGGACGCCCTCGCGACCATCGACGCCCTCGGCTCCGGCGAGAACGGCCGCTACATCACGGCCCTGACCTTCGGCAACGTGCACGGCGTGTACAAGCCGGGCGGCGTCAAGCTGCGTCCGGAAATCCTCAAGGACATCCAGGAGCAGGTCGGCGCGAAGATCGGCAAGGCCAACCCGTTCGACCTCGTCTTCCACGGCGGCTCCGGCTCCTCCGAGCAGGAGATCGCGGACGCCGTCTCCTACGGCGTGATCAAGATGAACATCGACACCGACACCCAGTACGCCTACACCCGCCCGGTGGTGGACCACATGTTCCGCAACTACGACGGCGTCCTGAAGGTCGACGGCGAGGTCGGCAACAAGAAGCTGTACGACCCCCGTGTCTGGGGCGCGTCCGCCGAAGCCGGCCTGGCCGCCCGCGTGGTCGAGGCTGCCCAGCAGCTCGGCTCCACCGGCAAGACGTTCTAGTCATGTCGGACGAGTTCCGCAAGAACCTGATGGGCCCCGAGCCCACGCTGCTGCCTGCCGAGACTGAGGTCAACGCGGGGCTGGATGCGGGCCAGGAGGCGCTGGATCTGGTGGAGAAGCACCCGACGTCCTCGCTGCTCTGGGCCGTGCTGGCCGAGGAAGCGTGGAAGGAAGGCCGGACCATCGATTCCTACGCCTACGCCCGGGTCGGCTACCACCGCGGCCTGGACTCGCTGCGCCGTAACGGCTGGCGCGGCGTGGGCCCGATCCCGTGGGAGCACGAACCGAACCGCGGCTTCCTGCGCGCCCTGTACTCGCTGGGCCGCGCGTCCGCGGCGATCGGCGAGGCCGAGGAGCCCGAGCGGATCGAGAAGTTCCTCAAGGACTCCGACCCCACCGCCAAGGCAGCCATCGAAGCCGAGGGCTGACAGGCACCGCGACTTAACGCAACGCGGGGTCACTTACGGCCCATTCCGCCACCGCGGATGGGCTGTAAGTGACCCCGCGTTGGGGTTTAAGCGACGACGGCGGGCGCTCACCTTTCGGTGGGCGCCCGCCGTCGTTAACGCGGGTGGGTCAGCTGGCCTTGGCCAGTCCGGTGCGGGCCATGGCGTCGGCGTAGGCGACGCGCATGTCCTCGAGGTACTGCTCCTGGCGGGCCGGGGTGCCGGCGAACGCGCGGCCGCTAAGCGAGCGGACCTTGTACGTCTTCAGGCCGCGGCGCCAGATCATCGGCACCTCGGTCTTGAGCAGCAGGTTGGCCAGGCGGTTGGCTTCGGTTCCGTGCGCCACAATGACGGACGCGCGCGGCACCAGGGCGAGGAACTTCAGCAACGGCTTGAGGCCGGCCGAGATCTGGTCCGGGGTGAACTTGCCGTTCGGCTCCTCGCCCACGTGCCACGGGTGCACGTTCCACGGCATGACGAACTCCGGGCGCAGGCCCAGCTTCCACTGGATGCCGAGCATGCGGGTGGCAGCTTCCTCGTCCCCGGCGGTGATGAAGCCGGACGGATCCGCCGTGCCGATGTTGGAGTACAGGCTGATGATGCGGCACTCGTCAATGTCGTGGGCGGGATCCACGTAGGGGACCGTGGTGCCAGCTTTGGCGGTCTGCAGTGCGTCGCACAGTTCGTTGACCGGCGCGACGTTAGCTTCGTAACGGCGGCTCAGGAGCTGTTCGCGGAAATTTTCAGTGGCCAGGGCTGTCATGTATTGCTGGGTCTCCTGCGGATTGGTAAAGCTGCCAGACCGGCTGCGGGCACGCCAAAGACAGGGCGCGCGGAGGCCGGAGTGGTTTGAAAATGTGGTGTGGACCGATTCCTGTTCGGTCTCTACCAGTCTATCAAGCCCCGCGAAATGTCCGGCGAGTTGCCCGGGCCGGCAGCGGCCGGCCGGCCCGGTTCGGCTACCAGAGCCGCTTGCTGGCCCGCTGTGCGCCTTCCCCGAGCGCTTCGAGCTTGGCATAGGCGATCTGTGGATGGACGCGGCCGCCGAGGCCGCAGTCCGTGGACGCAATCACGTTTTCGCGGCCCACCAGGTCCGCGAAGCGCACGATCCGGTCCGCCACCAGGTCCGGGTGCTCCACGACGTTGGTGGCGTGGGAGACGACGCCGGGGATGATCGACTTTCCCTCGGGAAGCTTGGTGTCCTCCCAGACCCGCCATTCGTGCTCGTGCCGCACGTTGGCCGCCTCGAAGGAGTAGGCGCCGGCGTTGATCTGCAGGACGGAGCCGATGATGTCCGCGAAGGGGATGTCCGTGGTGTGCGGTCCGTGCCAGGATCCCCAGCACACGTGCAGTCGGATCTGGTCCTGCGGGAGGTCGCGCAGCGCCCAGTTGGTGGCTTCGACCCGGAGCTGGATGAACTTCAGGTAGTCCTCGAGGCTCGGCTCGGGGTTGATCTGGTCCCAGCTCTCGGCCAGGGAGGGGTCGTCGAGCTGGACGGTCAGGCCGGCGTCGATGATGGCCTTGTATTCCTCGCGCATGGCATCGGCGCAGGCGTAGAGGAGTTCCTCATCGCTCTGGTAGTACTCGTTGGCGACGCGGGCGCAGGAGCCGGGGGAGAGGGAGGCGACGAACCCCTCGGTGAGGCCGGCCGCGGCCAGGCCGGTCTTGAGGTTGGTGATGTCCGAGGCCACGAGCGCCTGGCCGGTGTACGTCAGTGGTCCGGCGATTTTTGGCTGTGTGACGGCTTTGCGGTGGGCCAGGATCCCGGAGGAGGGGTCGTTGTACGCGTCGTTGAACTTTTGCCGGTCACGGCGGTCCGGGAACGAGGTGAGGACGATGTGGCCGGGCGAGGAACGGTGGACCTTGGCGTCGGCCCAGCGGTCCACCTCGGTGGGTTCCAGTCCGCCGAGCCGGGAGAAGGAGTAGTTCCACCAGGCGCCGTAGTCCACCGTGCTGGACATCGTGTGGCCGTACTCGCCGTCGTTGGGGATGTCGACGCCCAGATCCTTCTGGCGCTGCACGACGTCCACCACCGAGGTCTCCAGCAGATCCAGGAACTCGGGGGTGACGCCGTCGGCTTCCTTGGCCTCGTTCGCGGCGATGAGCTCCGGCGTCCGGGGCAATGAGCCGGCGTGGGTGACGCGGATGTGGTCGGTGTTCTGGGACATGGCGCGGTTTCCTTCCATCGGTCCTGGCGGTAGCACCCTCGCTGGCAGGCCGGCCACGGAGGCAGGCTGAGTCCGGCAGGGTTGCTGCGGCGTCAACGGTCCAGGTCCCTCGGCCGCTCGGGATGGTCACTCTCACTTAATTCCACCCACGCCTTTGCCGCAAGTCGTGCCCGCTATGTGTCGCAGTGTCCACGCGGGGAGCAAAAACGGTGCCGGCCACCGATTTCGGCTAAACTTGGGTGGTAAGAGCCCCGGACTCTGGCGTTGATGGTAAGAGCACAGCGGTAGATCCGGGGCATTCTCATGAACGGTGCTGAGCTGCGGTGACCACCTGGTGGATCACACACAGTCCGGCCCGAACGAATGGGGGAGGATCCCATGCCAGCAATCGTGATCGTCGGAGCCCAATGGGGCGACGAAGGCAAAGGTAAGGCCACCGACCTGCTCGGCGGCCGTGTCGACTACGTCGTGAAGCCCAACGGCGGCAACAACGCCGGGCACACCGTCGTCGTGGGCGGTGAGAAGTATGAGCTGAAGCTCCTTCCTGCCGGCATCCTGAGCCCGAACGCAGTCCCGGTGATCGGCAACGGTTGCGTGGTGAACCTTGAAGCCCTGTTCCAGGAGATCGATGGCCTCGAAGCCCGCGGCGCGGACACCTCCAAGCTGCGCGTCTCCGCCAACGCCCACCTCGTGGCGCCGTACCACCAGGTGCTGGACAAGGTCACCGAACGGTTCCTCGGCAGCCGCGCGATCGGCACCACCGGCCGCGGCATCGGCCCCGCCTACATGGACAAGGTGGCCCGCCTCGGCATCCGCGTCCAGGATGTGTTCGACGCCTCCATCCTGCGGCAGAAGGTCGAAGGCTCGCTGCGGCAGAAGAACGAACTGCTGGTCAAGGTCTACAACCGCCGGGACATCGAGGTGGACGAGATCGTGGACTACTTCCTGTCCTTCGCCGAACGCCTGCGCCCGCTGGTCATCGACAGCACCTTCGTGCTGAACAAGGCGCTGGACGAGGGCAAGGTGGTCCTCATGGAGGGCGGCCAGGCCACGTTCCTGGACGTCGACCACGGCACCTACCCGTTCGTGACCTCCTCGAACCCCACCGCGGGCGGAGCCTCCGTGGGCTCGGGCATCGGCCCCACCCGGATCTCGCGCTCCATCGGCATCATCAAGGCCTACACCACCCGTGTCGGCGCCGGACCGTTCCCCACGGAGCTGTTCGATGAGATGGGCCTGTACCTGCAGAAGACCGGCGGCGAGTTCGGCGTTAACACCGGCCGTCCGCGCCGTTGCGGCTGGTACGACGCCGTCCTGGCGCGCCATGCCTCCCGCGTGAACGGCTTCACGGACTACTTCGTGACCAAACTTGACGTGCTCACCGGCATCGAGCAGATCCCCGTTTGCGTGGCGTACGACGTCGACGGCGTCCGCCACGACGAAATGCCGATGACCCAGACCGAGTTCCACCACGCCAAGCCGATTTTCGAGTACTTCGAGGGCTGGACCGAGGACATCACCGGCGCCCGCACCCTGGACGACCTGCCGGAGAACGCCCGGAACTACGTGCTGGCCCTGGAAAAACTCTCCGGCACCCGGTTCTCCGCGATCGGCGTCGGCCCGGACCGCGACCAGACGATCGTGGTCAACGACCTCATCAACGACTGACGCTTCAGCAACCGGCGCACGACGGCGGCGGCGGGTCACCTGCAATGGTGACCCGCCGCCGTCGTCGTTAAAGCCGCAGTTCGGGACCGTCGCGGGGGCCGCCCAAAAAACAAAAAAGAAATTCTCATCGATGCGTAACCTTTCGGTGTGCCCCAGCGATTACTCCTTTGTAAGCGCCGCCCGGAGCCCTGGTCCCCCCACCAAGTCCGGCCGGCCTTGTAGCTGAAGATCCGACCGGCGCCTGCCCCCATCAGGCGCCGGGGACTTCGAGAGAGATCCGACGGGCACCTGCCCCATCAGGTGCCGACAGGACTTCGACCGTAAGTGCCGGCTGGCGCCTGCCCCCATCAGGCGCCGGCCAGCCTTCAACCAACCAAAGGATGTACGTTTTTCATGAAGAGTGTTAGCAAGACCACCAAGATTGCTGTCGGCGCCGCGATTCTCGCGGTCGGAGGTTTCTCCGGAATCGGCCTGGCCAACGCGGCCCAGACGTCCAGCACCCAGCAGGCTGAAGTGAACCAGGCTACGCCCGCCACCCCCGCTGTTCCGGCTACCACGGAACTGCCCGACGCACCGGCCACCCCGGCCGTTCCGGCCGTTCCGGCTACCCCGAACGCTGACGGGTCCGCCAAGGGGGACGCCGACGTCGAGGGCACCGAGGGTGCCGCTGAGGGCTCCGTGTCCGCTGACAAGGACGGCGTTGCCGTCGACGGTGCCGCCAATGCCAAGGGCGCTGCCGAGGCCAAGGCCCACGCCGGCGTAACCGTCGCCACCCCGGCCGTTCCCGCCGCCAAGGGCGCCCCGGCTGTCAAGGCCGTGCCGGCTGTTCCGTCGGTTGAGCAGCCCAAGCTCGACAAGTAAGCACCAAACGCCTCTCTTCGGAGGCGACGGGGTGCGGCCGCTAGACTATCGGGGGCCGCACCCCCTGCAGTAACGGAAGGAAAGCCTCTTGGCAGACCAGCTGAGCGACGACGAACTGTCAGCAGCTCTGGCTGGCGACCCGTCAGGATTCAGCGCCGTCTACACCGTGATCTCCCCGGCGGTGCTCGGCTACTTCCGGGCCAAGGGCGTTGACGACGCCGAGGCCCTCACCCAGGACGTCTTCGTGGACGTTCTGCCGAGGCTGGCCAACGTCACCGGCGGCCACACCGGGTTGCGGACCTTCATCTTCTCCGTCGCCCATGCCCGGCTGGTCGACCACCACCGGCGCGCCGAGCGCACACCGTACCTGGCCGAATATGACCCGCTGAACGACGCGCGGTGTTCCGCTTCCGCGGAGGACGAGGCGCTTGGTTCCCTGGGCGGCCTGTCCCACACACTTGCCCGGCTCAACGAAGAGCAGCGGGAAGTCCTGGTCCTGCGGATCGTCGCAGACCTCTCCATCGATCAGGTGGCCGGCATCATGGGTAAGACCCCGGGTGCCATCAAACAGCTTCAGCGGCGCGGGCTCAGTGCCCTGCGCGAACTTGTAACCGAAAAGGACCACGCAGCATCATGACCGGCACGCGCGACCCCCAGCAGGATGGCAGCATCCAGGCGATGCTCCGTGACTCCGGCCTCGAAGCTGCCGCCGAACTCCGCAGCACCCTCGAGCAGCTGCAGGCCCTGGTGCCGGAACAGGCACCGGCGCCCCGCGCAGACCTTGCCGCGCTGCTCTCCGCCGGTTCGGCTGATGCGGTGGCCCGCTCCGCCGACGACCTTCCGGCCGGTGTGAGCAGCCTGGCGGACCGGCGGCGCGGCCACAAACGCCGGATGGCCCTGATTGGTGGCGCCGTAATCGGTGCAATGAGCCTCGGTGCCGGCGCCGTGGCGGCCTCCAGCCACGACTTCCGTGAGAATGTGGGCCACACCCTCGGCGTTATTTTCCACCCCGCCGCACCCAGCCGGACCCCTGCCCCTTCCGGCGGCACGCCCTCGGATCTGCCGGCGGCCCCGGTTCCGGTGCCGGCTGGCACGTCTCCGTCCCTGGCTGGTCCGGCGGCGCCCTCGGCCCCCGCAACGGCGCAGGTCCCGAAGCATGCCGGCCCCGTCGCTACTCCTCCCGCCGTCGGCCGCGGCGGAGTTCTTCCGACGCCGGGACACCGGCCCGTAAAGCCCGGCTCCCAGGGCCAGAACGGCCGGGGCCTCGTACCCGGGCCGCTGCCGACGTCCCCCGCACTTCCCGGGCTTCCGACGGCTTTCCCCACCGCCAAGCCGTAGCGGTCGCGCCGCCTGGGCATCCCGGTTAACCCAAGTAGCTCGCAGTTGTTGTCGTTTTGAGTGCTCAATACGACAACAACTGCGAGCTAGTTGGGTTAAGGGCCCCTCGTTAGGCGAGGACCTGCCGCTTGGAGGAGATGACACCGGTGTCGAAGCCTGCCAGATGCAGGCCGCCGTGGAAGCGGGCGTGCTCGATCTTCACACAGCGGTCCATCACGACGTCGAGTCCGGCCGCTTCGGCTTCCTTCGCGACGTCCTCGTGCCACGAGCCCAGCTGCAGCCAGAGCGTCTTGGCGCCCGCGGCGATGGCCTCGTCCAGCACGCCGGGCAGGTCATCATGCTTTCGGAACACGTCGACGATGTCCGGGCTTTCCGGCAGGTTAGCGAGCGAAGCGTACGTCGGCTCGCCCAGGATCTCCTTCACCACCGGGTTCACGAAGTAGACCTTGTAGCGGGTCGAGGACTGCAGGTAGGTCGCGACGAAGTAGCTCGCCCGCGACGGCTTGTCCGAGGCGCCCACAATCGCGATCGACTTGGCCTGGCGCAGCAGGGCCAACCGCTCGGGCGCCGACGGGCCGGTCCAGGTACGGGTTTCTTCGGTGCTCATGCGTTTGCTCCGATCGTGCAGGTATCCGCGGGAAGGACTTCCCCGGCGGATGTGTCCGGGGCTGGCTCTTCGGTTGCCGCGTCCAGGGCCTGGTCGAGGTCCCAGAGGATGTCCTCGATGTCCTCGAGGCCGATCGAAATCCTGACGAGGTCCTCCGGGATGCCGGCGGATTCGAGCTGCGCCGGGCTGAGCTGCTGGTGGGTCGTGGAGCCGGGGTGGATCACCAGGGTCCGCGAGTCGCCCACGTTGGCCAAGTGCGAGGCCAGTTGCAGGGACTCGATGAACTTCTGGCCCGCGGCTCGGCCGCCCTTGACGCCGAAGGAGAACACCGAGCCGGGGCCCAGCGGCAGGTACTTCCGGGCCCGGTCGAAGTGCGGGTGCGAGGGCAGGCCGGAATAGTTCACGTAGGCCACCCGCTCGTCGGCTTCAAGCCATTCGGCCACCGCCTGGGCGTTCCTGAGGTGCTCGTCCAGGCGTTGCGGGAGCGTCTCCACGCCCTGCAGCAGCTGGAACGCCGACTGGGGGGGCAGTGCGGGTCCGATGTCGCGCAGCTGCTCGCAGCGCAGCTTGGTGAGGAAGCCGTACTCGCCGAAGTTCCCCCACCAGGAGACGTTGCCGTAGGAGGCCACCGGTTCGGTCATGGTGGGGAACTTGCCGTTGCCCCAGTTGAAGCGGCCGCTTTCGACGATGACGCCGCCGAGGGTGGTGCCGTGGCCGCCGAGGAACTTCGTGGCGGAGTGGATCACAATGTCCGCGCCGTGCTCGATCGGCCGAACCAGGTACGGGGTGCTCAAGGTGGCGTCGACGACGAGCGGGATGCCGGCGTCGTGTGCAACCTTGGCCAGCCCCTCAAGGTCCTGGACCTCCGACGAGGGGTTGGCCACCACCTCGACGAAGATCGCCTTGGTGTTGTCCCGGACTGCGGCGGCGTAGTCCGCCGGGTCGGTGCCGGCCACGAACGTGGTGTCCACCCCGAAGCGGCGCAGCGTGACGTCCAGCTGAGTCACTGTGCCGCCGTAAAGCTGGGATGCCGCCACAATGTGGTCGCCGGACTGGGTGAGCGCGGCAAAGGTAATGAACTCCGCGGCCATGCCAGAGGATGTGGCCACCGCGCCGATGCCGCCCTCCAGCGAGGCGATGCGCTCTTCAAACGCGGCCACCGTGGGGTTGCCGATCCGGGAGTAGATGTTGCCGTATTTCTGCAGCGCGAACAGGTTGGCGGCGTCCTGGGTGTCCTTGAACACGAACGACGTCGTCTGGTAGATCGGCACGGCCCGGGCGCCGTGTTCGGCGTCGGGCGTGCCGCCGGCGTGCAGGGCGCGGGTGCGGAAACCGAACTTGCGGTCAGCCATTACGCGTTCACCAGCTTGCTGGCAGTGCCGGTGGCGGCCGGGGTGCCGGACAGGTCGAGCTCGAAGCCGTGCTTGCGGGCGAGGTCCGCCTCGAGTTCGCGCACGATCGGCAGGATGTCCGCACCGAACGCGGCGACCTCCTCCTGGAAGTGCAGGTAGCCGGTGAGGAAGAGGTTCACGCCGATCTTCTTGTACTCCACAATCCGCTCGGCGATCTGCTCCGGGGTACCGATCAGCTGGGTCTTGAAACCGTCGTTGTACTGGACCAGGTCCTCGAAGCTGGAGTCGGCCCACATGCCCTTGCCGTCCTTGGTGGACGCGCCGGCCTCCTGGACGGCGGCGCGGAAGCCCTCGACGGCGGGCTTGTGCGCCTTCGCGACGATCTCGCGCAGGGTGTCGCGGGCTTCCTTCTCGGAGTCGCGGGCGATGACGAAGCCGTTCAGGCCGAACCTGGGGGAGGGGAGAGCGGCCGGGAGGGTTCCCTGGGCACCGCGCCCGGTGTCACCGGCAGCGGCAACCACGCCGGCGATGTTCTCCTTGAAGCCTTCCAGGTCCTTGCCGTTGGAGAAGTACCAGTCCGCGACCCGGCCTGCCGTGGCCTGGGCCGCGGTGGAGTTGCCGCCGAAGAAGATCTCCGGGTGCGCCCGCCCGGGCACATCCACGGGTGCCGGCTGCAGGGTGAAGTCGGTGATGTTGTAGTACTTGCCGGACTGGCTGTACTCCTGCTCGGTCCACAGCCCGCGGAGCACGCGGATGAACTCCTCGGTCCGGACGTAGCGCTCGTCGTGTTCGAGCCATTCGAGGCCGAAGTTCTCGAATTCGGCCTTGAGCCAGCCGGAAACGATGTTCACGGCGGCGCGGCCGTTGGAGATGTGGTCCGCGGTGATGATGAATTTAGCCAGCACGCCGGGGTGCCACATGCCCGGGTGGACGGCGGAGATCACCTTGAGCCGCTCGGTGGCGGCCAGCAGGGCGAGGCTGAACGAGGTGGCCTCGTGCTGCTTGTCCGCGCCGTAGGAGGCGGCGTAGCGGGTCTGGGTCAGCGCGTATTCAAAGCCGGAGTTCTCGGCGATCCGGGCCAGCTTCTTGTTGTACTCGAAGTCCCAGCCGGTGCGCTGTTCGATGGTGGACACCACCAGGCCGCCGGAGACGTTGGGGACCCAGTAGGCGAACTTCAGGGGTTCGGAAAGACGGGCGACGCTGCTGGTGTCAGTCATTGGTGTTCCTTACTTCTGGGGTATTTCCGGTGTTATTGCGGTCGCGCAGGACGGTCTGGATGCCGGCGATCGACGGTTCATTCTGCAGGGAGGTCGTGTCGCCGAGCGTGGTTCCTTCGAACAGTTGCGTCAGCAACCGGCGCATGATCTTGCCGCTGCGGGTCTTCGGCACGTCGGGAACGACGACGACGTCGCGCGGCTTCGCGATCGGCCCGATCCTTTCTCCGACCCAAGCCTTCAAATCGGCGGTGATTTCCTCCGTAGCCGCGCATCGCGCGAGCGAGGAACGAGCGAGTGAAGTGATCGGACCGGGGTCCCCGGGCGAGCTTGCGAGCTCGGGGGAGTCCGGGAACGCTAAGCGGCGGGAGGGGATCATCGCCGATTCCCGAAGCACAACGAACGCCACAATCGCGTGCCCGGTCTTTGGGTCGGCGACCGGGCAAACGCCGGCCTCCACGACGTCCGGGTGCGAGACGAGGGCAGATTCGATCTCGATCGTGGAGAGCAGGTGCCCGGAGACGTTAAGGGTGTCGTCCACCCGCCCGAGGATCCAGATGTCGCCGTCGTCGTCGTACTTGGCGCCGTCGCCGGCGAGGAACCAGCCTTGCTCGGCGTACTGGCGCCAGTAGGAATCGAAGTAGCGTTGCGGGTTCCCCCACACGGTCCGGGCGATGGCAGGGCCGGGGGCGTCCACCACGATGAAGCCCTGGACTCCGGGCGGGACGGTGTTGCCCGCCTCGTCCACGATCCGGGTGCCGACGCCGGGCAGCGGCCGGGCCGCGCAGCCGGGTTTGAAGTCGGTGTCCGTCGGGGCGGGGGAGAGGATGGTGGCGCCGGTTTCGGACTGCCACCAGGTGTCCACCACCGGCGCCGTGCCGGCGCCCACGTTCTCCCGGAACCAGCGCCATGCCTCGGGGTTGACGGCTTCGCCGACGGTGCCCAGCAGACGGATGGAGGAGAGGTCGTAGCCGGCCGGGACGCCGTCCGGGAACCAGCCCATCAGCGACCGGACCAGGGTGGGGGCGGTGTAGTACTGCGTGACGCCGTAGCGTTCGATGATTTCGAAGTGCCGGCCCGGGTGCGGGGTGTTGGGCGTGCCCTCGAAGATCACCTGCGTGGCGCCGTTGGAGAGCGGGCCGTAGAGCTCGTAGGTGTGGGCGGTGACCCAGGCCAGGTCCGCCGTGCACCAGTGCACATCCAGGTCGCGGAGGGCCGGGTCCGGGTTGCTGAAGAGATGCTCGAAGCTCCAGGACGCCTGCGTGAGGTAGCCGCCGGAGGTGTGGACCAGGCCCTTGGGCTTTCCGGTGGTTCCGGAGGTGTACATGATGAACAGGGGTGTCTCGGCGTCGAACGCCTCGGGTTTGTGGACGTCGGAGGCGGCCCCGACGGCGTCGTGCCACCACACGTCACGGCCTGCGGCCATCGGGACGGCGGCCAGGTGTTCCGGCGCGGTGGTGCGGTTGACCACCAGGACGTGTTCGATCGCGTTGTCCCCGGCGACGGCCGCGTCCGCGTTCGCCTTCACCGGCACGGCGACGCCGCGGCGGAACTGCCCGTCGGTGGTGACCAGCAGCTTGGCGCCCGTGTCTTCCACCCGGAACTTGAGCGCCTCGGCCGAGAAACCGCCGAACACGAGCGAGTGGATGGCGCCGATCCGGGCCACGGCCAGGGTGATGATCACCGTTTCGGGGATCACCGGAAGGTAAATGACCACCCGGTCGCCCTTGGCGATGCCGAGCTCCAGCAGGGCGTTGGCGGCCTTGGCCACGTCGCGCTGCAGTTCGGCGTAGGTGATGGTGCGGCGGTCGCCGGGCTCGCCCTCGAAATGCAGTGCCACCTTGTCGCCGCGTCCCGCCGCTACATGACGGTCGACGCAGTTGTAGGCGACATTGAGCTTCCCGCCGTCGAACCAGCTGATCTGCGGGCCCATGCCCGCCGCGGCGTCGGCCGGGACGCAGCGGTGCGCGGTGTGCCAGGGCTTGTCCTGGCCCGGCACGTCCGCCCAGTCGAGCCGGAGGGCGGCCGCCTCCCAAAACGCGATGCGCCCTTCCCCGGTGGAGGGGAGACTGGCCGGTGCTGTCTCGGTAGCTACGCCCATCGTTTCACCGCCCATTTTTCGGCGAGGCCCAGCAGGGCGTCGGTGACCTTGCCGATCACGGCCAGCAGCACGATCGCCAGCAGGAGCCGGTCCGTGCGGCCGTTGTTCTGCGAATCCGTCAGCAGGAAACCGAGCCCCATTGAGGAGGCGATGAGTTCGGCGGCGACCAGGAACAGCCAGGCCTGGGCCAGCGCGAGCCGGAGCCCGGAGAACACGGCCGGCACGACCGCCGGGAGCTGGACCGTGGTCAGCAGCTTCACGCCCTTGAGCCCGAAGGCCCGCGCCGCTTCGACCAGGTTCCGGTCCACGTGACGCAGCGCGAGTGAGACCGTGGTGAAGACCGGGAAGAACGCGCCGATCAGGATCAGGGTGATCTTGGAGTCCTCGCCGATCTTCATCCAGAGGATCAGCAACGGCACCCAGGCCAGCGACGGGACGGCCCGGAGCGCGCCGATGGTGGGCGCGAGCAGGGCATCCGCGAACCGGGACAGGCCCACCAGGGACCCAAACACCAGTCCCAGCGCCGCGCCGGCCGCGAAGCCGATCAGCACGCGCTGGGTGGAGATCGCGATGTGCTGGCCGAGCTGGCCGCGCTGGAGCAGGTCTAGGCCGGCCTCCAGCACCATGGCCGGCGGCGGAAGCTGGACCACGCTGAACACCCCGGCGGCCGTGGAGAGCTGCCAGGCGGCCAGCACCGCAGCGGGAATGATCAGTCCAAGGAGCAGACGCGCCCAGCCGTTGGCCAGGATCCCGGCGGGGGACCATCCGTTCGCCGGGGAGCCGCCTCCACCCGTGACGGGGGAGTCCGGCTGGGCGGCGTCTGCCGGAGTTGCGGGGACGGCTGCAGCGCGCCCGTCCGCAACGTTGTTGCCGGTGAGGTAGGGATTTCCGAGGTGGGTCATCAGGAATCCTTGATGGCGGACGCGTCCGCCTTCTTCACCAGCGAGTCATCGAGAAGCGAGGCGACGGCGTCGTCGATCTGCTTCTGGCGTGCAACGTCCCCGGTTTCCACGAAGGTCGGGCCGATCTTCGCCAGCACCTTGCGCTGGGCCTCGCCCGGCGCCGGGTTGACATCGAGGTTGCTGCGCTGCAGCACCACGGTCTTCGCGACGGCGAGGTCCAGGCCTGCGGCGTCGGCGAGGATCTGTGCGGTTTCCTCCGGGTTGGCCGCCGCCCAGGCACGCGCCTTCTCGTAGGCGTTGACGACGGCCTGCGCCTGCCTGGGCTTCTCCTTCAGGAAGGATTCGGTGGCGTTCAGGAAGCCGTAGGTGTTGAAGGAGAGGTTCCGGTAGAAGAGCTTGGCGCCCTTCTGCTCGGCCCCGGCCATGATCGGGTCGAGCCCGGACCACGCATCCACCGAGCCGTTTTCCAGCGCCGCACGGCCGTCGGCGTGCTGCAGGTTCTGCACGGTCACGTCCTTGGCGGACAGGCCGGCTTCGGAGAGCGACTGGAGCAGGAAGAAGTACGGGTCGGTGCCCTTGGTGGCCGCCACCGACTTGCCCTTGAGGTCGGCCACCGTGCTGATGCCGGAGCCCGGCTTGGTTACGAGCGCCGCCCACTCCGGCTGCGAGAAGATGTCAATCGCCTTGATCGGCGATCCGTTGGCCTTGGCCAGGAGGGCAGCCGAGCCGGCGGTGGAGCCGACGTCGATCGCGCCGGACCGCAGCGCCTCGTTGGCCTTGTTCGAGCCGGCGGACTGGACCCAGTTGACGGTGACGCCCTGGTCCTTCAACGCTGTCTCGAGCCAGCCCTTCTTCTTGATCACGAGGCTCAACGGGTTGTAGGTCGCGAAATCGATGTTCAGTGCGGCGGTCCCGGCGGCGCCGCTTGCTGCGGGCTTGCCGGAACCCTCGCCGGCGACGCAGCCGGTGAGGGCCAGGGCGGCGGAGACGGCCGCGGCCGTGAGGACCGAGCGGCGGGTGACGGAGCGGCGGTTGGTCTTGCGGGCGAAGGGCATGGAGGTTCCTTTGAGAACGGTGGATGCGGATGCGGAGGAGGGGAAGGACGGTGGGGCGGGCCGGCGCGGCAGGCTCTGGCTGTGGCGCGGCCCGCGGCCGGTTGTCCGGGGAGCGGTGGGTGGTTAGTGGCCGTCGACGCCGAGGCTGGCCAGGAGCGAGGCCCGCATTCGGGCCAACTCCGCGGAAGCCCGGTCCCGGGGACGTTCGCCGGGGACCACGACGGTGCGGACAATCGTCGCGCCCGGCGCCGGGGTGCCGGATTCGGTTGCGCGGGCCGGTTCCTTGCCGAGGACGATGATGCGGTCGGCCAGCTGGAGGGCTTCGTCGACGTCGTGGGTCACCAGCAGCACGGTGGTGGGCTCCGCCCGGTGGACCTGCAGCAGCAGGTCCTGCATCTTGATCCGGGTCAGGGCGTCGAGGGCGCCGAAGGGTTCGTCGAGCAGCAGGACGCCCGGGTTGCGGGCCAGGGCGCGGGCCAGGGAGGCACGCTGGGCCATGCCGCCGGAGACCTCGCGCGGCCGGTGCTTGGCGAAATCCTCCAGGCCCACGAGTTCAAGGAGCCGGGCGACCTTGGCCTTGCCGTCCCTGACACCGGTGGGCAGGCCGATGGCGATGTTGGCCTGCAGGGTGTGCCAGGGCAGCAGGCGCGGCTCCTGGAAGGCGAAGGCGCAGCGCGCATCCACACCCTGTACCTGGACGCCGTCGATCTCGACGGCGCCGGCACTGGGGGCATCGAGGCCGGCGGTGGCGCGCAGCAGGGTGGACTTGCCGCAGCCGGACGTGCCCAGGATGGCGAGGACTTCACCGGCCAGGACATCGAAGTCCACGTCGCGGAGCACGGTGTGGGCCTCGCTGCCGGAACCGAACGCTCGGCGCAGGCCGCGGAAGGACACCGGCAGCGCGGGCGTGCGGGTGGTTTCCCCGGCGGAGGCGTCCGCGGACGCGACAGTTGCGGAGGGGGACAGGACAGCAGTCATAGGAGTACTCCATCGGTCCTGGCAGTAGCACCCTACGGAACGAGCCTCCGGCACGGGTGGTCAGTCCGGCCGTTCCCGTGGCTCGCTACCTTGCTATCGGCGGGTTCCGGGGAGGAACTCCGACGACCAGGGTTGCTGCGGCTTCATCGATCCAGGTCTCTCGGCCGCTCGGGATGGTCACTACCCACTAAAACGGAATCACCGATTTCCCCCAAATCCGGCGCGTAATATTCGGACACCTGCCCGCGTTGCGCGGGCTGCCGGTCGATTGTTCGAAATGCGGCCCGGGCGGCCCGGTGCGGCACGGCCCAGTCAGTGGTCGGCCATAGGCTGTCTACATGACCCATGTGAACGACCCCGCGGTTATCGAACGGCTCCTGCGCACCAAGGGCAGGTGGGCGATCGTGGGCCTGACCACCAACGAGTGGCGCGCCGCCTATGACACGTCGCTGTATATCCGCGACCGGCTCGGCATGGAGATCATCCCGGTCAATCTTCCGGCCGACCCGGTACACGGCGAGACGGGCTACGCCAGGCTGTCCGACATTCCGGCGGCCAAGCAACCGCTCGACGTCGTGGACTGCTTCGTGAATTCGCACAGGGTGGGCGACGTGGTGGACCAGGCGATAGCCGTCGGAGCGAAGGCTCTCTGGCTGCAGCTGGGCGTCATCGACGAAGCCGCCGCCGCACGTGCCAAGGCGGCCGGCCTGGACGTGGTCATGAACGCGTGCCCGGCCCAGGAGGCGCCGCGCTTGGGGCTCTGACGGCCGCCGTCGCCGACGGCGACCACTGCCGGTAGCTGCGCTGACGGCCGGGCTAGGCTGGGAGCATGGACGCAGCAGCACTCCGCAGGATTTGCCTGGGCTTCCCGGGCGCCTTCGAGGACTATCCGTTCGGCCCCGATACCGCGGTCTTCAAGGTCCGCGCCGCGGTGCCCGGCGGGGCGCGGCACGAGGCCAAGATGTTCGCCCTGTCCGCACTGGACCCCGCGGACTTGGTCGTGAGCTTGAAGTGCGAACCCGCGCTCGCCGAACAGTTGCGGGCTGCGCATCCGGAAATTACCGGCGCCTGGCACCTGAACAAGCGGCACTGGAACGGGGTGCGGCTGGACGGTTCGTTGCCGGATTCCATGGTCCGCGACATGGTGGAGGACTCCTACGACCTTGTGGTCGCCGGCCTGAGCCGCCGCCAGCAGGAGCAGCTCGGCTGGGCCCGGCTGGCCCGCGGGGAGGCGCAGCCGTGACCGGGCCGCGGATTGCCGGCGGCGAGCTGAACTATGCGGGGATCGGCGCCACCGAGACCGGCGCCCTGCCGGACGGGATCGAGTGCCTCGTCACCCAGGCCTACGTCGGCGACGGTGAAGCCGCCTACCGCCGGGCGGTGCAGGGCCTGCTGACCTGGCAGCTGCACAAGCGCGCCGGGTTGCGCGTCCGGGCGGAGTCCGGCGTCGTGCGCCCGGGGACGCGCGTGGTGAGCGGGTTCGGCGTCGGCCCGTTCCGGATCAACGCGCCCTGCGAGGTGGTGTGGGTGCGCCGACCCGTAGCCGGCGGCGGGCCGCAGTCCGCGGGATTCGGCTACGGGACCCTGCCCGGGCATCCGGTCCGCGGCGAGGAATCGTTCGAAATTTCGCTCGACGAACAGGGTCTCGTGCTGATCAAAGTCACCGCTTTCGGGGTTCCGGCCAACTGGTTCTACGCGGCCGGGGGCGCCGTCACCGCCGGGGCGCGCCGGATCGTCACTTCCCGATACCTTAGGAGTGCGCAAGAACTGGCCGCAGGTGTGAACTGAGCAGTAGCAGGAAGGCCGTAGCGGCTGCTCCAAAGCAGTGAATTCGCGGTACATGCGATTTGTGGCTTCCTTCGGCCTTCTGTCCCGGCAAACCGGTGAGCCAGCACACGGCCGTCCAGATCGATCGCGGCAGCGACACCCCAGAACATCAGACGGGGCCCCGGACCGAAAAAGACGCCGGCAATCCAAAACGGCGCGCCCATACACCCGGGTGGAATGGTGCACCGTCCTGGGCGAAGTCGTCGGAATCAGCGGGGCGCCCCGGTGATTCGAGGGCTTGGGTCCGGTCGAATACCGGCCCCAAGCCCCCGCGTTTCGGGATTAGTCAGCCAGTCCAACTTCCGCGGACCAGTTCAGCGCGGACGCAGCCGCTCCTGTTGAGCCGGCAGACGGAATGCCTTCCGCCCCCGTGCCGTTAGACGGTCGAAGTTAACGAACGAGGTTCAGCGCCGCGTTGACGATGGATGCTTCGTCGATGCCGTGGATCCGGTAAGCGTCCTGTAGATCGGAGGACTGCCCGAAGTCCTTCACTCCCAGGGAGACTGTCCGGTCGCCTCGGGCCCCGGCCAGGAAGGACAATGTGTGGGGGTGTCCGTCCTGGACCGTGACGAGGGGCGCGGGGGCATGTCGTGGAAAGAGTCCGTCGATGATGTCGAATCCAAGTGCCTTGGTTCCTTGGCCTAGCGAGTTGCGGCGCTGGAGCGATTCAAAGACCAGATCAGGGCTGGTGAGGCAGACGACGCCGGCCATGATGCCAAGTGCCTTCAGCCGCGCTGCCGAGGCGATGACTTCGGGCATCATTGCCCCGACGCCGACCAGAGTGACGCGGTCCTCGACCGGGTCGTGATCGCTCAGCCGGTAACCGCCGGCCACCGCGTGTCTGCGGCGCCGCTCCAACAGCACCGCATCCGTCGGCATGGCGGCCAGAGCCTGATCCATTGGACGGGTGGTGAGCCGGAAGTAGGCCGAGCGTCCTCCGGGAATGCCGATCCGGCTCATGGCTTCCAGCATGCACCATTCCAGATCCTGGGCGAAGGCTGGCTCCCAAGCTGTGCACTCCGGCTGTTCCAAGCCGATGGACGGAGTGGTGAGGGACTGGTGCGCGCCGCCCTCCGGTGCCAGAGTCACCCCTGACGGCGTCCCGATCAGGATGGACTGGCCCCCGGCGTACATGCCAAAGGACCACGGCTCGAGGGCGCGGGCCACGAATGGGTCGTAGATGGTGGCGATAGGAATCAACGGCTGGCCCCAGCGGCTCCAGGTCGTTCCGAGTTCGGAGACGAGACCCACAAGGTTGGTCTCGGCGATGCCGAGTTCGATGTGTTGGCCAAGGGAGTTTTCAATCCAGCGGAGGACCCGTCCGACGTCGTCCGCGAACCAGTCTTGGCGTTCACCGACGGACCAGACTCCGGTTTTGTTGATCCAGCCGCCGAGGTTGGTGGAGGAGGCAACGTCGGGGCTGCAGGTGACGACACGGTGGGCCACCTCGGGCGCTGCCCGTTTCAGGTCGGACAGGAACCGTCCTAGTGCGGCCTGGGTGGAAATTCTGTCGCCGTAGCCCCATGGCAGGGAAACCGGGATCTGGAGGGGCGGGGCCAAATCGGGGTGCCGGCGCTTGAGCCGGAGGGATGCCCGGGCGCAGGCCCGTTCTTCGACGGTGCCCGGCTGGAACTTGCGCCATGGATCGTCAAGGTCCACTCCGGAGATCTCCGCCAGTGTTTCCATCTGATCTTTGGACAGGAGTGCTGAGTGGTTGTTCGGATGTCCTTCGGTGGCAAGGCCGCGGCCCTTGATCGTGTAGGCAAAGATGACGGTGGGCCGGGCGGGGTCGACCTGGTTGTAGGTGTCGAGCAGCAGTCCGATGTCGTGTCCGCCGAGATCACGTACCGCCGCAGCCTGTTCCGCGGCCGTGAGCGAACCGAGCAGGGTTTCCATGGCCGGGGTCGAACCGCTGGCACGCAGTCGGTCGAAGACCTCCGAATCGGGGGAGCGGAGCAGGCGCTGGTATTCCTCGTTGGGCATGGTCTCCAGCCGGCGGTGTAGATCCGCACCGCCGGGCCGGGTGAAGAGTTCCTGCACACGGGTCCCCCACTTCCGGGTTAGGACCTGCCAGCCGGCGGCTTCAAACATGCCTTGCAGACGCATGATCTGCGAGTCAGGTACCACCCGGTCCAAGGACTGCCGGTTCAAATCAACGATCCAGAGCAATTCGCCGAGTTGCGAGACGGTTGGGTCGGCGACAGCCTCCCAGATGGCGCCTTCGTCCAGTTCGGCGTCGCCCAGCAGACCGATGAAGCGACCGGATATGCGGGATTCAGCATACCTGTCGCTGACGAAGCGGTGCGACATAGCCGCCCAAATAGTGGCCGTGGCCCCGATGCCCACACTCCCGGTGGAAAAGTCCACCGTGTCAGGGTCCTTGGACCGACTGGGGTAACTCTGCAGGCCGCCCTTCTGCCGAAGCGTGCTGAGTTTGTCTTCATCCAAGTCGCCTAGGAGGTAATTGATGGCGTGAAGGACAGGGGAGGCGTGGGGCTTGACGGACACACGGTCCGACGCGGTCAGCTCCGAGAACCACAGGGAGGTCATGATTTCCACCATCGAGGCGCTGGAGGCCTGATGTCCGCCGACTTTGATGCCGCTGGTGTTGGGGCGTCCTCGGTTGGCGGCATCCACGATGGCCGCGGCGGTCCAGCGAACCCGCTGGGCGATACTCTCGAGAACGGCTATCCCGGACGCTGCATCCACAGCGCCCGCGGGGTCCGGGTGTGCGGCTGGGGTCTGAAAATCTTCCACCTTCATGATGGTCTCCTCTATACGTAAGCGTTCGGCGCCGAATGCGGTTCTCTGCTGCGGATCCGGGGGCATCCCCTTGTGGGGAGGGCCGATTTCTACAACCGGATTTTCGATCGGGTGATCAGCGGGATTGAAAAATTGACGGAGCAACAAACCGGTTTGGATCTCCTCCATCGGGTCTGCGAAATTTGGTTGGACTGGAGCTGCCCTGGGCCAGTGCAACGATGTGTATCCGCACAGCCGAAGGAATTCTGGAACGGCGCCAGCGCGGCGATGCCCTGAGCTCCTCGTATCACCGGCTCCTGACGGGGATACTCGATCAGCTCATTGCGGCCGGCGTGATCCCGGCGCTGGACACCGACTATGCCGTCTTGCTGTGGCTGACGATCTTCGATGAGCGGGTCTTCGTCGGTCTGCACTGACCAGGCGGATGGAGCCCTATGAAACAAGCCACCGCTTGGGCATGTCCCTGCTCAATGTCCTGAAGCAGGGTGACCAGTACTCAACTTGGCCACCCCGCCACCGGTCCCGGCGGGCTATACCGGTTTAACGCCGATACCCTCTATCTGTTGATGCGTCGAGCCCCGGTTTGTTCGTCAGGGCACGAGGATGGCCCGGCCGCGCACTTTGCCCGCGTCGAGGTCGCTGATCGCCTGTTGGAAGTCGTCGAGGGCGTATTTCTGGGTGTGAAGGGTGACGGCACCCCGTGCCGCCAAGGCCATCAGGTCCTGAAGGTCGTTGTAGGAGCCGACGAGGTTGCCGATGATGTTGATCTCGGCTGAGACGATGTCGATGGTAGGGACGTCGATGTTCTCGCCGTAGCCCACCACGTAGTAATCCCCTGCCTGGCGCAGCATGGCGATGCCTTGAGCGGTCGCCCCTCCTTCGCCAACGAAGTCGATAAGTGCCTCCGCTCCATGACCGCCGGTGAGGGCAAGGACCTGCTCGACCTGTGACCCGTCAGCCAGGACGCCCTCATGTGCTCCGATCTTCTTCGCCAGGTCCAAGGCGGCAGGGTTACGGTCTACCACGATGATGCGGGCCGGTGTTAGCGCTGTGAGGACTTGGATTCCGATGTGGCCGAGCCCTCCGGCGCCGATGACAACGCATGTGTCCCTCGGGGTCAGCCGCTCGGCCGCCTTAGCGGCCGCGTGATAGGCCGTAAGGCCTGCATCGGCCAGGGCGGCGACGTCTGCGGGTTCCAGGGAGTCGTCGATTTTGACGACGGAGCGGGCGGATGTCAGGAGGTATTCGGCGTATCCGCCGTTGGTGTCGATACCCGGGAACTTGCTCTGCTCGCAGTGCACGTCGTCCCCGGAACGGCAGGCACGGCACAGACCGCACGTGATGAGGGGGTGCAGGATGACTTTGTCGCCTTCCTGCACATTGGTAACGGCGCTACCGACTGCGTGCACCCATCCGGCGTTCTCGTGGCCGATGGTGTACGGCAGGTGGACCTGGGATTTTTCCGCCCACTGGCCCTCGAGAATGTGCAGGTCCGTGCGGCAAACCCCGGCTCCCCCGATTCTGACGACGACATCATACGGGCCTGTGACTTCGGGGACCGGCACTTCTGCCATTTTCAGGCCGTTGTGGTAGCCAACGACCTGGACGGCTCGCATGGTGCTCATGGGTGAATCTCCTTGACTATTAGCGGAAGTAGTTCGTGGTGGTCTGCGGGCTCGGCGCCATCGGGCCGCCCGCTCTGGTCTGCGCCGGATCCTTCATAGCGTGTGCGCAGCAGACCCCGGCAAAAATGCGCGTTCCCGTCAATGGAAATGCGGGTCGAGCGGGCCCGGCGCAGTGCCATCGGAACGGCATCAGGGGGATAAGGGTGCCCTTCGTGGTTAACTAGGACAATCGAATCCGCCGCCTCGGGCAAGCCAAGCGCTGACCGTCGGCGCAGCAGCGCTTCCTTGTTCCTTCCAGCCGGAAGGTCCCAGAGTCGAATGGTTCCCAGCTCCGTTTCCACGAGACTTGCGTCGGCACGCAGGAGATCAGTAAGGCATCGCTCCATTGCAGCGGTGTGAGCCTTGCGACGAAACGTCCACCGCAGCTCTTCCAGACTGTCCTCAGCCTCGTGCAGGAAAGTGCCGCGGTACCCTGCCTCCGCGGCCAGCCCGGCGTTGATGAGGTCGGAGTCGTGGTGATCGTCCAGCTCGACGACCACCTGCGTCACAGTCGGCAGCGCCGAGATCACGTCCTTGCTGTCGGACGCCATCAGATAGGCGAAATTGGGCGAGCAGAAGGAGGTGGGCAGGCGCAGGTGAACTTCCACCCGTGCACCGCCGACACCGGCCTGGACCTTGAGGGAACGAACGAAGCCAAGATCAGTGATCGGTTCGTCCAGTTCCGGGTCGAAAACCGAGTCCAAGGCACGGCGGACGTCCTCCTCGGTCACATCCCAGCGGGTTTCAGCTGCAGGATCGACGTGCAGAGCTGTCACCGGACGCCCGCCAGGTCGGCGCGTTCGGGCTGTCGCGGCCCTGTCTTTGTCTCGTCCGCGTCGGGGAGTTGGAGCTCTGCGGGCACCGGGATGTCGTACATTTTCGCGGCGTTGAGTCCCAGGATCTTCTTCTTCTGGGCAGTGGTGAGCGGGGCGTATTCGGTCATGTCTCCCGGGATCTGGAAGTCGACGAACCGCTCAATCAGCCAGCGGGGTGACCAGATGGCGTAGTCGCTGGAGAACTGGATGCGGTCCTCCCCGATCCAATAGATGAGCTCGCCGATGATCTGGGCGAAGTACCGCGGCCGGGTGTGCATGAAGGGCATCGCGACGGCCAGGCCGCCATGAACGTTGGGTTCCTGGGTAGCGATCCAGCAAAAGTCTTCCAGCCGGGGCAGGCCGACGTGCTCGACCACAAAGTTCAGGTCGGTGAAGTCGGAAGCGGCGTGGTCGACGTCAGCGACGTCGAAAGCGTCCCGGTCCAGCGGGCGGACAGTAGGACCCTTGTGAATGTGGACGTTCTTGATCCCGAGCTTGCGGCACTCCTCGAAATACCGGTAGGACCAGGGGTCCGAGAGCTTGAAGCCGCGGGACTCTCCGTGCCATTCAGCGGTGTAGAGCTTGACCCCCTTGAACTGCATCTTCTCGTGGTCCGCGCGGAGCCGGTCAAGGCCTGCCTCACCATCGCGGGGGTCATAACAGTGGTTGTATGTCAGCTTGCCCGGATTCGCCGCGGCAAGGCCGTACGCCTCCTCCACCTGCGCGAATCCGTTCTTGTAGAACGCGCCGAGGTAGGCCGGCTGAAAGATCGCGTGGTCGACGTAGCCGTCCTCGAACAGATCCTTCATGAGGCGTTCGCCGCCCTGGTAAAGGAATTCCTCGTAGGACCAGTGTTCCTCGTCCGGGCCGAGGTTGCGGTGGTAGTCGTAGAAGCAATCGATGAACTGCTTGCCATGGATATTCCGCTGGTTTTCCGGGCGGGCGTCCCACAATGCGACGTGGGCGTCAACAATGAAGTAGTTTTCGCCGTCTTTGCTATACATGTCCGGTCTCCTTCTGGCGACTGCCGTAGTCGCGACACCATCGAGACTAGGCTGGTCGAACAGCTGTCAACATGTGGTGTGTGTCTCATTTTGAGACGGCCCTCCTCCACTTGGGATCGCGAGATAACGTAACCTCGAAGTAGGGAGACGAGGAGGACGGCGATGATGCCGAACAAGGACGAGGGGACTGTCAGCCTGGCGCATGATTACGCCGGCCAGCTCGACACTTCTGCCAAACGCCTCCTCGCTTCCTGGCAACGGAGCGAGGAATACGGTGTTTCCGCCGAAGAAGTGGATCCGATGTGGGCTGGTTCCACGGGGACTGACTCCCTGTTTTTCCAGTGCGGTCAGGAAGTGCTCAGAGGACTCCACGGAACTCTGGCGAACGAACCCTTGAGCCTGATGCTCACCGATGCCAACGGTTTGCTCCTGAACCGCTTCAGCGGAGACACCTCCCTGTTGCGGGCGCTCGACAAGGTCCATCTGGCGCCGGGTTTCGCATTCTCCGAAAGGGAGGCCGGGACCAATGGCATGGGATTGGCGCTGGCGGACCGCATCCCGACCCTTGTCCGCGCGGAAGAACACTACAGTGCCAGCCTCCGGACCTACACCTGCGCGGCAGTCCCTGTCTTCGACCCGGTCAGCGGATTGCTGGAGGGGAGTGTCAACATCACTACGTGGTCCCGCTCGTCCCCGCAATTGCTCCTGGCGCTAGCAGAATCAGCTGCGGGCAACACCTCGGCCCTGATGCTCGCAAGGTCACAGGGCCGCAAGGGAAGACCCGGACCAAAGGGCGGCGTCTTCCGCATCCAGAGAGGCAAACTCGAGCCGGCAGCCGGAACAGTCCGCAAAATGTCGTCGGCCTGGACGAACGCCCTCGACCAGGCGACCGAGGCCCTGGCGGCCGGACGAGTAGCTGCCGCCGTAGGGGAGCAGGGTACGGGGCGCGCAACTCTGCTGGCCCAGGCCTTGCGGCAAATTCACCCCGGGAGCCGTATCATCTCAGCGGCCGCCCCCGCCCCGGCCGACGTCGACGCCTGGCTGTCCTTGTGGGCCCCTGAACTGGCCAAACCGGCAACCGCTGTCATAGTCGAAAACGTAGACCTGCTGCCCGCGTGGGCAGCGCAAGAGCTCCACGCCCGGGCCCAGGACGCAGTTCGGTCGCTTCCCCTACCCCACAGCGGGAGCGGGCCAACGCTCGCGTGGGCCGTCACAGCTGCGAGTCACGACGGTATCCCGCAACCCCTGGCCTCCATGGTCGACACGGTGATCTCTGTTCCCGCTCTGCGGGAACGCGGCGAGGATGTCCTGCACTTGGCCAGGTACGCCGCCCGCCAAACCCGCCTGCGGGAAATCCACTTCACTGGCGCCGTGGAAAAGGCATTGATCGCCCATAGCTGGCCGGACAACATTGACGAGCTTTTCACCGTCATCCACGCCGCCGCTGTCCAGACAGAGACCATCGACGTCCATCATCTGCCGGCCTACCTTCTGGGCGGGAGCGGCCGGCACCTGAGTCGGATCGAGGCGGTGGAACGCGACGAGATCGTCCGCTGTCTCTCCAAGCACGGAGTTACCGTAAGCGCGGCCGCAGCAGAACTGGGCATCAGCAGGGCGACGATCTACCGCCGCATGGCAAGGCTGGGGATCACAATGCCGAAATAGGCAGACCCGGAAGGGAGCCTTCGGACCCTAAGTAGCGCACCGTGTCACCGCGAGAGGCGACTGTCCCCGACGAGCCTCGACATCAACTTTCTAAGCGAGAACGGGGACTGCCCGATAAGGGGTGTGTGGGTGGGATGGTTCTTCCGAAGCTCCGACAGGCCTCTCCGCCACCGGACATTGAGCGCCCCGATCGCGGTCGTCTCGCAGATTACCTGCCCGGTCTATGTCGTACTGTCCCAGGGCTTCCACGCGGAGAGCGTTTTGGGGTGGAAATACCCGCTCGTCAACGCGAATAAGTTGCGGTCAAGGCGTCCAGGTTTTCCGGGGCAAGAACGTAGTCGATAGCCATGATGCCTGCCCCAATGACGCCGGCGTCGGCCCCGGTTCGGGCTTGAACAATCGACAAGTGTTGCGTCGCCAGCGGGGTAGACCGCGAATAAACGACCTCTCGCATCCCGGCAATCAGCTGTTCGCTCGCGTCAGCCATGGAGCCGCCAATGACGATCAGCGATGGATTCAGGATGCTGACGCACATGTTGAGAACTTCACCGATATCCCGCCCGGCCTGCCGTACAACTTGGCCCGCAAGGAGGTTGCCCTGCCGGACAAGGGCGGCAACATCCCCGTCCCGCTCCAGCTCGACGCCTTCCGCCCTTAAGGCCGCTGCGATGGCAGGTCGGCCGGCGACTGCCTCGAGGCATCCGACATTGCCGCAGCGGCAGGCGATGCCGGCTGCCCTCGCAATTGAGATGTGCCCGACGTCGCCCGCCGAACCGTCGGCACCGCGCTGCAACTGCCCGCTGCTGATGATGCCGGATCCGATGCCTGTCGCGACCTTGAGGAAGATCATGTTGTCGACCTCGGGCCAAGCCGCCGCGCGCTCCCCTAGGGCCATGATGTTGACGTCGTTGTCCACTAGGACCGCCACATCGTAGCTGCGCTGGATGTAGCGTGGAACATCGAAGCCGTTCCAGCCCGGCATGATCGGCGGCTGCGACGGCTTTCCGGACGAGTGCTCCACCGGACCGGGAAGGCCGATACCCACTGCGATGACATCATCCTTCTCCCGCCCCAGCCCGTCCAGGAGGGCATTGACCGTCTCCACAAGCCTTTCCAAGACAGGCTCCGGCCCTGCTGCGATCTGGATTTCTCCCGTGACCTTGGCCAAGGTACTCCCGGCCAGGTCGAGCAAGGCCACCGTCGCGTGGGTGGCACCGATGTCCGCCGCTGCCACCAGGCGCGCTGCCGGGTTGAAAGCCACCAGCGCCGACGGCCGGCCGCCGGTCGACGCAGCATCTCCCACCGGGGCAATGAAACCAGTGTCAATCAGCTCATCTATGCGGGAAGTGATCGTCGAGCGCGCAAAGCCAGTCGCTGCCGACAACTCCGAACGTGTCCGCGGCCGTCCATCCCTTAATATTTGAAAGAGTTCGCTGGCACCGAATCCTGGCGTCGGTTTTGTGACCTTCGTGCGTGGAGATTTGCGGCCTCCGTCAGCCACCGTCTGCGTCAAGGTAATCAAAGGCCTTTACTGCTGGGGCTCCTCGCGCCTGCGGGAGCCGTTTTTGTCGTCGAACCCTCATGACCCGGGCTTACCGCTGCTTGAGTTCCTTCTACCATCAAACCAAAAGTCGCCCTGCGTCCGTTAACCGGAGACCAGCCCGAAGTTTCCGAACCCGCGAGCCCTCTGCCCGCGACTATTGGCGCCGCTCACGGTCGCCATACGTGGCTAATGCATTGTAGGCGTCGCGGACGTAGGCATCCGAAGCCCGGAGCTCACGGCCGATCTTCTCCAGGCTCCACCCGTGAGTTCCGTGGCACTTCAGGCTGGCGGCGCCCTGGTATCCTGCGCGGTGCAGTTCTGACAGCAGGAATCTGTGGTCCAGTGTCCCCTCGGGTGAGGGCAGCTGCTTCTCGCCGGGCCCGAAGTTCAAGCCATCCACACCGTGGCGGTAGCCGCGGTCGACGTCCCAGATGTAGTAGTAGAAAAGCCTCTTGCGTTCGGTCAGGAACGTGATGACCTCGCTGATCGTCTCCTGCATGACCCACAGGTGGGGCGGCGCCAGGCAGACGCCCAGGTAAGGGTCGTCGATGTCGCGCACGAGGCGCTTGATCTGGGCGAACGTGTCGACACCCTCGTCCCACCGTTTGTCTTCGTTGCCCCCCGCTTCAAAGTCGGCGGAAAAGGGAACCGTCAGGTGGTTCTCAACCGCAATCCGCACACCTGCGCGGGCCCCTGCTTCCACTATCGGCGGCAGAAAGGACCCGACAAAGTCCGGGTAGTTTGCTTCGCAATCGAAGATGACGGTGTCGATCCCCAACTGGGAAGCGAACTCAACGCGTTCCAGTATCTCGTCCTGGTTCTTTCCATAGACGGTGAGACCGGAAGGCTTCATTCCGTACTTATCGAGGAGGTCGCGGATCTTTCCGGGGTCGTCCCCCGGGTTGACGTGATGAGCCAAGGGAGCCGCCGAAGACCATAGGTTGACCTCCTTAAAGCCGATGTCAGCTAGGTCTCTGAGTGCCTCTTCAAGGGACATGTCGTGGTACGGGAGGATCTCTGCGGTATAGCGGAACATGTTGCTTGTCCTTTTCCTAGGTGCCGGGTGCGGGGTTAGCTCCACACAAATACGGCTTTTTCGGTCTCACGCCGGTCGAAGGCGCCGAAGGCCTGCTCGGCATCTTCCAGTGAATATTCATGGCTGATAATCGCTTCGACGTCGACCTTGTTGTCGTCGACAAAGCGCAGAATCTCCTGCCATTCACCGATTGGGAAGTACCAACCGCCGACCACGGTGAGGAGTTTGCGGATGACCTGGTCACTGGGGTTGATCTGTGTGGCACGGGACTCGCCGACAAAAGCAACGCATCCCAGCTTCGCCGCGGCGTCCAAAGCGGTGTTCTGGCCCGCCGGGTTGCCGGAACAGTCGATTGCCGCCTCAACTCCGCGGCCGCCGGTCATGGCGAGGATCGCTTCGACGGCGTCCGAATCTTTACTGTTCACGACGTCGTCCGCGCCGAGGGCACGCGCTTGCTGCAAACGCTCATCGAGGATGTCGACGGCAATCACGCGGGCACCGAAGGCTTTGGCTACGAGAACGGCCGCCGACCCCATGGGGCCGAGGCCAATGACGGCGACGGTCTTGTTGCCGCTGACTCCCATCTTTTTCTGCACGTGGTACTGACTGCCGATCATGTCGGTCATGACAGCGCCGGCTTTGAAGCTGAAGTGGTCAGGCAGCGGCAGAGCATTCCTGGCCGCAATGGTGAAATAGTCAGCGTCCCCTCCGGGGAAGTCGAACCCGAAACAACTCCATTCGGCGCACAGCATCGAGTAACCCTGGCCGCAGTACTCACAGTGGCCACACCCGACAGCAAGATGAGCCGCGACGCGGTCTCCCACACGGATGCCACTGACCGCTTCTCCAACCGCCACCACTACCCCTGCGGCCTCGTGGCCTGGCACGACGTCTCCAGTCCCGGCGGCGTCTCCTCCGACGATCGGGTTGCCATAGTAAAGGCTCATATCGCTCCGGCAGATTGCAGAGGCACGGGTCTCCACCAAGACTTCATGGGATGCCGGCTCCGGCCGTTCACGGTCTGCAACCAGGACCTTTTTGTCCCCCGGAAGAATTACTGCACGCATCTACGCGACTCCTTCTTGTCATCTTTGTCCCGGTGAGCACTGCCCGCTGAGTTGGCGTGCCGGCCGGTACCTTACGGCCCGCCCTGTGGTTTAGTCCGGATGCCTGTATCGAGTATGACATCGGACACACAGCCTATGTCAAGACGCATACAAAAGTCCGCGCAACTTTTGCTTGACCGTAGACAAAAGTTCTCCTAGTCTGTTGTGAGACGGATCACCGTCCGCACGAACGGGAAGCATGCCGGCTGTGTTCCAAGGGCCGACGTCCGGATACGAAAGACAGGCACATGTTCAAAACTCAAAGTCGAGTGGCCAAATCTCGCCTGGTTACGGGGCTTGGCGTCGTCGCCACGGCAGCCCTGCTAACAACGGGGTGCACGTCCAACTCCCCGGCCCCCAGCGCCAGCGCTGCGAAACCGGCCGAACTCAAGATGCTGTACACCACCGACGAGGCCAACAGCGCTGCTGTGGCGTCTCTTGTCCCGCAGTTCAAGGAAAAGTTCGGCATCGATCTTAAGATCGACAACCAGCCGTATGACGCTCTACAACAGAAAGTCTTTTCCGAGTTTGCGTCGGGCAGCAGTTACTACGATGTCGTGGTCGTCGACACGCCTTGGGCACCTGCCCTGGTGCAGAATCTGGAACCACTGAGTCCTTACCTTCAAAACAAGGACCTGAACCCTGAGATCCCCGAATCCAACGTGGGTGACTTCGTTCCCAAGGTCTTTTATGACACAGCTGTTTACAACGCCGAGTCGCCGGTAAAGCGGTACGCGGACGAAACGGCCAAGCCCGACGTCTCCGCGATCAAGAACGCCGGGTTCGACGTTTACGGGCTTCCCATCCAATCGAATGTTGCCGTCCTGGCATACCGCAGCGATCTCTTCAACGATCCGCAGCAGAAGGCCAACTTCAAGGCGAAGTACGGCAAGGACCTGAAGGTGCCCACCACTTGGGACGAGTACGCCCAGGCAGCCGAGTTCTTCACCCAGCCTGACAAGAAGCTCTTCGGCACGACGGTCATGGCCGGTGTAGGCGACTGGGCGACCGATGACTTCAAAACGCTCCTGGCGTCCTTCGGCGGCGACGGCACCCTTGTCAACCAGGATCTCGAACTCTCCTTCGACTCGCCGGAAGGTGTGGAGGCCTTGAACTATTACTCCAAACTGGCGCAGAGCGGCCATGTACCGCCTGGCAGCACTTCCGCCGACTGGGGCACCACCGCCGAGTCATTCGACAGTGGACTCACCGCCATGACCATCAACTACCACGACCTCAAACTGGCAGACAACGTCAAGGGGGGCACCATCGGATATGCCCCCGTGCCGAAAGCGAAAGCAGCAGGGCCGCACTTTGGAACCTGGATGCTGAGTGTCAACAAGAACTCGAAGAACAAGGAATGGGCCTACCAGGCGATCAGCTGGCTGACTGCCGCAGAGCAGCAGACGGCGATGACGGCGAAGTCCCTCCACCCGAGCCGTTCCTCGGTCTACTCCTCCATCAAGAGCGACAATCCGATGGCGTCGTTTTACGAGACCCTCGGGAAATCGCTTGAGGTAGGCGTGGGCCGGGCCCGCCTGACCAACTACACCGAGGTCAGCCACGAGGTTGCTGTAGCCGTGAACAATGCGGCTACGGGTTCCTCCTCGCCCCAGGACGCTTTGAAGACCGCATCCGGCAAGGTTTCCACCCTCCTTAAGTCTGCAGGCTACTGAGTGATATCAACGTTCTCCAAGGAGCACCAATCATGAAATCCACAGCAGTCGTTTCCGATGCTGGATTGCAGACTCGGCCTTCCCGCCGCGAGAACGGTCACAACCCGACCGTTCCGCGCGGCGGGAAGCGCCCGTCGTGGAAAAGAAGGTCGGCCCCCTGGGCCTACATGGCACCCTCCATGATCGTCCTGCTGCTGATGACGGTCGCTCCGGCCATCTTCATCTTCTACTCGGCCTTCCGCAACGACAAGATCCTCGGCGGCGCCGGAAAATTCGTGGGGCTGAACAACTTTGTCGAGGCAGTCACGAACGCCTCAGTCCGCCATGCGTTCCTGATTACGTTCGCCTTCGTGGCAGTTGCCGTCACCCTTGAGATGCTGCTCGGGTTTGCGCTGGCGCTGCCCTTGGCGGCCCAGACGACGGCCAACAAAGTGGGGGCGGCGCTGATGCTGCTGCCCTTCGCGGTGACGCCTGCTGTCGCTGCGATGGTCTTCAAGCAGCTGCTTAACCCGAACTACGGATGGGTTGGCTACTACCTGGGCTACCTCGGATTCCCCCGGGGGATCGATCTTCTGGGTGACCCGACTTCGGCCTGGATCATTCTCATCATCCTGGACATGTGGCAATGGACGCCCTTCATCGCGCTGATCCTGATGGCGGGACTACAGTCGCTGCCCGCGGAACCACGGGAAGCCGCGCTGGTTGACGGCGCGACTCCTTGGCAGATGTTCCGCCACATCACGTTGCCGGCGATGATGCCTTTTATTGCTATCGCGGCGGTCCTGCGCACCATCCAGGCGTTCAAGACCTTCGACGCATTCAAGATCCTGACCGGCGGAGGCCCTGGCGAGTCCACCGAAATTATCAATCTCGGCATCTTCCGCGTCGGACTTCAAAGCTTCAACGTGGGCCTGGCCTGCGCCCTGGGCGTGATCTTCCTGATCATTCTCTCCCTTCTGGTACCGATCATGCTGCGCGTCATAGGGCGCCAGTCCGATCCTGAGGAAATGTAATGACAACCACTTCACCATCCGTTCGGCGAGGCCTGATTGCTCGAGTGATCATCGGCCGCACGTTCCTTTGGGCTTGGCTCATTGTGGGCCTGGTGCCACTGCTGTTCATGTTCGTCACCTCTGTCAAGCCGGCCGGTCTGGCGAACCAGATTCCGCCGGCCTGGCTGTTTACACCGACCCTTGAAAACTATGCCTCGGTCCTCTCGGCCGGCGGCGGAAAATCCGAAAGCTTCGGGCAACTCCTGCTCAACAGCGCGGTAGTGAGCCTTGGCGCGACATTGCTGGCCATCGCGGTCGGGGTCCCGGCCGCCTACGCCTTGACGATGAGGGAATTCCGCGCGCGGAAGGGGTTGTCCTCCTGGATTCTCTCCACCTACATGTTTCCGCCCATTGTCGCGGTCATCCCGATCTTCGTTTTCGCCGGCCGTCTTGGCCTCATCGACACTTATCCTGTGCTCATCGTCCCCTACGCCGCTTTCAATCTGCCGATCGTGGTGTGGATCCTCCGCAGCTCGATCCTGCAGCTCCCGTACGAGATCCAGGAGGCGGCCATGGTGGACGGCGCTTCCAGCTGGAATATCTTGCGGCGGATCATCTGGCCGCTGCTGGTGCCATCCGTTGCGACAGCAGCGGTGCTGACGATCGTCCTGTCCTGGAACGAGTTCCTTTTCGCCCTGTCGCTCACCCGCAGCGGTGCCAAGACAGCTCCGGTGGGCCTACAGCAGTTCACTGGCATGTACGGAACCGACTGGGGCAACATCACGTCAGCCGCCACGCTCATCGTCGCGCCGATTCTTGTCCTGATGATCATCCTGCGGCGCCAGATGGTCGCCGGACTTTCTTTCGGTGCCGTGAAGTGACGGTTTCCGTGGGAAGCGCCGCCACACCCCGGCCCCTTGGCGTGGCAATGATCGGCTACGCCTTTATGGGCAAGGCCCACTCGAATGCCTGGCGGAACGTCGCCAGCTACTTCGACGTCCCCCCGTTGGAGCAGAAAGTCCTCGTGGGCCGGAACTCCGCCGGCGCTGCTGCCGCGGCCGCCAAGTACGGCTGGGCCGAGTCGTCCACGGACTGGCGCGCGGTCATACGCCGCGAGGACATCGACATCGTGGACATCTGTGCCCCGGGTTGGCTCCACGCGGAAATCGCGGTCGCCGCGCTCGCCGCAGGCAAGCATGTTCTCGTGGAAAAGCCTTTGGCCAACACTTTGGCTGAAGCCGAAGCCATGGCCGCGGCCGCAGGCGAGGCCCGTGCCGGAGGCGTGCAGTCCATGGTGGGCTTCAACTACCGCCGCGTCCCGGCCCTCGCCCTGGCGCGGGAACTCATCGCCGAAGGCCGTATCGGAACCGTCCGGCACGTGCGTGCAGCGTACCTACAGGACTGGCTGGCGGATCCGGAGTCGCCCATGAGCTGGCGCCTCAAGCGGGAAGCGGCCGGCTCCGGAGCGCTGGGCGACATTGCCTCCCATGCGATCGACCAGGTGCTGTTCCTGCTGCGTGACCACGTCACGGAGGTTTCCGGGCGGACGCACACCTTCACGACGCACCGCCCGGGGACGGAGGGGCTGGAGGAAGTAACGGTCGACGACGCTGCTTGGGCCACGTTGACTTTGGCCTCCGGGGCGGTCGCCTCGGTTGAGGTTTCCCGGGTGGCCACGGGGCAGAAGAACTCGCTCAAACTGGAGATTTACGGTGACAAGGGCTCGCTCGTGTTCGATCTGGAGGACCTGAACGAACTTCGTTTCCTGGACGCCACCGTGCCCGTGCGGGAACAGGGGTTCCGCCGGATCCTCGTTAATGAACCCGAGCATCCATACATCGGTGCCTGGTGGCCGCAGGGCCACATTCTCGGCTGGGAGCACACTTTCACTCATGAAATTCGGGACTTCCTGACGGCCATCAACAGCGGGGCCGAACCGTCGCCGTCGTTCGACGACGGACTTGCTGTCCAGCGGATCCTGGCCGCGGTGGAGGAAAGCGCGGCTGCAAAAGGCACGCTTATCCAGTTGGCGTCGCCCGTTGACGAGGGAGCCTGACATGACGGATCCGCTCCGGATCGGGGTGCTGGGGGCATCCCGCATAAGCCCAACCTCCATTGTTGAGCCCGCCAAGCTGACGGGCGCACGCCTGGTCGCCGTGGCCGCACGGGACCGCGGGCGCGCGGACAATTTCGCGAAGCAGCACGGCGTCGAACGGGTCCACCAGACCTATGCCGACGTCATTTCCGACCCGGAGGTGGAGGCCATTTACAACCCCCTCGCCAACGGCCTCCACGCACATTGGAACCTGGCTGCCATTGCGGCCGGAAAACACGTCCTGTCGGAGAAACCCTTCGCGGCCGACGCTCCCGAGGCCCGGGAAGTGCGCGACGCCGGTAAGCGCGCGGGCGTCGCCGTCGTCGACGGCTTCCACTACCTTTACCACCCGGTGACACGACGGCTTCACGAACTGCTGAGCTCCGGTGAACTCGGGGAACTCCAGCGGGTCGAAACGATCATGAGGATCCCCGCTCCGGCACCCGATGACCCGCGCTGGTCGCTGGCCCTCGCCGGCGGCGCCCTCATGGATCTGGGCTGTTACAGTCTCCACGCCGTCCGGGCGATAGCTCCGTGGGCGGGTGGTGAGCCCCGGCTCGTCGCTGCCCGCGGCGGCGAACGTGCGGGACTTCCGGAAGTGGACGAGTGGGTCGATGCCGATCTGGAGTACCCCTCGGGCGTGACTGCATCGGCACGGTGCCACATGGCGGCGGAGGGCCGGGAGATGAGTTACTCCATCGTCGGCAGCAAGGGCCAGGCGACGGTGGCGAACTTCGTTCTCCCGCACACAGATGACCGTCTTTTCGTGAAGACAGCCGCGGGAGAGCGTGTGGAGCAGCTCGGAACCCGGTCGTCCTACACTTATCAGCTTGAGGCGTTCACCGAACTGGTGCGCAACGGAGTTCCGATGCCCACCGACAGCGACGACGCCGTCCAGACCATGGAGCTGGTCGACGAGTGCTACCGGGCCATCGGCTTCGAGCCTCGACCCCGCCACCGTCCCGAAGGAGCCTGATATGCCCCGCCCCTACACCCTGTTCACCGGCCAGTGGGCCGACCTGCCCTTCGACGAAGTCGCGCGCTTGGCCTCCGGCTGGGGGTACGACGGCCTGGAAATTGCCGTCTCCGGTGACCACCTGGACGCCTGGCGCTGGGACGAGCCCGGCTACGTGGAGTCCAAGCTCGCAGTGCTTCAGAAATACAACCTCAAAGTCTGGGCCATCTCCAACCACCTCAAGGGCCAGGCCGTCTGCGACGACCCCATCGACTTCCGCCACGAAGCCATCGTCGGTGCGCACGTCTGGGGCGACGGCGACCCCGAAGGCGTCCGCACCCGCGCCGCGGAGGAAATGAAACACACCGCCCGGCTCGCCAAGGCCCTCGGGGTCGATACGGTGGTCGGGTTCACCGGATCCTCCATCTGGCAGTACGTTGCGATGTTCCCGCCCGTCCCGGAAAAGGTGATCGAAGCCGGCTACCAGGACTTCGCGGACCGCTGGAACCCCATCCTTGACGTCTTCGACGAATGCGGGGTCCGCTTCGCCCACGAGGTCCACCCCTCGGAGATCGCCTACGACTACTGGACCACCGTTCGCGCCCTTGAGGCGATCGGCCACCGCAAGGCCTTCGGCCTGAACTGGGACCCGTCCCACTTCATGTGGCAGGGCATCGACCCAGTCTCTTTCATCTGGGATTTCAGGGACCGGATCTACCACGTGGACTGCAAAGACACCAAGCTGCGGCCCACTGGCCGGAACACCGTGATGGGCTCGCACCTGCCCTGGGGTGACCCGCGCCGAGGCTGGGACTTCGTTTCCGCAGGCCGCGGCGACGTGCCGTGGGAATCCTCTTTCCGGGCGCTCACCGCGATCGGCTACGACGGCCCCATCTCTATCGAATGGGAGGACGCCGGCATGGACCGGCTTCATGGAGCACCGGAGGCCCTCGCCGCCCTGAAGAAGTTCGACTTTCCCGCCTCGAACACATCCTTCGACGCCGCCTTCAAGCAGTAGCCGTTGTGGCCCATACGACGCTTCGTGGAACCCGGACGGCGCCGTGCAGAACACGGCAGAACACGGGCTATGTCGTGGCGCCCTGGGCTCTCTATACCGTCGGAAGGATGGTCGACTCGTTTCGGCCAAGCGTGGCACCCCTGGCCCGCCCGGAGTCTATGACTGTCTTGGAACGTCATTGTTCTTTGAGGGTCGATAGCGAACAGATGAACTAGGTGTTCGTAGAACGTACTCAATCTTTTTGCTGCATGCTGGCACATTGAGTCTCGGTTCGGCTGGAAGGTTCCAAGCCCATGGAAAACATATCTCGCGGCAACGTCGTTGCCGGCGGTCCGGACGCGTCACCGCACGGCCAGATCAGACGCTACAGTGTTCCCCCCGGGCTGAAGCCCGAGGAAAAATTCGAACATTGGCGGAGCTGGTACGGCAGCGCCATTGATGCTCCTGTTCGGCTGGAAAAAACCGAAAGGCTCGTGCGTCCAGGTTTCAATCCGACCGCCATGAGCCTCGATTGCACCGGGTTCAGCCTTGTTGACGTCACGAATGAACCCGCCAGTTGCTACTGGAACGGGGATACAAGGCCGAGCGACTGGCTCGTGTACTTCAGGACTTCGTGTGACAAGTTCAGCTTCTCGGGACGCTCCGAGGCCGTCTCTCCCGGAACGGCCAGGTTCTTTGATCTTTCCCTGCCGGGCAACTTCCATGCGCCGGCAGGCTTAAGCGCGGTGCGGGTCCGATTCGATCGAGGCCTGCTGGGCTTGGACGACAGATCAGTCAAACGGCTCCAGGGGCTGGGCGACATCAGGGCAAACCCCCTAATACGTGGGCTGATCATGCCAGCCCTGTCCGGCTGGCAGCGGACAGCCATAGCGCAGGAGATGCAGCATCTCCAACCGGTCGTCCGGTCGATGATGACGGCCCTGGTCAGCTCCTTGCTCGAAACCACGGCCGATCCCGGCGATCTAAGACTGGCCCGCATCGCAACGATCAAGAAATTC